>NZ_NMQR01000032.1 GCF_003545805.1 Photorhabdus sp. CRCIA-P01 | reverse complement strand
TTATACGGCTATTCTATTGGGTATTTATTTAAAAATAAATTTACAATCAGACTAATAAAATTAACCAAAATATAACAAATAGTTACGTTGCATACACTCATTTTAATGTTTAAACCGTCGTAAATAAACAATAAAATACTTTGCAATTTATTAACTCTTGGCAATATCTGTCCGAGATTTTCTTATCTAATTATCTGTTTTTTTATAATTAAATTTGATGTTATTCAATCTATTTCGATAGCTAAAAACCATAAAATTAAATAAATCATTAAGTTAATTCAGTTAAAAATTTGAACCCGTTGACTACAAATGACTCAATTTATGCAATTTTAAACAATATCGCTACAGTGATCACAATTACTCACTTATGTGTAGCTTTTTATTATTTTTCAACTAAAAATAAGTTGTATTGCTGTTGTTAATAGCGCGCTATTTTTTCAATAAAACTTCCTACAACTAAGGTAAGCATTATGGGTATATTCAATTATTTGCAGCGATTGGGAAAAGCATTAATGCTTCCCATTGCCACGCTTCCCGTAGCTGCACTTTTGCTACGTTTTGGTCAACCCGACGTATTTAATATTCCTTTCATCGCCAGCGCTGGCGGGGGTATTTTTGAAAACCTCCCTCTGCTATTTGCATTAGGTATCGCGATAGGCTTAGCAAAAGATAATGCTGGCGCTGCCGCACTGGCAGGTGTCGTTGGTTTTTTAGTACTCACTAAAGCTACGGCAGTCATAGATTCGACAATCAATATGTCTTTTTTCGCAGGCATTATCGCAGGTATTGTTGCCGGTCATTGTTATAACCGTTTTTCAGATACACGCCTGCCGGAGTTTCTTGCTTTCTTCGCCGGTAAGCGATTAGTCCCTATCATGACAGGCATTATTTGTCTGTTCATTGCATGGATATGTGGCTATGCATGGCCATATGTTCAGCACGGTATTGATACTTTCAGCCTTTTAGTATCAAAAAGCGGTATGGTCGGATGGTTTACTTATGGTGTGCTTAACCGCTCTCTCATTCCATTTGGTTTACACTATATCCTGCATTCTGTTTTCTGGTTTAGTTTGGGTGATTGTCTGAAAATTACTTATGACTTAGCCAGTTCTGTACATAATATCTGCCTGGCTCCAGATGTTGTCCGTTCTCTGACCATCGGCGCGGCGGTTCCAGGTATTGACGGCTCTACGATTACCCAAATAGCCACCGATATGAGCCGCGGCGACTTGAACCGTTTCTTCGCCGGTGATCCTCATGCCGGAATCTACATGGCCTGGGCTTATCCCATCTTTATGGGCGGTTTGCCCGGCGCTGCACTGGCAATGTATCTTGCAGCACCAAAGGAACGTCGTCCTCAGATTGGCGGGATGCTATTATCCGTCGCTTTGACAACGTTCTTAACCGGTATAACTGAACCAATAGAATTCTCATTCTTATTCCTGGCTCCAGCTTTATATGTTCTGCATGCAATATTGGCTGGTGTTAGCATGGTTATCGTCAATTCATTGGGCATTCTGCATGGCTTTGGATTCTCCGCCGGATTAATTGACCTTGTATTGAGCTGGGGTCTGGCAACCAAGCCGTGGTTGTTAATCCCATTAATCGCCTTGTTCTTTGTGCTGTATTTTGTTTGCTTCACCCTCATGATTCGTATTTTCAACTTACGTACGCCAGGCCGCGAAATTGGAGAAACAACTCAAGCGACTTCCGCCTCCCAAGACAACGAAACAATCCAACATTACATCACCGCTCTTGGTGGCGCACAAAATATTCATACCGTAGACGCTTGCATTACCCGTCTTCGCTTAACCGTTGAAGACAACACACAATTGGATGAACACCAGTTAAAACAATTAGGTGCGAAAGGCGTCCTGAAAATAGGGAAACAGAGTGTTCAAGTTGTATTGGGACCCCAGGCAGAAAGTATTGCCGAGCAGATACGTACTCAGCTACCCTTAGATAGACCAGACAAAAGATCGCCAAATAAAAGATCATAGCTAAAAACACCTCGAACTTAAAAGGGAACTCATCTCTCGTTCCCTTTTATTTTTCTTGCAAAAATAAGATGACTTAATAAGTGACAAAAACCGTAAAATCCATCACTTCCTCCATTAATTTCCTGGCTATTTTTTGTATCTTATTTTAAGATAAAAAATATCTTTGACGTACAGCATATCTCTGCTCATAAAAATGATTTATACCCTATGGATTTCAAGATACATCGCGACGGCAAGGGAGTGAATCCCCGGGAGCATAGATAACTATGTGACCGGGGTGAGCGAGTGCAGCCAACAAAGAGGCAACTTGAAAGATGACGGGTATAGTATTCACACGATAAGAAGATTAGTTAATCAGCTAATTTATCCAACTGCTATAATTTCTTGTTTTAAGAGGCATTTATGAGACTGATCCCCCTAACGAATGCAAGTGATGTTGGTAAATGGTCCGCACACTATATCGTTAGTAAAATCAATACATTTAACCCCACCGCCGAGCACCCTTTTATTTTGGGGCTACCAACCGGCAGTACACCACTGGCAACTTACAAAGAATTAATTGCTTTGCATAAAGCAGGGAAAGTTAGTTTTAAACATGTCGTGACATTCAATATGGATGAATATGTTGGCATCGCCGAAAATCATCCACAAAGCTACCATGGGTTTATGTACCAGAATTTCTTTGATCATATTGATATTCAAAAAGAAAATATCAATCTACTTAATGGTAATGCCTCTGATGTCGAAGCGGAATGTCAACGTTATGAAGACAAAATTAAGTCTTATGGTCAGATTCATCTATTTATGGGGGGCGTCGGCAATGACGGTCATATTGCTTTCAATGAACCCGCATCATCCCTGACTTCCCGTACACGCATTAAAACACTTACCGTAGAAACCCGCACAGCTAACTCCCGCTTCTTCGATAATGATATTAATCAGGTGCCTAAATACGCCCTGACCGTAGGTGTAGGCACGTTAATGGATGCAGAAGAAATCATGATCCTTGCAACGGGTCTAAATAAGGCCCAAGCCATTCAGGCGGCAATTGAAGGCAATGTTAACCATATGTGGACCATAAGCTGTCTGCAAATGCATCCTAAATCCATCATTGTCTGTGACGAACCTGCAACAATGGAATTGAAGGTAAAAACAGTCAAATACTTCCATCAACTGGAAGCAGATATTATCGGCGAATTCGCCAGCAAAAAATAAGAATCCATGCAGCCTGATGCCTCTCCCAGGCTGATTACCGTCATTATCTTCAATCATCATCTCCCGATCCCATAGGAGGCTAAGATGTATGCTTTAACCAACTGCATTATCTATACCGGTCACGACAGACTAGATGAGCATGCCGTTATAATTGCAGACGGCTTAATCAAAAGTGTTTGCTCAATACAAAATTTACCAAAAGATATTGTCACGCGCGATCTGAATGGTGCAGTGCTTTGTCCCGGCTTTATTGATTTGCAAGTTAATGGCTGTGGTGGTGTTCAGTTCAACGATCAGTTGAAAAACATTTCAGAAAAAACGCTGGATATCATGCAAAGAACCAATGAACGCTCTGGCTGCACCAGCTATTTGCCGACTCTGATTACCAGCACGGACGAATTGATGATGACCTCTGTTGAGGTAATGCGCACTTATCTTAAGCATAATCAGCATCAGGCTTTAGGTTTGCATCTGGAAGGACCTTATCTCAACCCGGTAAAAAAAGGCACTCATAATCCAGAGCTTATCCGTAAGCCTACATCTGGAATGATAAATTTCCTGTGCGATAACGCTGATGTCATCACTAAGTTGACCCTCGCACCGGAAATGGTTGAGCAAAAATATATTCAGCAGTTGGTAGAAGCCGGTATTGTTGTTTCCGCCGGTCATTCAAATGCCAGTTATGAAGAGGCCCGACAGGGATTCCAAAACGGAATTACTATCTCAACCCACCTTTATAATGCCATGCCAACTATTTCAGGCCGCCAACCCGGCTTGATTGGCGCTATCTTTGATACACCCGAAATCTATGCTGGAATCATCGCTGATGGGTTGCACGTTTCATGGCCAAATATTCGTAATACTAAGCGTTTGAAAAACGATAAATTAATTTTGGTAACGGATGCGACAGTCCCAGCAGGGCTCGATCCTGCCATCAGTAAAATGGAACATTTCACCTTTGCAGGTAAGACCATATACTATCGCAACGGATTATGTGTTGATAAAAACGGCGTTCTAAGTGGCTCCTCTCTCACTATGATAGATGCCGTTAAAAATAGCGTTGAACATGTTGGTATTGCACTGGATGAAGCACTGAGGATGGCAACTCTTTACCCTGCCCGCGCTATTGGTGTTGATAAATATCTTGGCACTGTTGAAACCGGGAAAATCGCTAACCTCTGTGTTTTCAATCACGACTTTAAAATCTGCAAGACCATCATTAACGGAAAAGAAACTGAACTTTGACGGACGAAATAACTGATGAGTTATAACAACACACAAAAACAAATTGGTAATATTGACCTTGTAAAGCAACTTAACGGGGCTGTGGTATATCGGTTGATTGATCAGAAAGGGCCAATCTCTCGCATTCAAATTGCTGAGCAAAGTCAACTGGCGCCAGCCAGTGTGACTAAAATTACTCGTCAATTACTTGAACGTGGCTTGATTAAAGAAGTCGATCAACAAGCTTCTACCGGAGGCCGCCGCGCCATTTCCATCGTTACGGAAAATCGTCACTTCCATACTATTGGTGTCCGCCTTGGCCGTCATGATGCTACTCTTGCTCTCTATGACATGAGTGGTAAGGCATTGGTTGAAGAACATTATCCACTGCCTGAAGCAACTCAGCAAAAAGTTGAAAACCAGCTTATCAACGCAATAGAAAACTTTATTCAACAAAATCAACAAAGGATCCGCGAACTCATCGCCATTGCAGTTATCCTGCCCGGATTAGTTGACCCAGACACCGGCATCGTCCGTTATATGCCTCATATTAAAGTGACTCACTGGACTCTGGTCGATAATTTGAAAAAGCATTTCAACATTACCTGTTTTGTTGGTCATGATATTCGCAGTTTGGCATTGGCTGAACACTATTTCGGCGCCACCCGTGATTGTGAAGACTCAATACTGGTACGTATCCATCGGGGTACCGGTGCCGGGGTGATTATCAATAACCAGATACTTCTCAATAATAGAGGAAACTTAGGTGAAATTGGTCATATTCAAATTGATCCACTCGGTGAACGTTGTCACTGTGGCAATTTTGGCTGCCTGGAAACTATTGCCGCTAACTCAGCAATAGAAGCGCGAGTTCAGCATCAATTAAAACAAGGTTTTCCAAGCCAGTTAACATTGAATAATTGCAATATCAGAGCTATCTGCCAAGCCGCTAATCAAAATGATCCATTAGCATCTGAAGTGATAAAAAGTGTCGGCCATTACCTCGGTAAAGCTATCTCTATCGCGATTAATTTATTTAATCCACAGAAAGTTGTTCTGGCGGGAGAAATTACTGAAGCTCAGAAAGTGCTCTTACCCGCTATTCAAAGCTGTATCAACTCTCAGGTTCTGAAAGAATTTCGTCAAGATCTGCCGATCGTTGTTTCTGAATTAGTCCACTGTTCTGCTATTGGCGCCTTCGCTCTGACTAAACGTGCTATGCTTAATGGTGTTCTGTTACAACACTTACTCGAAAGGTAATGTTATTTTTTGTTGATTTTGTCAGCAAAATGCTTATATGCCAAACAAACAAGCGACTTTAAACAGATTTCGAGAAAAAAGCAGTTGACGCATTTAGCTGATATACGCATAATGCGCCCCGCAACGCCGATGAAGGTAATGCAAAAAAGATGGCTACGTAGCTCAGCTGGTTAGAGCACAGCACTCATAATGCTGGGGTCACAGGTTCGATTCCCGTCGTAGCCACCATCTTTGCGGGAGTGGCGAAATTGGTAGACGCACCAGATTTAGGTTCTGGCGCCGCAAGGTGTGCGAGTTCAAGTCTCGCCTCCCGCACCATTCATTCATCGAGTTGTCGTTATTCAGATGGGGTATCGCCAAGCGGTAAGGCACCAGGTTTTGATCCTGGCATACCCAGGTTCGAATCCTGGTACCCCAGCCATAATTCTGATAGCACAATTCCGACAACATGTTGCACAGTGACCACTTTCAGTTGGGGTATCGCCAAGCGGTAAGGCACCAGGTTTTGATCCTGGCATACCCAGGTTCGAATCCTGGTACCCCAGCCATTGACTGGCTGGTGATCATTGGTATTTTCTAATAAATTTTCTCGCATCAAAAAAAGGCTACGTAGCTCAGCTGGTTAGAGCACAGCACTCATAATGCTGGGGTCACAGGTTCGATTCCCGTCGTAGCCACCATTCATTGGGGTATCGCCAAGCGGTAAGGCACTGGATTCTGATTCCAGCATTCCCAGGTTCGAATCCTGGTACCCCAGCCATATTTATCAATGTGTTACCTTTCTCTCTTGTCAATTAGCCGCATATTAAAAAAAGCAAATTATCCACGCCATAACATAAATAGATTTACGACGTGTTTGTGATATTCACTACCAATTTATACGTTACAATCCCAATGCATACTTAAGCGCCGCTTTTTTCATTACGCCAGCCCGTTGAGCTGCCATCAACGCCAGATTACGAGCGACTTTCAGCCCCGGCAACTCATTACTGAACACGGTGTAAAATAGATCCATTCCAGCTTGCATCGTTAGGTTATCCGGCATTCTGCGGCGCTGATAACGCATCAATACTTCCAATGAATCCCACTTTTCTGTTAATTCTCTCGCCTTCACCAAAACATCAAGCAGAGTATTCACATCCCGATAACCAAGATTTACCCCCTGCCCGGCCAGTGGATTAATGGTATGAGCCGCATCACCCAACAATACTAATCCTTCACGCACATAACTGTTAGCATGATGACGAGTCAAAGGAAATGAACCAACAGCCACGGGAGTCACTTTACCTAATCGCGCAGGAAATGCCTGAAAAATCTCCTGCTCAAGTTGAACCATTGACATTGCCTGTAATTGTCGTATGCGTGCCGGTTTGTCGTACCACACCAGCGAAGCCCATTGATCAAACAGTGGAAGAAACGCTCTCGGGCCAGAAGGAAAAAATTGCTGCCAAGTAATATCCTGCCGTGGCTGTTCTGTTTTTACCGTGATCAACATACAAGACTGTCTGTACTGCCAGCCACGACTGCCAATTCCTGCCATTTGCCGAACCTGGGAACGAGCGCCATCAGCCCCGACAATCAAACGAGCAGCTATTTCCGTTCCGTCAACCAGAGTCACTAACCAGCCCACTTTCTGTCGCTGCATTGATTGCAATACTGCCGGGCATAGCAAAGTCAAATTGGGATATTTTTCAAACTGCTGCCACAGCGCCAGTTGCAAGATACGGTTTTCAACCATATAGCCCAACTCAGGCAACTCTAGACTTTGTGCATCAAACACCAAATTAGAATCATTCTGTTCCCAAGTCTCTAATGTACGATACGGCGCACTGCGCATCTGTAATACTGCATCCCATGCGCCAAGTTGTTTGAACAAAGCTACAGAAGCACAACTGATTGCTGATACACGCACATCAGGATGACTCTGTATATCATAAGATTGTGGTGGTTGATGATCCAATAAAGCAACTGTCCAACCTTCCTGTGCCAACCCTAATGCTGTTGCAGCGCCGATCATGCCAGCACCGACCACCACTACATCAAAAATCTGTTGTGAATTATTCATCTCAGTCATGCTATTAACCCATTGATTAGTACAGTGTACCGAATTTTTAATTCTCCGGTAGAGAATATCCTGTTTAACAGTCTGGTCACTGCTCCTGCAAATGACTACAATATCCGACAACTTTATGCCTAATACACAATTGCTTTTGCCGTGTAATAACACCTTTCAGCACGGTAGAAAGCTCGGATGCACAAGAAAATGTCGACGATAAAAAAACTGTATATTAAAACTTGGGGCTGTCAGATGAATGAATATGATTCATCTAAAATGGCCGACCTGCTGGAAAGTACTCACGGTTATCAGTTAACCGATGTCGCCGAAGAAGCAGACATTTTACTATTGAATACCTGTTCAATCCGCGAAAAAGCACAGGAAAAGGTTTTCCATCAATTAGGCCGTTGGAAACACCTAAAAGATACTAATCCAGATATCATCATTGGAGTCGGGGGCTGTGTAGCCTCTCAGGAAGGGGATTTCATCCGTCAGCGCGCTCAATGTGTAGATATTATTTTTGGGCCGCAAACATTGCACCGTTTACCTGAAATGATTAACCAAGTGAAAGGCACCCGCAGCCCGGTTGTTGATATCAGCTTCCCGGAAATCGAGAAATTTGACCGTCTACCTGAGCCGCGTGCTGAAGGCCCGTCTGCATTTGTTTCTATTATGGAAGGTTGCAACAAATACTGTACTTTCTGTGTCGTACCTTATACCCGCGGAGAAGAAGTTAGCCGCCCATGTGATGATGTTCTGTTTGAAATCGCTCAGCTTGCCGCTCAAGGCGTACGTGAAGTCAACCTTCTCGGTCAGAATGTAAACGCCTATCGGGGAGCCACTTATGATGGTGATATCTGCTCTTTCGCTGAGTTAATTCGTTTGGTGGCGGCTATAGATGGTATTGATCGTATTCGCTTTACGACTAGCCACCCAATTGAGTTTACGGACGATATTATTGCCGTTTACGAAGATACACCGGAATTGGTTAGCTTCCTGCATCTACCGGTGCAAAGTGGCTCAGACCGTATTCTAACGTTGATGAAACGTGCACATACAGCTCTTGAGTATAAAAGCATTATCCGCAAACTGCGTAAAGCACGCCCTGATATCTTGATAAGCTCTGACTTCATTATCGGATTCCCAGGTGAAACCCAAGATGATTTCGAGAAAACCATGAAACTGATCGCTGATGTCAATTTCGACATGAGCTACAGCTTCATCTATTCTGCTCGTCCGGGAACGCCGGCAGCCGATCTGCCTGATGACGTCAGTGAAGAAGAGAAAAAACAGCGCCTTTACCTGTTACAACAACGTATCAACCAACAAGCTATGAGCTACAGCCGTGCTATATTGGGCAGTGTACAACGTATTCTGGTTGAAGGAACTTCCCGTAAGAATGTGATGGAGCTTTCTGGCCGTACCGAAAACAATCGGGTTGTCAACTTTGAAGGCCAGCCTGATATGATTGGCAAATTCGTTGATGTTGAAATTGTTGATGTCTACGCCAACTCACTACGCGGTAAAGTTATCCGTACCGAAGATCAAATGGATCTTCGTATACACGAATCACCTGAGTCCGTTATAGCCCGTACCCGTAAAGAAGACGAAATCGGGGTCGGCACTTATCAGCCCTAAATATAGAGATAATCAGTGACTCAACAAATTCATTCACAAATAGCAACCCAGGAAATTTTCCTCGAACCCGCCGACAATCAGCGCCTAATGAGCCTGTGTGGTCCGTTTGATGATAATTTGAAGCAGCTTGAACGCCGACTAGGTATTGAAATTAACCGTCGTGATAACCGTTTTAAACTGATGGGTAAACCGCTGTGCATTAGCGCAGCCACCAATATCCTACGGCATTTATATGCGGAAACTTCCCCTGTCCGTGGGGTAATCCCTGATATCAAGCCAGAACAGATTCATCTGGCAATTACCGAGAGCCGGGTTCTGGAGCAAACCGCCGAGAGCATGCCCGAATACGGTAAATCCGTTAATATTCGCACCAAACGCGGCATGGTGAAACCACGTACGCCCAATCAGGCACAGTATATTGCCAATATTCTTAGCCACGATATTACATTCGGGATCGGTCCTGCTGGCACAGGAAAAACTTACCTGGCCGTTGCTGCTGCGGTTGATGCACTGGAACGACAAGAGATTCGCCGTATCCTGCTAACCCGTCCGGCCGTAGAAGCGGGCGAAAAATTGGGTTTCCTACCGGGTGACCTGAGCCAAAAAGTGGATCCGTACTTGCGCCCACTCTACGACGCGTTGTTTGAAATGCTAGGTTTTGAAAAAGTTGAGAAGCTGATCGAACGTAACGTTATTGAAGTTGCCCCATTAGCTTATATGCGAGGACGAACCCTGAACGACGCTTTTATTATTCTGAATGAGAGCCAGAACACAACCATCGAACAAATGAAGATGTTCCTGACCCGTATCGGTTTCAACTCCAAAGCGGTTGTTACCGGTGACGTTACGCAGATTGACCTGCCCCGTGGGCAGAAATCCGGCCTACGTCATGCCATTGAAGTTCTATCAGGCGTCGGTGAGCTGAGTTTCAACTTTTTCCACAGTGATGATGTTGTCCGTCACCCGGTGGTTGCCAAAGTCGTCATTGCCTATGAAGAGTGGGAAGCAACCGAGCAAAAACGCAAACAGACACTCGGTGAACAACGCAAGCAGGAAGCACAATGAGTTCAGTCATACTTGATTTACAAATTGCTTGTGAACATGCCAAAGGTCTTCCTGAAGAAACCCTATTCCAGCACTGGCTGGATGGGGTTTTACCTCAATTTCAATCTGAAAGTGAAGTCACTATTCGCATTGTTGATGAGGCAGAAAGCCACGATTTAAATCTGACCTACCGTGGTAAAGATAAGCCAACAAATGTGTTATCTTTCCCATTTGAAGCTCCACCAGAGGTTGATTTACCCCTGCTTGGCGATTTAATTATCTGTCTTCAGGTCGTTGAAAAAGAAGCGGAGGAGCAACAAAAAACAATAGAAGAACATTGGGCCCATATGGTTGTGCACGGCTGCCTGCATCTGCTGGGCTATGACCATATCAAAGATGATGAAGCGGAAGAAATGGAATCTTTGGAAACAGAAATTATGCAAAAGTTAGGTTACGCTGACCCCTATCTTGCAGAAAAAGAGTAACCATTCGTACCATTTTTATGCTAAAAAATACCGACAATAACTTATTTAATGGGAAATTTTCATTAAAACTCCATGAGCGACGACCATCCTTCAAGTAACGACAACCCTAGCCCTAAGAAAGGGTTTTTCACTCTTCTTCTTAACCAACTTTTTCACGGTGAGCCAAAAAGCCGTGATGAACTGGTGGAACTGATCCGTGACTCTGAACAAAACGATCTGATTGATCCTGATACCCGCGATATGCTCGAAGGGGTAATGGATATTTCCGATCAGCGTGTCCGCGATATCATGATCCCCCGTTCTCAAATCGTTACCTTAAAACGTAATCAAACCCTGGACGAATGTCTGGATGTGATTATCGATTCGGCTCACTCCCGTTTCCCTGTGATCAGTGAAGACAAAGATCATATTGAAGGGATTTTAATGGCAAAAGACCTATTGCCATTTATGCGCACCGATGCCCCACCATTCAGCATAGATAAGGTTCTGCGTCAGGCTGTCGTTGTACCTGAAAGTAAACGGGTTG
Source organism: Photorhabdus sp. CRCIA-P01 (assembly GCF_003545805.1). Lineage (GTDB taxonomy): Bacteria > Pseudomonadota > Gammaproteobacteria > Enterobacterales > Enterobacteriaceae > Photorhabdus > Photorhabdus antumapuensis. The sequence goes on along the minus strand of NZ_NMQR01000032.1, from coordinate 42,177 downwards.
ACCGCATGCTGAAAGAATTCCGTTCTCAACGTTATCATATGGCAATCGTCATTGATGAGTTTGGTGGTGTATCGGGTCTGGTCACTATTGAAGATATTCTTGAACTGATCGTCGGTGAAATTGAAGACGAATACGATGAAGAAGAAGATGTCGATATTCGTGCCTTGAGCCGTCATACCTATACGGTACGAGCGCTGACTCAGATTGAAGACTTTAATGAAGCCTTTAGCACCCAATTCAGTGATGAAGAAGTGGATACTATTGGCGGTCTGGTTATGCAGGCATTCGGTCATTTACCCGCCAGAGGAGAGTCCATTGATATCAACGGCTATCTCTTTAAAGTTGCCATGGCCGATAGCCGAAGGATTATTCAGGTTTATGTTACGATACCGGACGATGCGCCAATACCTAACCTTGAAGAAGAATAGAGTCTGGATGAACAAAGTCTCATTATTAAATTGCCAGCGGCTTCGTGCCTTGCTGGCACTCTCTTTCGGAGCCAGTGGAACACTGGCTTTTTCACCTTTTGGCTTCTGGCCTGCCGCCATTATCTCCTTATTTGGGCTGCAACTTCTGACTTTAAACAGAACACCCCGACAAGCGGCATTGATTGCCTTTTGTTGGGGATTCGGTCTGTTCGGCAGTGGTACAAACTGGGTGTATGTCAGTATTGCTAATTTCGGTGGCATGCCAACCGCAGTCAATATTCTACTGGTCATATTACTGGCCGCCTATCTCTCGCTCTATCCTGCTTTATTCGCTGGCTTACTCAACCGTTTCTTCGCAAAAACGAACGGGTTGAGGCTGGCTGTAGCAGCACCTGCATTATGGCAACTCACCGAATTCCTGCGAGGCTGGATTCTAACCGGTTTCCCTTGGCTACAATTCGGCTACAGTCAATTAGATGGTCCAATGAGAGCCATTGCACCAATTTTGGGTGTTGAGGCCATCACTTTCCTGTTAATGGCTCTCAGCGGGTTATTCGTTCTGGCCGTCATACATCGGAAAATAGTCGCTGGTATTATCGCTGTCGCTATTCTGCTATTACCGTGGTCAATACGCCATTATCAGTGGTACAGCCTACTACCTGAAAAAACTGTTGATGTCGCGCTGGTTCAGGGAAATATTCCACAATCCCTGAAATGGGACCCTAAAATGCTCAACGAAACTATGGACATCTACATGGACAATAGCCTGCCATACATCGGAAAAATGCCGATAATCATCTGGCCGGAGTCTGCTATTCCCTCATTGGAAAGTTATCAACGCCACTTTCTAACAAAATTGGATGAGCTGTTACGCAATCAACATACCAGCCTTATTACCGGTATTGTCGATGAAAGAACTATTGGCGGCAGTGATAAGATCTATAACAGCGTGATTGTCCTTGGTGATAAAATACCTTACCAATATCCTGCGGCCATCCGCTACGATAAATATCATCTGGTACCCTTCGGCGAGTTTGTTCCTCTGGAGTCTCTATTCCGGCCTCTAGCGCCATTCTTCAACTTACCCATGTCTTCATTCAGTCGTGGCAACTACATTCAACCACAGCTTTCTGTTGCAGGATATAACCTGACGGCTGCTATTTGTTATGAAATTATACTGGGTGAACAGGTTCGTGCGAATTTCAAACCGGATACCGAATTCTTACTCACGGTTTCCAATGATGCTTGGTTTGGTGGTTCAATCGGCCCCTGGCAACATTTCCAAATGGCGCGCATGCGTTCCCTCGAATTAGGACGCCCATTACTACGTGGTACCAATAACGGCATTACAGCCGTTATCAGCCCGGACGGAAAAGTGCAAGCAGCACTCCCACAATTTACCCGTAATGTTTTGGTAGCTAAAGTGACACCTGCAACCGGGATAACACCCTATGCACGCTGGGGTAACTGGCCGGTATGGGGAATCACGGTATTGTTTACCCTATTTGCACTGATCTATAACCGTCGGCAATCTTAATCCAAATATCCATACAAACAAAAGGGAGCGAAATGAAATAGCTCCTTTATATCATGCAGAAGCAAATTAACTTTCAATCCATTTTTTCATTCAATCGATAGAAAAAACAAAGGAGTAACAAGTTATGCAAACAAACCGTCCGCAGCCAGCGGAAATTTCACCAGAACTTTATAGCGCGGTAGCCAAGGTCGATGAATTAACTTACAAATCAACCCTCGGTAAAGAACTTATCGAACTCGTCAAGGTAAGAGCTTCCCAAATCAATGGCTGTGCCTTTTGTCTTAATATACATTCCAAAGCTGCCCGTAAAGCAGGAAGCAGCGAGCAAAAACTCTATCTCCTGAGCGCCTGGAAAGAAGCCACTATTTTCACATCACGGGAACGTGCCGCTTTAGGTTGGACAGATGTTTTATCCCGGATTGCCGAAATTGAAGCAAATGATGAACATTACACCCCATTATTGGCTGAATTTGATGAAAAAGAGATTGTCGATTTGACGTTATTGATCGGCCTTATCAATCTCTGGAATCGTCTGGCAATTGGTATGAAATATACTTTGCCCAATCCCACCATTGATCCCTCCTGATACAATCCGGCATGGTTATTCTGTAATAACTCCAAACAACTGTCACTGATAGTTAACCATGCCAATCCTCAATGATTTATGTTACAAAAATAATCTGATTGAATGATTTATTGGCCTTAATTTTAGCCCTCTTTATTATTTTGGCATGCTAATTGCTGTTATCTCTATGAATGAAAAGGGAAATAGCTGTTTCACTAATAAAAACGGGAAAATGCACCAGAAAAGTGATAATCACCCACCTTAATTGTGCAAGATAAGTAGGATTGTTCATTTATAGTGCGAGATAGCTCCCGAAATAGAAACAATTCATTTTCATTATCTAACCCTTTTGTACTATTTTTTAACACTATATATACATATAGCAGCAAATGATCCTCGATTAAAAACAAATCACAGAGAGACTTTTGCAAACACAACATCGCAAACGATAGCCACATTAAAGGAGTTGTATATGCGTATGCGTAACTTAGTATTAACCATGATGTTACTTGGCATGGCGGGGGCTACTCAGGCCGAAGAATTAACGGGAACACTGAAAAAGGTTAAAGACGGTGGTGTGATCATTGTGGGACATCGTGAATCCTCCGTACCTTTTGCTTACTACGATAACCATCAAAAAGTCGTCGGCTACTCTCAGGATTATTCTAATCTGATTGTTGAAGCAGTGAAGAAGAAACTGGACATGCCAAATCTGCAAGTAAAATTGATACCCGTGACTTCGCAAAATCGCATCCCATTGCTACAAAATGGAACTTATGATTTCGAATGCGGTTCCACTTCCAATAACCTTGAACGTCAGAAACAAGTCACTTTCTCTAACTCCATCTTCATTATTACTACGCGTTTGCTGACTAAAAAAGGTTCCGGTATCAAAGACTTCCCAGATTTAGCGGGTAAAAATGTCGTTGTCTCGGCAGGTACGACTTCTGAAATATTGCTGAATAAACTCAACGATGAGAAAAACATGAAAATGCGCATCATCAGTGCAAAAGATCATGGTGACTCATTCCGTACTCTGGAATCTGGCCGTGCAATCGCCTTTATGGTGGATGATGCACTACTAGCAGGTGAACGCGCCAAAGCGAAAAAACCTGATCAGTGGGAAATTGTTGGTACACCTCAGTCTAGAGAAGCCTATGGTTGTATATCACGCAAAGACGATCTTCAATTCAAGAAGCTGATCGATGAGACCATTGTTCAAGCGCAAACCTCCGGAGAGGCTGAGAAATCATTTGAGCGCTGGTTCAAACACCCGATTCCGCCCAAGAACCTGAATCTGAATTTCTCTTTGTCTGATGAAATGAAAGCACTATTTAAATCGCCAAATGATAAGGCGCTTGACTAGAAATATAATTAAAAAAATGACTATTTGATTGGCATCACAGGGTGCGAGGTGGCCGTTCCCTACCTCGCTTTTTTTTCTCAGCCAATCAATCGTTTTCAGGGGATTAAGCTACACCCTAACAGGGAGTATTATTATGTCAATCGATTGGAATTGGGGCATCTTTTTGCAAGCTGCTCCTTTCGGCAATACGACTTATCTAGGCTGGTTGATAGCTGGATTTCAGGTGACGATTGCCTTGTCTATCTGCGCCTGGATTATCGCTTTCATTGTCGGCTCACTGTTCGGCATCTTACGCACTGTTCCCAATAAAATATTATCTGGGATAGGTACCTGTTATGTTGAGCTCTTTCGTAACGTACCACTGATAGTTCAATTTTTTATCTGGTATCTGGTTGTACCTGAACTACTGCCAGAAAATATCAGTCTGTGGTTTAAAACTGAACTGGACCCTAATATTCAATTTTTTCTCTCATCCACTATCTGTTTAGGTCTTTTCACCGCTGCACGGATGTGTGAGCAGGTTCGTGCCGCCATACAATCACTACCACGCGGTCAAAAATCGGCAGGGCTAGCAATGGGGCTAACCCTGCCACAAACCTATCGCTATGTCCTATTACCCAATGCCTATCGAGTGATCATTCCACCCATGACGTCAGAAATGATGAATCTGGTAAAAAACTCCGCCATCGCCTCCACTATTGGTCTGGTAGATATGGCAGCACAAGCAGGTAAGTTACTTGATTACTCAGCACATGCTTATGAAACATTTACGGCGATTACACTAGCCTATATCGGAATCAATCTGGTGATTATGCTTGCCATGCACTTGCTTGAGAAAAAAATGCGTTTACCGGGTAACATTGGAGGTCAATAAATGTACGAGTTTGACTGGAGTTCGATTATCCCCAGTATCCCATTTCTGCTACAAGGCTTAGTCATTACAGCAAAAATCACGATTATTGCTGTTATTGTCGGTATTCTCTGGGGAACCGTACTGGCCGTTATGCGCCTCTCTTCTGTAAAAGTACTGAGTTGGTTTGCCACTTTATATGTCAATCTGTTCCGTTCTGTGCCACTGGTTATGGTACTGTTATGGTTCTATCTGATTGTGCCTAGCCTAGTGCAGAACGTTCTGGGGATTTCTCCGAAAACAGATATTCGTTTAATTTCAGCCATGGTCGCATTTGCCTTTTTCGAAGCGGCTTATTATTCAGAAATTATCCGAGCGGGAATTCAGAGTATCTCCCGTGGGCAATCTTCAGCGGCATTGGCATTGGGTATGACACCAATGCAAAGTATGAGACTGGTTATCCTACCTCAAGCATTCCGTGCGATGACCCCGCTGTTGCTGACACAGGGTATCGTACTGTTTCAAGACACCTCATTGGTGTATGTGCTCAGTCTAGCGGACTTTTTCCGGACTGCGGCAAATATCGGTGAGCGTGATGGCACTCAGGTCGAAATGATCCTATTTGCTGGTTTGGTTTATTTTATTATTAGTATTGCCGCATCTATGCTGGTTAATTATTTGAAGAAAAGGACTGTTTGATGATCTCCCTGAAAAATGTATCCAAGTGGTATGACCAATTTCAGGTTCTCTCCGACTGCTCAACCGAAGTTAAAAAAGGTGAAGTCGTTGTGGTCTGTGGCCCATCTGGCTCAGGCAAATCTACCCTGATAAAAACGGTCAATGGTCTGGAATCCATCCAACAGGGTGAAATTCTGGTTAATGACATTAAAGTTAATGATAAAAACACCAATCTGGCACAACTACGTTCTAAAGTCGGCATGGTATTCCAGCATTTTGAACTGTTCCCCCATCTATCCATCATTGAGAATTTAACTCTAGCGCAGATTAAAGTGCTTAATCGTGATAAAAAAGCAGCGGAAGAAAAGGGGTTGAAATTACTTGAACGCGTTGGGCTTGCCAGTCAAGCGAATAAATTCCCGTCTCAACTTTCCGGTGGTCAACAGCAACGTGTAGCAATCGCCCGTGCTCTTTGTATGGACCCGATTGCCATGCTATTTGACGAACCTACCTCCGCACTCGACCCTGAAATGATCAATGAAGTGCTCGATGTCATGGTTAAACTCGCAGATGAAGGGATGACCATGATGGTTGTTACTCACGAAATGGGCTTCGCCCGTAAAGTAGCCAACCGAGTTATCTTTATGGATGAAGGCAGAATTGTTGAAGATAGCAAAAAAGAAGATTTCTTTGCGAATCCAAAATCAGATCGCGCCAAAGAATTTCTAGCTAAAATTCTTCACTAAACACCCGCTTGCTCCCGGTGGGGATGCCTGTCACCACCGGATTTTCCCTCATAACCTCTGTTGCTGGCGTATCAAATCAGATATGCTATGCCGACCTCATATTTTACCAACTAAATGATTGCTACAAGCGTAGCTTTTTACTCACCATAGGATCATCGGTGCCATGCAAGAACAATACCGTCCAGAAGATATAGAGCCGCAAGTTCAGCTTCACTGGCAAGAGAAGCAAACTTTCAAAGTGACAGAAGACAACAGCAAAGAAAAATATTACTGCCTGTCCATGCTACCTTACCCTTCTGGTCGACTACACATGGGCCATGTACGCAACTACACTATTGGCGATGTTATCTCCCGCTATCAGCGTATGCTTGGCAAAAATGTCTTGCAACCTATCGGTTGGGATGCATTTGGCCTGCCCGCAGAAGGCGCCGCGGTCAAAAACAATACCGCACCTGCTCCGTGGACCTATGCCAACATCGAATATATGAAAGGTCAGTTGAAAACACTGGGCTTTGGTTACGATTGGGATCGTGAAGTCACAACTTGTACCCCGGAATATTACCGTTGGGAACAATGGTTCTTCACCAAATTGTATGAAAAGGGCCTGGTTTATAAAAAAACCTCCGCAGTTAACTGGTGCCCCCACGATCTGACCGTCCTAGCTAATGAACAAGTGGTCGATGGCTGCTGTTGGCGTTGTGACACTAAAGTTGAACGTAAAGAAATTCCACAATGGTTTATCAAAATCACTGATTATGCCGAAGAGTTGTTAAACGATCTGGATACGCTGGAAGAGTGGCCTGAACAGGTCAAAACCATGCAGCGAAACTGGATTGGCCGCTCCGAGGGAGTAGAGATTACCTTTGATGTAGCTGATAGTCAGGAAAAACTGACTGTTTATACCACTCGTCCTGATACGTTCCTGGGTGCCACTTATGTTGCGGTTGCCGCAGGTCATCCCCTGGCAAAACAAGCAGCAGCAAATCACCCTGAACTCGTTGCTTTCATTGATGAGTGCCGTAATACCAAAGTTGCCGAAGCAGATATGGCAACAATGGAGAAGAAAGGCATGGCAACCGGTATGTTTGCCATTCATCCATTGACCAAAGAGAAAGTAGCAATTTGGGTTGCAAACTTCGTCCTGATGGAATACGGCACCGGTGCTGTCATGGCAGTTCCCGGCCACGATCAACGCGACTGGGAATTTGCGACAAAATATAACCTGCCAATAAAAGCCGTTATTCTGGGCAGCGAAGGCAATGAACCAAACGTCCATGAAGCGCCTGTGACAGATAAGAACATCCTGTTTAATTCTGGTGAATTTAGCGGACTGAATCACGAAGATGGTTTCAATGCTATTGCTGATAAACTAGTGGAAATGGGCGTAGGTAAGCGAAAAGTCAACTATCGTCTGCGTGACTGGGGGGTTTCTCGTCAACGTTATTGGGGTGCTCCTATTCCAATGGCAACGCTGGAAGATGGCACAGTTGTTCCGGTTCCAGCAACTCAACTGCCAGTTATTCTGCCGGAAGATGTCAAAATGGACGGCATCGCCAGCCCAATTAAAGCTGATCCTGAGTGGGCGAAAACCACTATCAACGGCCAGCAAGCACTACGTGAAACAGATACCTTCGATACTTTTATGGAGTCTTCCTGGTACTACGCTCGCTACACCTGTCCAGATTATGACAAGGGCCTGCTCAATCCAGCAGCAGCTAACTATTGGCTGCCAGTTGACCAATACATCGGTGGTATCGAACATGCCATCATGCATCTGATGTATTTCCGTTTCTTCCATAAACTGATGCGTGATGCTGGCCTGGTAAATTCCAATGAACCCGCTAAGCGTCTGTTATGTCAGGGCATGGTTCTAGCAGATGCTTTTTATTACATCGGCAAAGATGGCGAAAAAATCTGGGTTTCCCCAGCTGATACTATTGTTGAGCGTGATGATAAAAGCCGTATCATTAAAGCAACGGATAAAGAAGGCCATGAGCTGGTTTATACCGGCATGAGCAAAATGTCTAAATCCAAAAACAACGGTATTGACCCACAATCGATGGTAGAAAAATATGGTGCTGATACCGTTCGCCTGTTTATGATGTTCGCTGCGCCACCAGAGCTGACGCTAGAATGGCAAGAATCCAGTGTTGAAGGGGCAAATCGCTTCCTGAAACGTGTATGGCGCCTAGTTTATGAACATAGCAGCAAAGGAGCAACTCAACCGCTAGACATCACAAACCTGACAGTGGAACAAAAGGATCTATTCCGAGATCTGCACAAAACCATTGCTAAAGTCACAGATGATGTCGGTCGCCGCCAGGCATTCAATACTGCTATCGCTGCCGTAATGGAATTGATGAATAAACTGGCCCGCGCACCACAGGAAACTGAGCAGGATCGCGCTCTGATGCAAGAGGTCCTGCTGGCAGTTGTCCGTATGTTGTCACCAATAACTCCTCATGCTTGCTTTATTATGTGGCAAGCACTGGAGGGTGAAGGTGATATTGATACAGCTGATTGGCCACAAGCTGATGAACAGGCAATGGTTGACGATACCAAGTTAGTCGTCATTCAAGTTAACGGTAAAGTGCGTGGTCGTGTTACTGTGCCAGCAGAGGCGACTAAAGAGTATGTTCATGATATGGCAGCAAAAGAGTATGGTGTGGCGAAATATCTTGAAGGCGTCACTATTCGCAAAGTCATTTATGTACCAGGCAAACTGCTGAATCTGGTCGTCGGCTGATAAAGGAGGCAATGTGCGACATCGTATTTTAACGCTATTGCTGGGGTTAGCGGTGCTGGTCACCGCTGGCTGCGGTTTCCATCTGCGCGGCACCACTCAGGTGCCAGCGGAACTCAAAAAGCTACAATTAACAAGCAGTGACCCATATGGGCCACTGGCCCGTTCCGTTCGCCAACAGCTTCGTCTGAATAACGTCACTATCCTTGAGGATAATAGCGCTGATGTTCCTGTTTTGAAGTTAATTGGCTCTTCTGAAAATAAAGATACTGTCTCTGTTTTCCAAGATGGTAAGGCGGCAGAACGCCAATTGACATTAAATGTCGATGCTCAGGTTATTATGCCAGATGGTAGCGTATACCCGCTGCAATCCAGGGTTGACCGCTCTTTTTTCGACAATCCATTAGAGGCCCTGGCGAAAGATGCTGAAAACGAGATAATCAATCAGGAAATGCGTGAACAAGCAGCTCGCCGGTTAGTTCGCCAGTTATTGACCGTTCACAACGCAGAAAAGCAGAAAGCCAGAGAAAAACAGGTGGGACAGCAAGCTGCGCAAGCACAATGATCAAACTCTATCCCGAACAACTGATTTCGCAGCTCAATGAGGGGCTGCGAAACTGTTATCTGATATGGGGTAATGAACCCCTACTATTACAGGAAAGCCAGGATCATATCCGCAAGGCTGCTGAAAAACAGGCTTTCACTGAACACTTCACCTATACGCTGGATAATCACACCGAGTGGGATGAGATATTCAATATTTGTCAGTCATTAAGTCTGTTTGCTAGCCGTCAAACACTCACTTTACTACTGCCGGAAAATGGCCCTAACGCAATCATAGCCGAACAACTGCTGAAACTGGCAGGACTACTTCACCCAGATCTACTGCTAATAGTACGTGGTTTGAAATTGACCAAGGCTCAGGAGAACAGTAACTGGTTCAAGATACTAGGAAAAAACGGTGTTTATGTCAGTTGTCAGACACCCGAACAGAACCGTCTGCCACAATGGGTTGCACAACGGGCCAAAGCCATGAAATTGATGCTGGAAGAACAAGCTAATCAACTACTGTGTTATTGTTATGAAGGAAATTTACTGGCGTTAACTCAGGCACTTGAGCGACTCTCACTGCTATACCCAGACGGTAAACTGACCTTACATCGTGTCGAAAATGCGGTGAATGACGCGGCTCACTTTACACCCTATCACTGGGTAGACTCGCTATTATCAGGTAAAGCAAAACGAGCCTGGCATATTCTGAAACAGTTAAAACAGGAAGATTGCGAAGCTGTTATTCTATTACGTACCGTACAGCGTGAATTATTGCTGCTACTCACGCTGAAACGTCAAAGTACCACAACCCCGATGAAAACCTTGTTAGATCAGCATCGGGTATGGCAAAACCGCCGTCCATTACTGACAAGCGCACTGCAACGTCTCACTCAACATGATTTGCAGCGAGCAATTCATTTACTTGTACAGATGGAACGCCAGATCAAACAGGATTACGGCCAGTCTATTTGGTCAGATTTAGAAACGCTTTCCATGCTGTTATGTGGAAAAACCTTACCTGAGAGCTTTTTTAATGCCTCATACCATTGATTCTACTTGCTCGAAACAACCCGTTATTCAAGCATTATTTGGTGGAACATTCGATCCCATCCATTACGGGCACTTACAGCCAGTTGAAACCCTGGCATATCAAACTGGCCTGAAGCAAGTGATTTTACTACCAAATCACGTCCCCCCACACCGCCCACAACCGGAAGCCACTGCACAACAGCGGCTTGAAATGGTACAGCTGGCAGTACAGGATAACCCACTATTTACCGTCGATAAGCGTGAACTGGAGCGCACTACCCCCTCTTACACAATTGATACGCTAGAATCATTCCGTCAGGAAATTGGTAACAAACAACCACTAGCATTTATAATCGGCCAGGATGCTTTGTTATCACTGCACACTTGGCATCGTTGGCAAGAACTGTTGAGTTTCTGCCACTTGCTGGTTTGTGCTCGGCCCGGTTATCAAACTCAGCTTTCCACAACCGAAATGCAACAATGGCTTACAAAACATCAAATCCGCGATCCAAGCCAGCTTGGCAGTAAACCTAATGGTTATATCTATCTGGCAGATACACCTCTGCTACCGATCTCAGCAACAGACATCCGTCAACGCCACCAGCAAGGGTTAAGTTGTGACGATTTACTCCCCCTTTCAGTACAGAAGTATATAGATTCACAGGGGTTATATCGCCAATAGCGAAATCTACCTCGATTAGTCACTTAGTTGGCTTACCCTTAAGTGACCTGACATGCTATTATTCCGCACTATTTAATCAATTGTGATAAAAAATAAGGATGAGCCTTTTGCAAGGTAAAGAACTCCAACAGTTTGTTATTGATAAGCTTGAAAACTCCAAAGCACAGGATATTGTTTCCCTTGATGTCCAAGGGAAATCCAGTATTACCGATTGCATGATTGTCTGCACCGGAACTTCCAACCGCCATCTGATGTCTGTCGCAGATAATCTGGTTGATGACTGTCGTGCGAGCGGCCTGATCCCACTTGGCGTTGAAGGACAAGGCGTATCTGATTGGATTGTCGTAGACCTCGGTGAAGTTATCGTACATGTCATGCAAGAAGAGAGCCGCCGCATGTACGAACTTGAAAAGCTCTGGAGCTGAGTTTGAGGCTGCAATTAATCGCTGTAGGTACAAAAATGCCGGACTGGATACAGGCCGGCTTTACAGATTATTTGCGTCGTTTTCCCAACGACATGCCATTTGATCTGATAGAAATTCCGGCTGGCAAACGGGGCAAAAATGCGGATATTAAACGCATTCTGGAAAAAGAAGGCGAACAAATGCTGGCCGCTGTCGGCAAAGGCAGTCGTATTGTTACCCTGGACATTCCGGGTTCCCGTTGGGAAACGCCTCAACTGGCGCAACAGCTTGAATATTGGAAACGGGATGGTAGAGATGTCAGTTTGTTGATAGGTGGGCCCGAAGGTCTCGCTCCGGCATGTAAAGCTGCCGCAGAACAAAGCTGGTCACTGTCACCACTGACCTTACCCCATCCTCTGGTCCGAGTTTTGGTTGCGGAAAGCCTGTACCGGGCATGGAGTATTACGACCAATCATCCCTATCATCGGGAATAATTTGGTTATCAACGGATAAAAGCGAATTCTGGCAATGGGATGAAGAATAAACGTACTCCTTTTCGTGATTATACGGCTGAATCAGCCCTATTTGCTCGCCGCGCATTGGTGGCGTTTATTATCATCCTGGTACTGACTGGTATCCTGGTTGCCAATCTTTACCATTTACAAATCACCCGCCACGAAGACTATCAAACCCGTTCAAACGAAAACCGTATTAAACTGGTTCCAATTGCGCCAAGCCGCGGTATCATCTATGATCGCAACGGTACGCCATTGGCACTTAATCGAACTATCTATCAGTTAGAAATCATACCTGAAAAGGTAGAACACCTTGAGCAAACGCTGAATGATTTACGTAATGTTATCGATCTGACTGACGAAGATATTGCCAACTTTGAAAAAGAGCGTAAACGCTCGCGCCGCTTTACCTCTATTCCATTGAAAACTTCACTTGATCATATTCAAGTAGCACGCTTTGCCGTTAACCAATATCGTTTCCCTGGTTTTGAAATAAAAGGCTACCAACGCCGCTTCTATCCTTATGGTTCAGCACTGACACATATCATCGGCTATGTTGCTAAAATTAATGATAAAGATGTAGAACGATTGGATAAAGAAGGTATTTTACCTAATTACGCAGCTACCCATGATATCGGCAAACTGGGTATTGAACGCTATTATGAAACTATTTTACACGGCAAAACGGGTTATGAAGAAGTCGAAGTGAATAACCGAGGCCGGGTGATTCGCCAATTACATGAACAACCACCACAGGCCGGACAAGATATTTACCTCACTATCGATCTCGAATTGCAGATTTACATTGAGAAACTCCTCACAACCAGCCGTGCCGCGGTCGTTGTCAGTGATCCACGTAATGGGGAAATTCTGGCACTGGTATCTAACCCAAGCTATGATCCAAACCTATTCGTAAACGGTATCTCCAATAAGAACTACCAGGAGCTATTAAACAATCCTGATAGGCCGCTTATTAATCGTGCTACTCAAGGAATCTATCCTCCAGCTTCGACAGTGAAACCTTTTATTACCGTTGCAGCACTCAGTACAGGCGTTATCAATAAAAATACCACCATTTTTGATCCGGGTTGGTGGCAATTACCGGGTTCAGAAAAACGCTACCGTGACTGGAAACGTTGGGGACACGGTAGTCTCAATGTACATAGAGCCATTGTAGAATCGGCGGATACTTTCTTCTATCAAGTTGCCTATGATATGGGAATTGATCGTCTGTCTGAATGGATGACCAAGTTTGGCTATGGCGAATATACTGGAATCGACCTAGCCGAAGAACGCACCGGTATCATGCCTACCCGCGAATGGAAACAAAGAAAATATAAAAAACCTTGGTATCAAGGAGATACCATTCCTGTGGGTATCGGCCAGGGATATTGGACAGCAACCCCCATTCAAATGGTAAAAGCGCTAATAACCTTAATTAACGACGGTAATGTAAAAACACCACATCTTCTGCTAAGCAAGAAGCTGAAAGGTGAGATGATCCCTTATCAACAAATAGAAAATATTCAGATCGGTGATATCCATTCAGGATATTGGGAATTGGCAAAAAGCGGCATGTACGGTGTTGCTAACCTGCCAAACGGTACCGGCCACAAAAGTTTTATCGGTACGCCTTATAAAGCCGCGATCAAATCGGGAACAGCACAGGTCTACAGTTATGAAACCTACAATGCCAGTAAAATTGCTGAGCATTTACGGGATCATAAGCTGATGATCGCTTTCGCTCCTTATGAAAATCCGACAGTAGCCCTTTCCATTATTTTAGAGAATGGTGGTGCAGGTCCAGCAGTGGGAACTCTTGTTCGCCAAATCCTCGACCATGTACTATTAGGGGATAACAACACAACATTGCCGAATGCTGTCCCTACACCTCCCGGAACAGAAAGTGACTGATTAACACCATGACAGAAAACCAAAAAAGGGTTCCTCTCTGGACCAGATTACATATCGACCTACCATTACTCCTGTGCATTTTGGCATTGCTGATATACAGCGCTTTTGTTATGTGGAGTGCCAGTGGTCAAGATATGGGTATGATGGAGCGCAAAATTAGCCAAATTGGTGCTGGGCTGGTTGTCATGCTCATCATGGCGCAAATTCCACCAAGAGTTTATGAAAGCTGGGCGCCCCATCTCTATATTGTTTGTGTCATTTTACTGATTTTTGTTGATGCTTTCGGGCAAATAAGTAAAGGTGCCCAACGCTGGCTGGATTTAGGAATCATCCGCTTCCAACCTTCTGAAATTGCCAAAATAGCCGTACCACTGATGATCGCACGCTTTATGAACCGCGATTTATGTCCCCCATCACTGAAAAATACGACTATCGCTCTGATGCTCATTTTTCTGCCTACTTTACTGGTTGCCGCTCAGCCAGACCTGGGGACTTCAATTCTGATCGCGGCTTCTGGCCTGTTTGTCTTGTTCCTTTCGGGCATGAGTTGGCGGTTGATCGGTATCGCAGCTCTACTGTTAGCCTGTTTTATCCCCATCTTGTGGTTCTTCCTGATGCATGGCTATCAGCGCGATCGCGTCATGATGCTACTTGATCCAGAAAGTGATCCTCTTGGTAAGGGTTACCATATTATTCAATCAAAAATCGCGATTGGATCTGGTGGTTTATCAGGTAAAGGCTGGCTATTAGGAACACAATCTCAATTGGAATTTCTGCCAGAACGTCATACAGATTTCATATTTGCCGTACTGTCGGAAGAACTTGGTTTGATTGGCGTACTACTGTTATTAACATTATATATGTTATTAATTACGCGTGGGCTGGTTATCGCAACCAGAGCACAGAACACTTTTGGCCGGGTTATGGTTGGCGGCCTAATGTTAATTCTATTTGTTTATATCTTCGTCAATATCGGCATGGTGAGTGGTGTCCTGCCTGTAGTAGGCGTTCCTTTGCCATTTGTCAGTTATGGCGGCTCAGCGTTAATCGTCTTAATGGCGGGTTTCGGCATTATCATGTCGATTCACACACACAGAAAATTGTTGTCCAAAAGTTTATAGAGAAGAGGTTTCAATGCGTCAACACTGGCTTATACTCGGCATGATTGCAGCCCTGCTATCTGGCTGTACTGCTCCTGACAAACCAAAACCTTCCCCGTTACCAGCAGTACCAACGCAGGATGTTCTGGGTGCAGAACCTCGCTATGAGCCTTATCATCCTAGCGCCAATAATGATTATCAGATGAACGGACATACTTATCACATTGTGCAAGCCCCCTCTCAGTTTAGTGAGACAGGTTATGCTAGTTGGTACGGTGAAGAATCTAGCGGTAAAATGACCGCAATTGGTGAACGTTTTAATCCTTATGCTCTGACAGCTGCCCACCCTACCCTGCCAATTCCAAGTTATGTCCGTGTGACCAACTTGAGCAATGGCCGCATGATGATTGTTAGAGTCAATGACCGTGGTCCTTATAAACCAGGGCGAATTATCGATCTATCGAAGGCTTCCGCTGAGCGGTTAAACCTGACTCAAAGTACCAAAGTTAAGGTTGATTTTATTGAGGTTGCCCAGGATGGTTCTGTATCGGGTCCCGGTACCATTGGCAGCCAGATAGTTAAACAAAGTTACGCTCTACCGGGTAGACCAACGCTGACAACCAGCCCATTAGGAACACCAACAATGGAGAATGTCCCTGATCAGACTGGCAGCCAGCCCTTAACAAATCAGCCGATGAAACTGACGGTACAACCGGAAGCGACTGAGCAACTACCCGCAATGAAGCTACAACCACCTAAACCTGTTACAAACAGTACTTCAATAGTCACAACGCCAACAACCGTATCAGCAAATAGTTTTATGGTTCAGGTTGGCGCTGTTAGCAATGAGCAACGAGCAAAAGAGTGGCAACAAACACTGGAGCAACGCTTTAATGTTCAAGGACGCGTAACTCAATATAGTAACGTTTATCGTGTACAATTAGGGCCATTTAACAATCGCCAGCAAGCTGCCGATTTACAACAAAAACTGGCTGACCAGATACAACAATCTTCTTTTATCGTCAGTCCCTAATCGTTCTCTTACTGATATCTCACTTTGATTCAGATATCAGTAAGAGGAGTAAAAAAATGTAAACCTAAGTCTTGTCAAAATTTGGCAATGTCAGTATTTTTTTCATTTGCTATGATGTGGCTCGATATCAACCTTTTCTCACGGATGTTGTCAAACTAACCATGAAATATACAACCACTTCTCGTTTTATAAAAAGCGCCACCTTGGGTATTGCGCTGACAATAAGTGCTTCTGCCTTTGCCAATGGGAATGATGTCAACCTGAAAACGATGATCCCAGGCGTGCCTCAGATTGATGCGGAAGCTTATATCCTTATCGACTATAACTCAGGCAAAGTGCTGGCTGAGATGAATGCAGATGCACGCCGTGATCCTGCCAGTCTGACAAAAATGATGACCAGCTATGTTATTGGTCAAACAATTAAATCAGGCAAAATCCACCCAAATGATATGGTCACTGTTGGCACTGACGCATGGGCAACCGGTAATCCGGTATTTAAAGGCTCTTCCCTGATGTTCCTCAAGCCAGGCGATCAGGTCTCGGTTTCTATGTTATCCCGCGGTATAAACTTGCAATCCGGTAACGATGCCTGTGTTGCAATGGCAGATTATGTTGCCGGTAGCCAAGAGTCTTTCGTTAATTTAATGAATGGTTATGTGAAATCGCTTGGATTACAGAATACGAATTTCAAAACCGTTCATGGTCTGGATGCAGAAGGCCAATACAGCTCTGCCCGTGACATGGCATTGATTGGTCAAGCGCTGATCCGTGATGTTCCTGAAGAGTACACCATCTATAAAGAGAAAGAGTTTACCTACAACAATATCCGCCAGACAAACCGTAATGGCTTATTGTGGGATAAGAGCCTGAATGTCGATGGTATTAAAACCGGTCACACTAGTGCAGCGGGCTATAACCTAGTCGCTTCTGCAACGGAAGGCGATATGCGGCTGATTTCCGCAGTATTAGGCGGCCACACTTATAAAGGCCGAGAAACAGAAAGTAAAAAACTGCTGACCTGGGGTTTCCGTTTCTTTGAAACTGTTGTGCCTCTGAAAGCAGGTAAAGAATTCGCTTCTGAACCAGTCTGGTTTGGCGATAATGATAGGGTTCAGTTAGGTGTTGATAAAGATGTTTATCTGACTATTCCCCGTGGTCGTCTGAAAGATCTGAAAGCCAGCTATGTCGTGAATAACAGTGAATTACATGCACCACTGGCGAAAAATCAAGTCGTAGGTACTATCAACTTTCAACTTGATGGCAAGACTATTGAACAGCAGCCTTTAGTCGTCATGAATGAAATAAAAGAAGGCAGCATCTTCGGCCGCTTTATCGATTACATCAAGCTACTATTTCATCATTGGTTTGGCTAATTCTTGAGATAATTAATCGATAAACAGAGCCAATCAAAGCGAATCGGGCTATCGCCCGATCGCAATAAGCATCTCCGCGTTTTAAGGCGGAGGAAAGTATCAAATTTTACAGCAGAAACTGACCATACGTATCGCGGAAAGCAAAACAGGAGCGCCCATGAAAACGAAATTAAATGAACTGCTTGAGTTCCCTTGTTCATTCACTTACAAAGTGATGGGCTTGGCAGAGCCTGAGCTCGTCAATCAGGTCGTTGAAGTGGTTCAACGTCATGCGCCGGGCGATTACTCTCCACAAGTGAAGCCAAGCAGCAAAGGTAACTACCACTCAGTATCCATTACTATCAATGCGACTCATATTGAACAAGTAGAAACGCTGTATGAAGAGTTAGGTAACCTTGAATTGGTACGGGTAGTATTGTAATACGCACTAGAGAAATCCCCTATAATTTCGCAGGGGATTCTTTATCTATCAGGAATACCACAGTTTCAGGTGCACTAAACTGGTGAGAACCTCTTCTGAGGGTTATACTGACCAAATCTTATAGCTATCAAATAAAGTTTCAATTGCAACATAAAACGATTTTCTTACGTCAATTAGGAATACAGCCCTACGAGCCGATTTCCGATGCAATGCACTTGTTTACCGAGCAGCGAGATACTAATACTCCTGATGAAATCTGGCTGGTACAGCATCCAAAAGTCTTTACTCAAGGGCAAGCAGGTAAAGCTGAGCATTTGCTGTCCCTCGGTGATATTCCGGTTATTCAATCCGATCGTGGTGGACAAGTCACCTATCATGGCCCTGGCCAGCAGGTTATGTATGTCATGATTGACATTAAACGCGCCAAAATTGGTGTACGGCAACTGGTTACGGCGATAGAGGATACTGTCATTAAAACCCTTGCTCACTTTGGTGTGAAAGCCTATGCCCGCCCGGATGCCCCTGGTGTCTATGTCAATGAAGCCAAAATTTGCTCTCTTGGATTACGGATACGCAAAGGTTGTTCTTTCCACGGATTAGCCCTCAATATCGCAATGGATTTAGAACCCTTCCAGCGTATTAACCCTTGTGGCTATGCCGGCATGAAAATGATTCAACTCAGTGACTTAGTTCCTGGAATTGCTGTTGAACAAGTACAACCTGTTTTGGTGGAGAAATTTTGCCAGCAGTTAGGATTTAAACTGAATAGTTAAAGATGCTATAATTTTTTAACATTTTTCAAAAATTTTTTAATTGTTTATCATACAGTAGACTGAATGATAAATCTCAACCTGATGAATTTAACACTGGAACCAGCACGATTATGAGTAAACCAATTCAGATGGAACGCGGAGTTAAGTACCGCGACGCAGACAAAATGGCGCTGATCCCTGTCAAAACAGTGATGACCGAACGTACAGAAATCTTGCGTAAACCTGAGTGGATGAAAATCAAACTTCCTGCGGATTCCAGCCGCATTCAGGGCATCAAATCCGCCATGCGCAAAAATGGTCTGCATTCCGTTTGTGAAGAAGCATCTTGCCCTAACCTGGCGGAATGCTTCAATCACGGTACAGCAACCTTTATGATCCTTGGCGCCATTTGCACCCGCCGTTGCCCTTTCTGTGATGTTGCGCATGGCCGCCCAATGGCACCTGACACTAACGAACCGGTAAAACTGGCACAAACCATTAAAGATATGGCACTGCGCTACGTTGTCATCACCTCCGTTGACCGTGATGATTTACGTGACGGTGGTGCTCAGCACTTTGCTGACTGCATCTCTGCTATTCGTGAAAAAAATCCATCCATTAAGATTGAAACCTTAGTTCCTGACTTCCGGGGGCGTATGGATCGTGCACTTGAAATATTGACAGCGACACCGCCTGATGTCTTTAACCATAACTTGGAAAACGTACCCCGGGTTTACCGTCAGGTGCGCCCTGGCGCAAACTATGAGTGGTCACTAAAATTACTTGAAAAGTTTAAAGAGGCCCACCCTGATATTCCAACCAAATCGGGTCTGATGGTAGGTCTCGGTGAAACCAACGAAGAAATTATTGATGTTATGCGTGATCTGCGCCGCCACGGTGTGACAATGCTGACTCTGGGACAATATCTACAACCCAGTCGTCATCATTTACCGGTACAGCGCTACGTCAGCCCACAGGAATTTGATGAAATGAAAGAAGAAGCGTTAGCCATGGGGTTCACCCATGCCGCCTGTGGTCCATTTGTCCGTTCTTCTTATCATGCTGACTTGCAAGCCAAAGGTGAAGAGGTCAAATAACCCAGTATCTTAGTGCCTATCCAAATAGGCGTAATTGTTGCAGGCAGTTTAAACACGGACAGCGCGGAAAAACCGGAGCGTACACGTAGTACGTGAGGATTTCGAGCACTGCCCAGGTTCAAAATGGCAAATAAAATAGCCCTATTGGGTAGGCAGTTATTATGACTAATATTATTCTGGCTGTATTTATCGGAGGTGGCTTAGGCAGCGTATTACGCTGGTTTATCAGCCTCCGCCTTAATAATATTTCTTCTAATATCGCGATTGGCACCCTTACCGTTAACTGTATTGGTGCATTAATTATCGGACTAGGGTTAGCCTATTTTAATAAATCCACACACCTTGATCCGGCTTGGAAATTGATGCTGACCACCGGTTTTTGCGGAGGTTTAACAACCTTTTCCACATTCTCTGTTGAAGTTGTTTATTTGTTACTGGACGGAAAACCAGGATGGGCACTGGGAACAGTTTTGCTTAATCTTTCTGGATCATTACTGATGACCATGTTAGCTTTTGTATTGATGCATGAGCTTTAAATTAAAATTACCTACGTATCACACAAGCCAAAAAAAACCCGTTGAAATAACGGGTTTTCGAAATACGGAGTTAAAATCAGATAGCGACAACGTTTGCAGCAGATGGACCTTTAGCGCCGTCAGTGATTTCAAACTCTACTTTTTGACCTTCTGCCAAAGTTTTAAATCCGTTAGTCTGAATAGCAGAGAAATGCACGAATACGTCTTTGCTACCATCTTCTGGAGTGATAAACCCGAATCCTTTAGATTCATTAAACCACTTAACGTTACCTTTAATTTTTGACATCAAACTTACCTTTAACGTGAAAATTAAGACACAAAATCTGCGTCGCATACAGTACAGCAAATAAGTTGGCTCACTGTCTACAACCAAGATCACGAAAAGCATAATAAAATACGATAGATGTTATCTTTATTTAGTTTTATTACTAAATAATACACATATATAAATATCTATAACCTTCCCTGGTCTTTTATCACACAAATTATCTAACAAACAAATGACTAGGTTTTTTCATGTTCCAATAGCCAGCTTTTAATATTCAGGCCACCGGTATATCCCACCAATTTACCATCATGTCCAATAACACGATGACAAGGCACAATTAATGAGATCGGATTACGAGAATTAGCCATTCCTACCGCACGACAATAATTAACTGAACCTAATGCTAATGAAAGTTGCTTATAACTCCACACTTCTCCAAACGGGATCTTACATAACTGTAACCATACACGCTGCTGGAATTCAGTTCCTACTGGGTTGAGTGGAACGGAAAACTCAGTACGCTTACCCGCAAAATATCCCCGTAACTCTTTCACGCACTGCTTAGTAATATCATTTTTCACTTCAGGCGCTGTTTTTTCATCAACAAAATATAGACTGGTCACTCCCTTATCATCCGCGGTGATATGAATATACGGTTTAGGAAATCCTTTGGGTGCATCAAAATAGTGATGATACATAACCACCTCCATTGAAAAAAATATCAATCATTATAGGGATTAGAGTAAATCGTCTTTTCGACAAATTGCAATGATGAATTCAGTTGCTCCCTTACCACCGACTAGAAAACTTAAACTTGTCTGAAGGCGAAAAGCCTGCCAACAAACAGAGAATAACCAACATTGTAATTTTAATGATAGTCACTCGATGTAAAATTAACACCATATATAGTATGGTTGAAATAAAATTTCACTATATATAGTATAGTTCAAGTTATGGCCTTTAGGGAAATTATTACTCATGAACCAAATTTTGCCATTGCATGCCCACAAACTGACAAAGGAGCCGTTAATGAGCATTACCATTTATAGCAAACCGGACTGCGTACAATGCAGCGCAACCTATCAGGCGCTAAGCCGAAGAAACATTCCTTATCAGATTATCGATTTAACCGAAAACCCGCAGGCTTTAGCGGCTATCCGTACTATGGGCTACCAGCAAGTTCCTGTGGTTGTCGCGGGCACACAGCATTGGTCAGGATTTCGTCCTGATAAAATCAACGCATTAACCGAGAATTTGTAGGTTTATTATGAATATAAATCCGCTGATCTATTTCTCCAGTTCATCCAGTAATAGCCATAGATTTGTTCAGAAACTGGAGATACCAGCCCTTCGTATTCCAATAAATCAATCAGGCAGCCCATTAAACGTAGACTCTCCTTACATTTTACTGACCCCCAGTTATGGTGGTGGCAGTGCTAAAGGTGCTGTTCCACCACAAGTGATCCGGTTTCTAAATATCGTCGAAAACCGAGCATTAATCCGGGGAGTCATCGCGGCCGGGAATACAAACTTTGGCGAAGCTTACGGTATCGCTGGACGGATAATTGCAGAGAAATGCCGGATACCCCTCCTATACCGTTTTGAACTGTTGGGTACTAAAGAAGATGTACAACGGGTACACCAAGGTATTCAAAGATTCTGGCAACATGATTCATTAGAGAATATGTAATTATGACTTTTCAAATTAATGCACAACAGGATTATCATGCTTTAAATGCCTTACTCAATCTGTACGATAGTGAAGGAAAGATTCAATTTGATAAAGACAAACTGGCTATTCATTATTATTTTCGCCAGCATGTAAAGCCAAACACACTATTCTTCCATAGCCTAAAAGAGAAACTGGATTTCCTCCAACAAGAGGGATATTACGAAACAAACGTGCTGGAACAGTACGATTTTACTTTTATTAAAAAGCTCTTTCAGCAAGCCTATAGTAAAAAATTCCGCTTTCAAACCTTTCTGGGCGCATTCAAATATTACACCAGTTATACTCTGAAAACCTTCGATAATAAACGTTATCTAGAACGCTATGAAGATCGGGTATGCATGGTAGCACTGACCCTAGCCCAAGGCGATCAGATGTTAGCTTGTCGTCTGGTGAATGAGATGATCAGTGGCCGTTTTCAACCAGCAACGCCAACTTTTCTGAATTGCGGTAAGAAACAGCGAGGAGAATTAGTTTCCTGTTTCCTGCTACGCATTGAAGATAATATGGAGTCCATCGGACGTTCAGTTAATTCAGCCTTACAGCTTTCAAAACGTGGCGGTGGGGTCGCATTCTTACTCAGTAATCTACGGGAAACGGGTGCACCGATAAAAATGATTGAAAATCAATCATCAGGTGTTATCCCAGTGATGAAAATGCTGGAAGATGCGTTTTCATACGCCAATCAACTCGGTGCACGTCAAGGTGCAGGAGCCGTTTATCTCCATGCTCATCACCCCGATATTCTCCGTTTTCTGGATACAAAACGGGAAAATGCCGACGAAAAAATCCGTATAAAAACACTCTCTATTGGTGTCGTTATTCCTGATATCACGTTTAAGCTAGCTAAACATAATGAAGATATGTATCTATTCTCACCTTATGATATTCAGCGGGTTTATGGTGTGCCAATGTCCGAAATTAGCATGACAGAAAAATATGCTGAGATGGTGAATAACCAACAAATTCAGAAATCAAAAATCAATGCCCGTGAATTTTTCATGACGTTAGCTGAGATCCAATTCGAATCTGGTTATCCCTATATTATGTATGAAGACACTGTGAATAACGCTAACCCAATTAAGGGACGGATTAATATGAGTAATTTATGTTCCGAAATTTTACAAGTTAACAGTGCCAGCGAATATGAAGATGATTTAAGTTACCGCCATATTGGGAAAGATATTAGTTGTAATCTGGGATCAATGAATATTGCTCATACAATGGATTCACCTGATTTTGCCCTCTCTATTGAAACGGCTGTCCGCGCTTTAACCGCAGTATCAGATATGAGCCATATCCGTTCAGTTCCTTCTATCGAAAAAGGAAATCAGGATTCTCATGCCATTGGTTTAGGACAAATGAATCTTCACGGCTATCTGGCAAGAGAAAAAATTCATTATGGTTCTGAAAAGGGAATAGATTTCACTAATATCTATTTCTACATCGTCACTTATCACGCTCTGCGTACTTCCAATCAGATCGCCATTGAACGCAATAGCTACTTTAAAGGCTTTAAAAATTCTCGTTATGCCAGTGGTGAATTTTTTAATAAATATACAGAAAGAGAATGGCAACCTCAGACCAAAAAAGTCTCTCAATTGTTTGAACAAGCAGGAATAACCATTCCTAATCAACAAGACTGGATTGAATTAAAAGCCTCAATTATGACTCATGGTATTTACAATCAAAATCTCCAAGCTATTGCGCCTACAGGTTCTATTTCATATATCAACAATTCAACTTCAAGCATTCACCCGATGGTATCCCGTATTGAGATCCGTAAAGATGGTAAAACAGGACGGGTATATTATCCAGCGCCATTTATGACAAATAATAATCTTGAATATTACCAAGATGCTTACGAAATAGGACCGGAAAAGATTATTGATACTTATGCTACAGCCACTCAACACGTCGACCAAGGATTATCACTGACACTTTTCTTCAAAGACGATGCCACTACCCGTGATATTAACAAAGCCCAAATTTATGCCTGGCGTAAAGGAATTAAAACACTTTATTACATCCGTCTGAAACAAACTGATCTGGAAGGCACGGAAGTACAAGGCTGTGTTTCATGCTCACTGTAAAATGAATTCTGGAAATTTATTATGATTAGTAATCCTATACGCGCAATTAACTGGAACCGAATTGAAGATGACAAAGATCTAGAAGTTTGGAACCGATTGACAACCAATTTTTGGTTACCGGAAAAAATTCCATTATCCAATGATATTCCTTCATGGAATACATTGACGACAGAAGAAAAAAAGCTGACTATCCGGGTATTCACCGGACTGACACTATTGGACACAGTTCAGAACACTGTTGGTGCTCCAGCGTTAATGGAAGATGCCCTAACACCTCACGAAGAAGCAGTTATGTCCAATATTAGTTTCATGGAAGCTGTTCATGCACGTTCTTATAGTTCCATTTTTTCAACATTATGCCTAACAACTGATGTGGATGACGCCTATCACTGGAGTGAAAAGAGTTTTTCATTACAGAATAAAGCCAAAATTATACTAAATTATTATAGTTATCAGCATCCATTAAAGAAAAAAGTCGCCAGTGTTTTTCTAGAATCATTTTTATTCTATTCAGGTTTCTATTTACCTATGTATTGGTCAAGCCGAGGAATATTAACAAATACAGCCGATTTAATCCGACTTATTATCCGAGATGAAGCCATTCACGGTTATTATATTGGATATAAATTTCAACAATCATTAAATAAATATTCAACATTAGAGCAAAAAGAAATTAAAGAATTCACTTTTTCATTATTATTGGAATTATACGAAAATGAAATTAAATATACAGAAGAACTTTATGATATTGTTGGCTGGACTGAAGATATTAAGAAATTCTTGCATTATAATGCCAATAAAGCATTAATGAATCTTGGCTATGAAACCTTATTTCCCCCAGAAATGACAGATGTCAGCCCTGCAATCCTCTCTGCATTATCACCGAATGCCAATGAAAACCATGATTTCTTTTCTGGTTCAGGCTCATCATATGTTATCGGTAAAGCAGTTAATACTGAGGATGAGGATTGGAATTTCTAAAGAGAATGATTTTATTTTATATAGAATACTTCAAAATAACCATAATACTCTAATATTTTAAAAGCCCTATTATTTAGCCTGTTTTTTAAACGATAAAACGCCATGAAATCCTTATATTTTTATGGCGTTTTTTCATGATTATCGCCATTTCCATGGATATTTTTTGCCATCTCCGCCTCTTATATCATCCGAAACGACAAAAAAACATTAATATAGCTAATTAATTTTAAATTAAATTTCATTCTAATCAGACATAATCAACATGATAAACTAATAATCGATTCTATTTACAACGTGGTGAATGATTTATTTGCTGACAAAATTAAAAAATATATTAATAACAGTGATATAGATACAATTCATCCTTTCAATGACAACATGAGTTAGGGTAAGAAAATTGCTAATAACAATGAAATGACTACAAATATATCTAATTTAAGGTATTCAATTTCACTAACTTTTACATTAATTATCATTAATATAGGGTTGTCAGACTCTCTCAGTATGTTAGGGTATATATATTCAAAGAATCATGCAGAGATGAATAACGCATAACACCATTAAATAACCATTGAAAGGAAAGTAACTATTTCATGGCAATTAAACTTGAAGTTAAAAACCTATATAAGATATTTGGTGACCATCCAGAATATGCTTTCAAATTACTGAATTCGGGTTTGAGTAAAGATCAGATATTTGAAAAGACAGGTATGACTGTTGGTATACAAAATGCCAATCTGACTATTGAAGAAGGCGAAATATTTGTCATCATGGGATTATCTGGCTCCGGCAAATCCACAATGGTACGCCTTCTCAATCGTCTGATAAAACCGACTCGCGGCCAGGTATTAATTGATGGTGAAGATATTTCTGAGATTTCAGCAACAGCGTTAAGAGAAATTCGCCGTAACAAAATCAGTATGGTTTTCCAATCATTTGCACTGATGCCGCATTTAAACATACTGGAAAACAGCGCCTTTGGTATGGAACTTGCCGGAATCACCAAACAAGAACGCAATAAACAAGCGTTGGATGCACTGAAACAGGTAAACTTGGAAAATTATGCACAATCTTATCCAAATGAGCTCTCAGGCGGGATGCGCCAGCGTGTAGGGCTTGCCAGAGCACTAGCTAATAACCCAGATATTTTGCTAATGGACGAAGCGTTTTCTGCCCTTGATCCATTAATTCGTACAGAAATGCAAGATGAGCTGTTAAGCCTGCAAGGCAATCAGCCACGGACTATCGTCTTTATCTCTCATGACTTGGATGAAGCAATGCGTATCGGAGACCGGATTGCCATTATGCAAGACGGTGTTGTTGTGCAGGTCGGGACACCTGATGAAATCTTGAATAATCCAGCGAATGACTATGTAAAAACTTTCTTTCGTGGCGTAGATATCAGCCATGTATTTAGTGCTAAAGACATTGCCCGTCGCCGTCCTGACTCTCTGCTTCATATTGCACCCGGTTTTGGTCCTCTTTCTGCATTGAAAGTCCTCGATGACGAAAACAGAAACTATGGTTACCTGATCGAGCGTGGACAAAAATTCGCCGGTATAGTTTCCGTAAATTCATTGGAAAAAGCATTACGGGAAAAAAAACCTATCGAACACGCCATATTGGCGGAACCGACCGCCGTTGCCGCGGATATGCCCCTCAATGAGCTGATTGCTGTTGTAGCACAATCACCTTGTGCGATTCCGGTGATTGGAAATAATGACAAATATATCGGCGTTATTTCCAAAGGGATGCTGTTGCAGGCATTAGATAAGGAGACACCAAATGAGTAATCAAAACGAACATCAAACTCAGCCTGAACAGAATACATGGGATACCTCCCCCATCGCTGCCGATAATGCAGATCCCTGGAACAACGGAACCGGTGCCGATAATTCAACAGGTTCTGACTGGCTGGATGCCGCCCCTACAACCGCTGAACAATCTGAACATTTCAATATAATGGACCCATTCCAGCATCCACTTATCCCCTTGGATTCATGGGTAACCCACGCTATTGATTGGATTGTGCTGAATTTTCGTCCCGCATTTCAGGGAATACGCGTTCCCATTGATTTTGTTCTCAGTGGCTTTGAACAATGTCTGACTTCAATACCTGCTCCCATTGCCATCCTATTTTTTGCCCTGATTGCCTGGCAGTTATCAGGCATTGGTATGGGTATTACTGCTCTGATTTCTCTGGTAATTATTGGTGCAATTGGTGCATGGTCTGAAGCTATGGTCACTCTATCACTGGCTCTGACATCGCTATTATTCTGCATTATTGTTGGTTTGCCGCTCGGTATATGGCTGGCACACAGCAAGAGAGCCGCGAAAATTATCCAACCTCTGCTTGATGCTATGCAAACCACACCAGCATTCGTCTATCTGGTTCCGATTGTCATGTTGTTTGGCATCGGTAACGTGCCTGGGGTTATCGTCACCATTATCTTTGCCTTACCCCCAATTGTCCGTCTGACAATTTTAGGCATCAAACAGGTTCCAACAGATCTGGTAGAAGCAGCTGAATCTTTCGGCGCCAGCCCTCGTCAGATGCTGTTTAAAGTTCAATTACCCCTGGCTATGCCAACCATTATGGCCGGTGTCAACCAAACCCTGATGCTGGCCCTATCAATGGTGGTTATTGCATCAATGATTGCCGTTGGTGGTTTAGGCCAAATGGTTTTGCGAGGTATTGGCCGTCTCGATATGGGGCTTGCCACAGTAGGTGGAGTCGGGATTGTTATTCTTGCGATTCTCCTTGACCGCCTTACACAATCTCTTGGCCGTGACAACCGGGCTAAAGGCGTAAATCGCTGGTATACCACTGGCCCAATTGGATTAATTACCCGTTTATTTAATCAAAAAGCATAACCTTCCCAAACACCTATCAAACCACAATTGTTTGATAAACACATGATGACTGCAACAGGAGGAAAAACCATGCGCAAAATAGTTATCTGGGCTATATCCCTGTCATCACTGATAAGTTCTCAATTATTCGCTGTCGAATTACCGGGTAAAGGTATCAGTGTACAACCCATACAAAGTACCCTTAGCGAAGAAACATTCCAAACGCTGATCGTCAGTAAGGCATTGGAAAAACTTGGTTATAATGTCAAGCCCATCAAAGAGGTGGACTACAACGTCGCCTATTCCTCCATTGCTTCCGGTGACGCAACCTTTATGGCCGTAAGTTGGGAACCACTGCACAACACCCAATATCAGGCAGCAGGTGGTAATGCCAAATTTTACCGTGTTGGTCGCTATGTAGAAAATGCCGCACAAGGCTATTTGATCGACAAAAAAACAGCGGAAAAATACAACATTACGAATATTGCTCAATTAAAAGATCCGAAAATAGCCAAATTATTCGATACCAACGGTAATGGCAAAGCCGATTTAACTGGCTGTAATCCCGGTTGGGGCTGTGAAATCGCCATTAACCATCACCTTAAAGCTTATGGTTTAAACAATAGCGTTGAACACAATCAAGGTAACTATGCAGCCATGATGGCAGATACCATTACCCGCTATAAAGAAGGCAAACCCATCTTATATTACACATGGACACCTTATTGGGTTAGTGACGTGCTGAAACCGGGTAAAGATGTTGTCTGGCTGCAAGTTCCTTTCTCCGCTATGCCTAATGATGAGAAAATAGAAACGAAATTGCCAAATGGCGCTAATTATGGTTTTCCACCCAGTATTATGCATATTGCTGCCACTAAAAAATGGGCGGAAGACAACCCAGCCGCCGCCAGGTTATTTTCTATCATGAAAATGCCCCTTGCGGATATCAATGCCCAAAACTTGCGAATGCATAATGGTGAAGCATCACAAGCGGATATTGAACGTCATGCCAACGGTTGGATTAAGGTTCATCAGAAATTGTTTGATAGTTGGGTTAAAACCGCTGTTGAAGCCACTGGAAAAAATTAATATCTAGAGCGTTACAGTGAATTGGTATAAAACAATTCACTGTTTTTTTACTGTTATTTTTTTGACCCAAAATTCTTATTAAAATTTATATTTCA
The DNA here is from genome assembly GCF_003545805.1 of Photorhabdus sp. CRCIA-P01. GTDB lineage: Bacteria > Pseudomonadota > Gammaproteobacteria > Enterobacterales > Enterobacteriaceae > Photorhabdus > Photorhabdus antumapuensis. The sequence continues at coordinate 12,748 of NZ_NMQR01000032.1, read as the reverse complement.
ACAGTTTTATAGTTATTATTGCTATAATATGACAAATAATAAGAATTAATATCGTTTTCACATTTCATTCTCAGTTCGATTTGATCGTCAAATCACAAGGTCAAAACTACCTAACACAATGAATACGCAATAGAGTTTCTTTAGCAACCATTCTCTCGGCTTTACCATTGAACCTGAATAAAAATTCATTACAATGCAAAAAGTTTAGCTCGTGACTATAGACTTCAACGAGCAGTCCATTCACCCCTAACCTGCCGTTTAAATATAAGAAAATACATTTATGGAAGAAAATATTTCCCGTACACCATTAAGTCCCGCTTTGATTGCACTGATCGCAATTGCCACAGGTCTGGTTGTCGCCAGCAACTACTATGCACAGCCGCTACTCGATACTATTGCGTTACAATTTAATCTGACCGTCAACGAAGCGGGGTTTATTGTAACCACGGCTCAATTGAGCTATGCCGTTGGCCTAACATTCCTTGTGCCATTAGGTGATATGTTCGAACGACGCAGTTTAATTGTCTCAATGACAATATTAGCCACTGTTGGATTACTGATTACCGCCACGTCGCAGAACATCTGGCAAATGTTACTGGGAACGGCAATGACGGGCTTATTTTCGGTGGTTGCTCAAATACTGGTCCCGCTGGCCGCAACACTTGCTCTTCCCCATCAACGAGGAAAAGCTGTCGGTACGATTATGAGCGGTTTACTGCTTGGAATATTACTCGCAAGAACCATCTCAGGAACAATGGCGACTCTGGGTGGCTGGCGAACTGTTTTTTGGGTTGCCAGTGTCTTATTAGTGATTCTTTCTCTAACGCTGTGGCGCTACCTGCCCCGTTATAAACAAGTAACCAATCTCAATTACTTCCAATTACTTGGCTCTATTGTAAACCTTATCACTACAAGCCCGCTGCTAAGAGTACGCGCTATACTGGGTGCACTGACATTTGCCAATTTCAGCCTGCTATGGACATCAATGGCATTCCTGCTCTCAGCACCTCCTTTTAACTATTCTGAAGGAGTCATCGGCTTATTTGGATTAGTCGGTGCCGCCGGAGCATTGATGGCAAGCAAAACCGGGCAACTCGTTGATAAAGGAAAAGGTTCTCTGACCACCAGCATTTCTCTGGTGCTATTACTTCTTTCATGGATACCGATCGGCTTAGTCAAAGAATCACTCATTGGCTTTATAATTGGTATTTTTCTCCTTGATATTGCGATTCAAGGTGTTCACGTTACAAATCAAAGTACGATATACCGCATCATGCCAGAAGCCAGAAATCGACTCACCGCCGCTTACATGACCAGCTATTTTATTGGTGGGGCCCTTGGCTCTCTGATTTCAGGCTATGCTTACAAACACTCAGGTTGGTATGGTGTTGCCGCTGCTGGCATTACTATCTGCATAATAAGCCTAATCGTGTGGTTTTTAGGCAAAAAGTATGAACCAAAGACGTTGTAAGAAACAGGTCATAGTAAAAGAATACTTAAATAAAAACATTTATGAAACATTTGTTAAGGATGATATTTTCTATTTGGTTTCCTTTTGTTAATGTTATATAACATTCACATGACCAGATAGATTTTATGCCTGTTTCTGATACAACATCATCCTTAACCAGTAAAAAGTCTTCTTTTACTGAAGGAATAATAGACAGTTTACCCATTGTTATCGGTTATATTCCCGTCGCCTTTGCTTTTGGTCTCAATGCCGTCAAACTTGGCTTCAATCCAATAGAAGCCATTTTCTTTTCATGCATCATCTACGCCGGTGCAAGCCAGTTCGTCATCACAGCTTTACTGAGTGCGGGTACATCATTATGGATTTCGGCCCTAACAATCATGGCAATGGATGTCCGCCATATTCTCTATGGTCCATCTTTAAGGCACCGAATCAAAGATAAGTTAACGGAGAAAAAAACCGTTGTCTGGGCTTTTGGCCTGACAGATGAGGTTTTTGCCGCCGCTACTGCAAAACTCATTAAGAACCAACGGAGCTGGAGTGAAAACTGGATGGTTGCTATTGCAATCTGTTCCTGGCTGGCCTGGGTCGCAGGTACCACAGCCGGGGCATTTCTTGGTAACGGTTATTTGGAATCCTATCCTGCTGTAGAAGCTGCCATGATTTTCATGTTACCAGCACTGTTTCTCAGCTTTCTTCTTGCTTCTTGCAGAAAGCAAAATAGTTATTGTGTTGCAACCGCACTAACCGGAGCACTTTTGGGGATTACATTTTTCTCAATTCCAGTTGCTATTCTGGCAGGTATTGTCGGCGGTTGTATCGCGGCACTGTTACAACCGCAAAACAGTGGCAATGACTCTTCTGAACAAAAGGAAACACCATGATTGATAGCAAGATTTTGCTCATCGGGCTATTTGTTGGGTTAGCTAATTTTTCATTTCGCTATCTGCCACTACGATTTGGGAAAGCACGTCAATCCGCCGGTAGGAAAAGTGGAAAAACAAGCATTATTCTTGACAGTATTGGCATTGCATCCATTTGTTCTTTACTCATCGTATCGGGTGTACCTGATGTGATGAGAGAGAGTCAGAAACTACTTCCTACCCTCATAGGTTGTCTGACCATCTGTTTAGTCTTTTACAAAACAAGGCAAATTATACTCGCAACGTTATTTGGAGCGCTGCTTTTTGGACTAACATTCAAAATATTTATGAATTAGGTATCAATATCAAAAGAAATATGATGATAACAAATAACTACAATTGCTAAATTTATCTTTTAATATACCATTTGGATGTTTGATAACAAAAGTTATCTTACCAGTTGAAACTAATAAGGTATCTAAATAATGGAAAGTTCGTTTACGCCTACCGAAGAATTACTGAATATTCGTGCAGCACAGCAAGCCAAATTAAATAAAGATATCCCTTATCAAGAGATCCTGTTGACTAGGTTATCAATGCACGTCCAAAGTAAATTGCTTGAAAACCGTAATAATATGCTGAAAGCTCAAGGTATCAATGAAACTTTGTTCATGGCTCTGATGATCCTTGATACTAAGGAAAGCCACAGCATTCAGCCATCGGAATTAAGTGCCGCATTAGGTTCTTCCCGTACTAACGCCACTCGTATTGCTGATGAATTAGAAAAGCAGGAATGGATTGAAAGAAAGGAAAGTCATAACGACCGCCGTTGCCTTCATCTTCATCTGACAGAACAAGGTACAAAATTTTTAAATAGTTTGCTTCCACCTCAACATGATTGCTTGAGAAAACTTTGGTCATGCCTTGACCAGGAGGAACAAAAACAGTTAGAAAAGTTAATGAGAAAATTACTGGTCAGACTTGATACAATGGGCGATTGTATCAAGAAATAGCTTGTTGTTTGATCGATCAATTTTTATCCAAACAATACTTTCCTGGTTAAATTGTTCGAAAAAATTTTTCCTGTTAGCCAAGATGATATTTTCTGCAAAAAGCTAACTATTATTCTTCGATAACATTGGATCCTGTGTCATTCACCTTTCCAGTAGTGATGATATACCACTACTGGAAAGTGATCTGAAAATAGTATTACTAGAAGATAAATAACAAGCATGGGGATTTACTATGAGCGCAAATGAGGCAATAGAAGTACAAGCGGCACAAGATCCAACCAGTAGCAAAAAAAGGCAACGCAGTCGTGCCTTAGTGTTACTAACCCTTATCTTTACCCTGCTCGGTGTTGCCTACTTTTTCTATTGGTTTCTCATTTTACGCCACCATCAAGAAACAGATAACGCCTATGTTACAGGTAATCAAGTTCAGATCATGTCGCAAGTTGCTGGCAGCGTAATCACAGTTAACTTTGATAATACTGACTTTGTGAAAAGCGGTAGTATATTGGTACAACTCGATCCCCGTGATGCAGAATTAGCATTAGAAAAAGCAAAAACAACATTAGCCAACAGCGTTCGCCAGACTCATCAACAGATAGTTAACAGTAAACAATATCAGGCTAATATCGCTCTACGCAGATCCGAATTAACCAAAGTTCAAAATGATCTTAGCCGTCGTGAAATACTTAGTGCTCAAAAAGTCATTGGCAAAGAAGAGTTGCAACATGCACAGGAAGCTGTCGCCAGTGCCCGAGCTGCGCTGGATATTGCCATTGAACAATATAACGCTAATCAAGCAATTGTCCTGGATACACCTCTAGAGAAGCAACCTGCCATTGAACAAGCTGCAACGGAAGTCCGTAACGCTTGGCTGGCGTTACAACGCACGAAAATAGTCAGCCCAATCGATGGTTATGTCTCACGCCGTAGTGTACAAGTTGGTGCACAAATCAATAAAAATACTCCACTAATGGCGATAGTTTCGGCAAACGATATGTGGATCGAAGCTAACTTCAAGGAGACGCAAATTTCTGGTATGCGTATTGGTCAACCCGTGGAAATCACCAGCGATTTCTATGGTGGAAGCAAAGTATTTAGCGGCAAAATCACTGGCCTTGATATGGGTACCGGCAGCGCCTTCTCTTTATTACCCGCTCAGAACGCCAGTGGTAATTGGATTAAGGTTGTACAACGTTTACCCGTCCGCATTGAGCTTGATCCTGGGCAACTAGAAAAATACCCATTACGCATCGGCCTCTCGACTAAAGTCAGAGTAGATACTACGAGTCCTGATGGAACCGTTCTGTCTGATAGAACACGCACTAAATCAGCTTATCACACCGCTGCTCTGGCAATAGATATGTCTCCTGCCAATAAAATAGTTAATGACATTACTAATAGTAATGCTGGAAAATAATACCGGAGGCTAAGGTGACGAGACAGCCGCTTACAGGTGCCAAACTTGCATGGATGACCATTGCATTATCCTTGGCAACATTCATGCAAGTGTTAGATTCTACCATTGCTAACGTAGCGATACCCACGATTTCAGGTAATTTAGGCTCATCAAATTCTCAAGGGATCTGGGTAATTACCTCTTTCGGGGTTGCCAATGCGATTTCCATCCCGATTACTGGATGGCTGGCAAAACGCATCGGCGAAGTTAAGTTATTCATCTGGTCAACCGCTCTATTTGCCATAGCCTCCTGGTTATGCGGTATTTCCAACAGTCTTGGTATGCTAATCTTCTTCCGGGTTATTCAAGGATTAGTTGCCGGTCCTCTTATTCCCCTTTCACAAAGTCTACTCCTGAACAATTATCCACCAGCCAAAGGAAATATGGCACTGGCATTATGGTCAATCACGATTATTATTGCGCCAATTTTTGGCCCTATTTTGGGTGGCTACATCAGTGATAACTACCATTGGGGATGGATTTTCTTTATCAACGTTCCTGTTGGTATAGCGATTATTCTGATTGCTATGCAAACGCTGAAAGGGCGTGAAACCCAAACAGAGATCAAGCCTATCGATACAATAGGGCTCATGTTGTTAGTGGTCGGCGTTGGTTGTTTACAAATTATGCTAGATCAGGGGAAAGAGCTGGACTGGTTTAATTCTACAGAAATTATCGTTTTGACAGTTATCGCAATCATCTCATTAGCATTTCTGGTGGTATGGGAACTGACCGATAATAACCCAATTATTGACCTATCACTGTTTAAAGAGCGCAACTTTACCATTGGGTGCTTCTGTTTGAGCTTAGCTTATATGCTCTATTTCGGCACAATTGTGTTATTACCTCAGTTATTACAGGAAGTGTTCGGTTATACAGCAACCTGGTCAGGTCTTGCATCGGCACCGGTAGGATTGTTGCCACTAATAATTTCTCCACTGATTGGTAAATTCGGCAATAAAGCAGATATGCGCTACATAGTGACATTCAGTTTTGTTGTTTATGCCATCTGTTATTACTGGCGTGCATATACATTCGAACCAGGCATGGATTTTGCAGCAGTCGCATGGCCTCAGTTTATCCAGGGGTTTGCTATTGCCTGTTTCTTTATGCCACTCACAACCATTACCCTTTCCGGCTTGCCAGCAGAGCGGGTGGCATCCGCATCCAGTTTATCGAATTTTATTCGGACACTGGCGGGTTCAATAGGAACATCACTAACGACAACCATGTGGACCCAACGCGAGTCAATGCATCATTCCCATTTTACTGAACATATCAATCCTTATAGTCCCGATACTCAACAGATCTATCAACAATTATCGGAATTAGGTATGAGTAACCAGCAAATTTCTGCTTATCTAGCAAAAGAAGTTACCCATCAAGGACTCATAATCTCAGCGAATGAAATTTTTTGGCTTTCAGCCGGAGTATTCCTGATTTTGATTATGCTCGTCTGGCTAGCCAAGCCACCATTTACCCAAGGAAGTAAAGAAGGCATGAGCGGAGCCCACTAAATCTTAAATGGTAAAACCGGGAGCACCCCAGCTCCCGCTTTTCCTAATCAAGCTTTATTCTGTCGCCACCATTCAGCTAGCATAATGCCAGTTGCAACAGAAACGTTCAGGCTTTCAATCAAACCCGTGCCACCAACGAACAAACTCATATCACCATGTTCCCAAGCACTGTCACTCAAACCATCACGTTCTTGACCAAGTACCAGAACCATTTTTTCCGGTAATTCAACTTTAGCTAAATCGGTACTACCTTTATGGCTGGATGTCGTCACAATGGTGTAACCCGCTTTACGAAAGTTATTTAGTGTAGTGCTGAAGCTATCAGCATCAATACCTTTAATATGCTCAGCACCACCTTCTGCTGTACGGATAGCCGCCCCCGACTCCAGCAAGGCCACATCCTGCAGAATCACCCCTTGCACACCGAAATGTGCGCAACTTCTCATAATAGCGCCAAGGTTGTGAGGATTACCCACATCTTCAAGAGCCAAAACACAATCTTTTACTGGAGCACCTTTCAGGTAGGTCTCTGCATCCAAACCATTGCGTTTCTTAATCAGAAAACAAACACCACCATGATGTTCAGTACCTGACACTTTTGTCAGTTCAGCCTCATCCACAACATGATAGGCTTTACGGTTAGCAGCCATCCATTTCAGCGCATTGCGGAAACGTGGTGTCACTGACTCAACAAACCAGGCACGAACTATCGCTTCAGAACGGTTTTTAAACATCGCCTGACAAGCATTTTCACCATAAATCCGAGTTTCCTCCATTCGTTGGCGACGGAGCTGTTCAGGATCAATCTGGCTTTTCCCACTGATACCACCATGCACTGACGTTAAAGAATCACTCTCAGGGCGTGACACTGTTTTCCAAGGCGATCTTTCACGCTCATTGTCACGCGGAGAACGAGATGTTCGCTCATTGTCCCGACGACGCTGACCTTGATCGTGTCCCTTGCCAGATGGACGTTTGTTATTGCTGCGGCTGTCATTATCGCCCTCACTACGGACATACATCACTTTGACTTTGCCATTTTTACCACTGTATGAATCGTTCATTCGTTTCTCCAACTGCTTTATGGCGCGAAGATTACCTGATGTGCGCATCTTAAGCTACCTCTGACAACCATAATCCATTAAAATGCACTCTTAATTTTCCTGCTTTCGGCGAGACATGCTGTACTTGCTATCGAGGGCATAGTCAGGCTATCTGTTGAAACAGACACCCACCGAAGATATTCAAGCTACAGCTTGGTACTATTTTGAAACAAGCTGGCAATTTAATTGCTTCTCAGCAACTGCATCCGATAGCGTAAATCACAGTAACAAATTGCGAAATCCGCTACAGTTATCAACTAACCACAAAAAGGAGCCTCCTGATGAGCCAGCGCGGACTTGAAGCTTTATTACGCCCTAAATCCATTGCTGTAATTGGTGCCTCAGAAAAACCAGAACGAGCGGGTTCGGTTATGATGCGCAACTTGCTTGCAGGAGGTTTTGCCGGGCCAATACTACCGATTACACCCAATAGCCGTTCTGTTCAAGGGGTTTTAGCTTACCCTTCAATAGATAAATTACCGATCACACCAGATTTGGCTGTTATTTGTACTCATCACCACCGTAATTTGCAATGTTTAAAACAACTGGGGCAGTTGGGTTGCAAAACGGTGATTATTCTTTCTTCACCAACGTCCCAATTTGCTGAACTAAAGCAGTGCTGCCAGCGCTATAGTATCCGACTACTTGGGCCAAACAGCTTAGGACTATTAGCCCCCTGGCAAGGGCTAAATGCCAGCTTTTCTCCGGTTCCAATACTCAAAGGGAAATTAGCCTTTATTTCTCAATCGGCGGCAGTCTCAAATACAATTCTTGATTGGGCAAAACACCGGGGAGTCGGATTTTCCTACTTTATAGCGTTAGGTGACAGTGTAGATATCGATATTGATCATCTACTTGATTTTCTGGCTCGTGACAGTAAAACCAGCGCTATACTGCTCTATTTAGAGCATATTCATGATGCCCGTCGCTTTCTTTCAGCATCTAGAAGTGCTTCTCGCAATAAACCCATTTTGGTGGTTAAAAGCGGCCGTACTAAACGAGCACAGAAATTACTTGGTGAACAACAAAATCTGGATGCGGCTTATGATGCAGCAATTCAGCGAGCAGGATTATTGCGCGTGCAAGATACACATGAAATGTTTTCTGCTGTAGAAACATTAAGCCATATGTCACCTTTACGGGGAGAACGGCTATTTATCGTCAGCAATGGTGCTGCTCCAGCTGCAATGGCGCTGGATGCGTTATTCCTCCGTAACGGTAAGCTCGCAATATTAGGTGAAGAGACAACGAAGGCATTAAAAACACAACTACCAGAAACTATCTCCCTACATAACCCGCTAGATTTAAAAGATGACTCCACGGTGAAACGTTATATCGCTGCGTTAAAACCGTTACTAGACAGCCACGACCATGATGCTCTGTTACTTATTCACTCTCCTAGCGCGATTGCTCCCGGTATTCAAACCGCAACCAAAGTCATTGAAACAATCCGTAAACACCCACGGGGAAAATGGCTAACTATCTTTACCAATTGGTGCGGTGAATTCTCTTCACAAGAAGCCCGCCGTCTGTTCAGTGAAGCCGGTATTCCAACTTATCGCACCCCTGAAGGCGCGATTACTGCTTTCATGCACATGGTGGAATATCGCCGTAATCAGAAACAATTAACAGAAACACCCGCACTACCAGCAAACATCACAGCTAACACAGCGCGTGCCCATCAGTGCATACAACAGGCTCTGGAACAGGGAAATTCTCGTCTGGATACCCATGAAGTTCAACCTATTCTGGAAGCTTATGGTCTCAATACATTGCCAACATGGATTGCTCATAACAGTGATGAAGCAGTCAATATTGCCCAACAGATAGGTTATCCTGTTGCGCTGAAATTACGCTCGCCAGATATCCCGCATAAATCAGAAGTTCAGGGGGTTATGCTCTATTTGCGAAATGCAAATGAGGTCAAGGCTTCTGCTCAAGCGATTATCGAACGTGTCAATCAGAATTTCCCACGCGCAAGAATTCAAGGACTGTTAGTTCAGAGCATGGCAAACCGTGCCGGCGCACAAGAACTACGAATTGCAGTCGAACAAGATGAGGTATTTGGCCCACTAATTATGTTAGGTGAAGGAGGTATTGAGTGGTCACACGAAACACAAGCAGCCGTTGCGCTGCCACCTCTTAATATGGCGTTAGCGCGATACCTGGTTATTCAAGCGATTAAAAGTAGAAAAATTAAGCTCAAGGGAGCTCCTCAATCATTAGACGTACTGGCACTCAGCCGACTGTTAGTTCAGGTATCTAATCTGTTACTTGATTGCCCGCAAATTGTACGACTAGATATTCATCCGTTACTGGCTTCTGGCGATGAATTCACATTATTGGATGTATCAATGGAATTATCTTCAATAGAAGGTGATTCACGAACTAGATTAGCTATCCGTCCATACCCAAGCGAACTAGAAGAGACTATAAGACTCAGAGGGGATGCAGAATGCCTGTTACGTCCGATTCTGCCAGAAGATGAACCATTGCTGAAAGATTTTATCGGCCAGGTTACTAAAGAAGATCTCTATTACCGCTACTTTAGTGAAATCAGCGAATTCACACACGATGATCTGGCAAATATGACTCAAATTGATTATGACCGTGAAATGGCATTTGTTGCCATACGACATCCTAAAACTACCCCAGAAATTATCGGGGTTACCCGTGCCATAGCTGACCCTGATAATGTCGAAGCAGAATTCGCTGTGCTAGTGCGTTCTGACTTAAAAGGGATCACCCTTGGATATCAACTTATGATAAAACTGATTAACTATACACGAGAACATGGCATAAGCCGCCTCAACGCTATCACCATGCCAGAAAACCGTACTATGATAAAACTGGCTAAAAAACTAGGATTTACCATAGATGTTCAATTTGAGGATAGCATTGTAAACTTATCCCTCGAACTCTAAATCAACTACGTGATGAACCGCACAGACTTGAATCATTAGGCATTAGAGCGTTAAATCATGCTCACAATTAGCCAAACTAATGGTATTATCGCCAGATCATTTGATTCATTGCTTTACATAGTAGTCTTTTAGCCATCTAACATAAGAGAAAAAGCGCACTGTGATGTTGTCTAAATTCAAACAAGCTAAACATCAACAACACCTTGCACAACTGCCTAAGCTACCTCAGTCAGTTGCTGATGTTAAAACACTTTATCAACCTGAAGTGTTCCGCAGCACCCTGCTGGAAAAAATTGCTAACGCTGAAAAACATATTTATATCATCTCCCTCTATCTGGAAAATGATGACGCAGGGAAAGATATCCTTAATGCACTTTATACAGCTAAACAACAACGCCCAGACTTGGACATTAAAGTGCTCGTTGACTGGCATCGAGCACAACGTGGACGCATTGGTGCTGCTGCAATGGTAACGAATGCCGATTGGTATTGTTCTATGGCAGCAGCTTATCCTGATGTGAAAATTCCAGTACTCGGTGTACCTGTAAATACCCGCGAAGCACTGGGTGTTTTACATTTAAAAGGTTTTATCTTCGACGATACTGTGGTTTATAGCGGAGCAAGCATTAATGACGTTTATCTCCACCAACATGATAAATATCGTTATGATCGCTACCACGTGCTTCACAATGCAAAACTTGCGGAAACAATGAAACACTTTGTTGATAATTACATTATCGCTACAGGGGCCGTACAGAAACTGGATTGTAAGAACCGTCCTCGTATTCCTGAAATTAAAAACCTAATCCGTCAATTACGTTTTTCTCTGCGGCACACTACCTACAAAATAAATAATCAAGCAACGAATGATGAACTATCTGTCACTCCACTTGCCGGGCTGGGAAAGAAAAATCTACTAAATAAAACCATTAGTCATCTGATCGCCAGCACAGAACAAAAGCTGATTATTTGTACCCCGTATTTTAATCTTCCCGCCATCATTGTCCGGCAGATTATTCATCTGCTTCGTAAAGGTAAACATGTAGAAATTATTGTTGGCGATAAAACTGCCAACGATTTTTATATTCCGCCGGAAGAACCATTTAAAATTATTGGGGCATTACCCTATTTATATGAAATTAATCTACGCCGTTTCATCAGTAGACTACAGAGTTATGTTGACAATAATCAACTGACTATCAGGTTATGGAAAGATGGTGATAATAGTTACCACCTAAAAGGTGTGTGGGTGGACAATCAATGGCAATTGATTACAGGAAATAATCTTAATCCACGTGCCTGGGGACTGGATTTAGAAAATGCTATTCTTATCCACGATCCCAATAAAGAAATGCAAGAACAACGTACAAAAGAACTGCACTGTATCCGTACTTATACTACGGTTGTCAGTGATTATCAGGAATTGGACAGCATCCAGTTTTACCCAGTCAAAGTACGTAAACTTATCCGCCGCTTACGTCGCATCCGGGTAGACAAATTGATTAGTCGTATTCTGTAATTGAATCGATAAAGCGAATTATTTTTTCTAAATCAAATCTCCTGATATTGAATAATTTCGGGAGATTTTTTACCATCAAACTTTAATTTGATAAATCTCAACTTTGTTTAAATAACAGTAATATTAAAAAGCACATAGATTTAGATTTTAGAGATTAAAAAAATATAAAACAACCAATCGTGTCAATACTCTATTTTCAACAAGAAGTTAATCGAATTACAATCCTCGAATGTTCTATTTTAAAATATTATTTCTCTGCTCCGAATACCTTATTAATCATATAATGCTTGTTTCATGAAGACGCAGGGCCTGAACGATCATGACTGAGCTCCAGCCTTCAGAGGTCAGCAGAACAGCTTTTATACGATCACACCCCTCTTATCACGGCAGATGTGATGGAGGTGTTCGAGTTCGGCTTTCTGTTCATCAGTAATGAATATTTTCATGACTGATACCATGATCCTCATTTTGAGGAAAATCACGCATCTTCAATGATCACGGGTATATGCAATAAAATAATATTTTAAAAACGCAAAAACCCCCAGCTTTCGCTGAGGGTTTCTACTCTATTTAAAGCCTGGCGGTTCCCTACTCTCACATGGGGAGACCCCACACTACCATCGGCGCTACGGCGTTTCACTGCTGAGTTCGGCATGGGGTCAGGTGGGACCACCGCGCTATCGCCGCCAGGCAAATTCATTCCGTTCCGGCTGTCGCTTCCCTTTCGGCCGCAACACCCAAAACCAATCTCTGAACAAGCTGAATGAAACTCTCTCCGTCTTCCGACCGCTGTCTTATGACGCCAAAACACCTTCGGTGTTGTAAGGTTAAGCCGCTCGGTTCATTAGTACCGGTCAGCTCAATGCATCGCTGCACTTACAC
>NZ_NMQR01000031.1 GCF_003545805.1 Photorhabdus sp. CRCIA-P01 | reverse complement strand
ACGCTGTTTAATGCTTATGGCCCGACAGAAATCACCGTCTGTGCAACCTGTTGGCGTTGCCCGCCAGACTATACTGATATGTTGATCCCTATCGGGCGCCCGACAGCGAATACCCGTATTTATCTCCTGGATAATCACGGCCAGCCGGTGCCGTTTGGGGCCGTGGGGGAATTGTACATGGGTGGCGCGGGTGTCGCGCGTGGCTATCTCAACCGCCCGGATTTGACGGCTGAACGGTTCCTTATCGATCCGTTCAGTGATGAACCGGATGCTCGCATGTACCGCACCGGGGATTTGGCTCGTTATCTGCCGGATGGCAATCTGGTGTTCGTTGGTCGTAATGATCAACAGATTAAAATCCGGGGTTTCCGCATTGAGCCGGGTGAAATCGAAGCACGGCTGACGGAGTACCCTGATGTGCGTGAGGCGATTGTATTGGCGCTGGGCGAGGGTCAGGATAAACGTTTGGTGGCTTATGTGGCGGCGCCAGCGGATAACGGATTGGCAAACCAATTACATCGTCATTTAAGAGCTTTGTTGCCTGATTATATGGTGCCGGCAGCCTTCGTGCGTCTGGATGCCTTTCCGTTGACCCCGAATGGTAAGCGGGATCACCGGGCCTTGCCGGTGCCCGATCAATACGCTTTTGCCCGTCAGATCTATGAAGCGCCACAAGGGGAACCTGAGATCGCTCTGGCGGCTATCTGGCGTGAGTTACTGGGGGTTGAGCGAATTGGCCGGCATGACAATTTCTTCACCTTGGGTGGACACTCGCTGCTCGCCATGCGGATGATCAATCTGGCTGCGGAACGGGGATTAATTTGCTCGTTGAATAATCTGTTCCAATTTCCGGTGCTAGCGGAGCTAGTGGCGGAGATCACCTCGGATTCACGATCTCAGTGGCAAAGCAGCGCCATCCCGGTGCGGCCGGATGGCACCGAGCCGCCGCTATTCTTCGCACCGTGCGGCATGGATGACTATTCCTATGTTTTCGGGCTGGCTCGGCATATTCAGGCGGATTACCCGATTTATGCTCTACCTTGGCCGTCTATCAATGAGGAGCTGGCGTCAACCATTGAAGCGTTGGCGGACAGAATGATCACCTTTATGAAGGTCGTGCGACCGGAAGGTCCGTATCGAATATACGGCTACTCTTCTGGCGGTATATTGGCTTATGCTATTGCCCAGCAATTGCTGAATGCTGGAGAGACAGTTGATTTCTTGGGGCTAATTGATACACCGGTTCCTCACTGTTTCAAGACACGAGCTGATCAACCTAAAATTCAGTTCCTTGCGGAATTGACAAGGCAGTCAGTGGATAAGCATCCTCAAGAGATTGCCGTATTGCATCAGAAAATGGACGAACTGAATTTAGTGCAACTTATCGCAGTTGCGCAGGAACTGAGATTATACCCATCAAATCTGCATCCTGACTTGATTGCCAAACGTTGGGTACATATGGGAAATTATGTCCAAATGGTCAAGGATTATCAGCCGAAGGTCCTTGCGATAACACTGCACCAATTCTATGCGATGGAGCCTTATCCTCAGATCCCGTTTATCACGGATATTGCGTCACAGATGTTAACAATGGAACCGTCGTTAGGTTGGGAGCAAATAGTTCCCGACGCTTCGCTACAGTTAACCTCGGTTCCGGGGGATCATTTTAGCCTGATGGAAGACAGTGAAAATAAAACTGTTTTGGCTAAGACCTTAAGCATGGCGTTGGCAATGAATTGTGAGGCGGAGGCGCTGTAATGTCAGTGATATTACGAGATAAAAAGTTCTAATTAAAAATAGAAACATCCGGTCAAATGTTTTTATAATAGCCGGATAATCTTGCTGAATATAGGCACCGAATGTTAATCACTTCGGTGCCTGATGAATTTGATACCAGCACGCAGGATATTGCGCTGTTGCGTAGATGGGAAAAAACCGGGTATCAGAGGGGATGTAGGCTGACCGCACCCTGAATTTGCAAACCTTCCTGACTCGGATGGGGGAATAATACATGCTATTGGGGATAAATAGGGAAATAGCGTAACCGTTACCTATTTTCGTTAACAGAATAGCTGTCCATAAAAATATCACTACAGATATTCCGAATGGTATGTTTGGCTATATTGGTGAGAAACCTAATTATACTTTTCTAAGTGAGGTGGGGATATTGCCATGCGGTTTTTGGGATGTTGTTGAGTATTTTATTATTCGCATATCATGAATGAAAATTATTCTTTTTTATTGTGATTTGGTGAATGAGGTTTAAAAAGGCATGATGAGATTGAAATGAATATAATCTATATGAATAAAATGAAAATAGGCGTTGTTATCATAGGGAGATGATTATAACAGCGTATTCAGGGTGTCTTCATTTTATGGCAATCAATGCAAGTTTATTTTTGTCAATCAATGTTATGTTGTTGTAATGGAGTTTAAATATTCTGTTTGACATGCTGTTATATCGGTGACGATAAGGCTTTTGCATAAAAAATCGTATTTTTTTGAAAAAAAGAGTTGATTTTTATAGGCACCCATTAAGAGGATAGGAAAATTAGGAAATCATTTGTCCGGTTGGTGTATTGAGAAAATATGAATGGTTTGTGTAAATATCTTCTATCTGATTAACCGCTGAGGTGGTTATTTTCCGGTATGACGATAATGACATGCTGAGATCTTATTATGCCCTGTGGCAGTGATATTTCCCTGCCTCTTATTATCCCGTTTTAACCTAAGAAGGAAAAGAGAATGAAAACTGAAATATTAGCCAATATGCAGACGCGTTGTGTCGGGCATTATCTGATTGATATTCCTTTGGTATTTGAAAACATCGTCAACAATGAAATATTTATTGGTGATGCAAAAATAGACACCAAGCGGATGCCTTTGTCCGCATTTGAACAGCGGATAGAGATGAGAGAACAAAAATTAAGGACGACTAAGACTGCCGATACGAAAGATCTGCCCTTTTTAAAGAAGGCTTATCATCTCCAGGGAAACTTATATGGTGTGATTTTTGATAGAAATCATAGTGTCAGTGAACCCGGCTTTCCCCGAGTATTAGAAGCCCATTTATATGATAATGGGGTTGCTTTTATTATAGAAATGAAGTTTACAGAAATATCAGATGATAAATACAGTTATTCAAGAAACCTTTATATAAAATCTGGATTGAATCAAAGCCAATATAAAATTCTTTCTCAAACTCTGGACAAAATGCAAAGGCTCATTGCCAGAATCAGTGGCAGAAAGGATACCGATATTCCGACAGAAGCAGGAATCTGTATCCCTGACGGTTTTATTGCCAGTCATGATAATGATAATGAGAATATGATGTTTGTCTATCAGGGAAATCAGGATGACCATTTCACATTCAGTATTGGAATCGTTAATGACTTTAAAGGGGAAGGCGCTTTACTTGAACGTATTAGTGAGATTGAAAGGGATTGGTTCGTTAACTATGGCAGGATAATAAGAAAGAGGGAAAGAGAGATAAATGGGATTCATGGGGAGGAGCTATTAGCAGTAGGTATGCAATCTCTTGACAATAATCCGCGTTATCAATTTGATTTTATTGCAAATGATATGGTGTTGGATAATAAAAAAGTCTGTGTTGTTATTATGTTAATGAATTACCAGTTACCTGCAACGCCCTATACTGAAGATGAATTGATCGCGTTTTGGGATGCAATAACGAAAACTTTTCGTAGAAGACCGGATGCTTTCGAACAACGATAAAGTGAGAGGGATAGTGTTTTAAGTAATTAATTGGAGGTCCCATGTGTTATGAACCGCGTTTGAAGCGAGTTGATATCACGTTATTGCCGGAGCTTGCACCGGGGCATCTGCGTTATGATATCAACTCTGACTTAAAGGTGTGGAGCTGGTGCGTTTCAGCACTGAGTTTGTACCGGAAGGGAATGTGTTGATCCGCCATTTACGCCAGCAAGGGTATATTAGCGGTAGCCTTATTAATAAGGCCACCGTTATTTCTTCTGGTGCGTCCAGATTGAATATTATTGTCAGGAGCAAAAGGGTTTAATAATAAAATTGCTATGACAATAAGAATTTTTCTGGTACATAATGGTGAAAATTATTCGCTAAACAGTATTCTTCCAGTTGTTGGCTGGAATGAATACCTATCTTGCTATATATCTGGACCATATAGGTTTCAACGGTACGATAAGTGATGTTTAATTTCTGCCCAATTTGTTGTCTGGTATATTTTTGTAAAAAGAAAAAAATGATATCCCATTCACGTGGCGTAAAAATATCGCTAGGTGGTTGGAGTATAATCGATGCTGGTAGTTTTTTATAATATTGATGTAGACTGGCTAATGAGTAGTTTTTGGCTTGCCATGCATGAAGAAAGATGCCGGTACATTCGTTTTCATCATTATAGAGTGGATATTTTTCCGAAAAATAAGATGATGGAAGTTTATTTTTCCCATATGTATGTGTTTCAAGTGAACATATTCTTTTTTCTTGTTTTATAACACTTTTATCGTGAATAACGAACTCTTTTGTAAATTCAGCCCCGTTCCAAGGGAGTTCACTATCATATTTCCCTTCATACTCAAACAAATCTGGGAGGTCTTGGATTTGTCTAAATGCCAGATTACCAAAAATCCAACACGAATTTTTATCCTTGATTCCCCAAGGTTCATTACTTTGCTGCAAAGTGTTAATGACTTGAGATGATATCGTATGGTTCTTCATGAAAACTCCTTGATAATTTGAGAGTCAAAGAAAAACTTTGCTTTTAAGTTCCTTAAATCTCTTTGGGATATAGCGGTCAAATTTATTTTCTTCATAAAAATTTATAACTCTATATGTTGTGATAGACTGAATTTTTGCTTAAGAAGCAGGGTTGGTATATACCCGTTATCTTTCAAGTTGCCTCTTTGTTGGCTGCACTCACTCACCCCGGTCACATCGTTATCTATGCTCCCGGGGATTCGCTCCCTTGCCGTCGCGATCCATCTTGAAATCCATTGGGTATAGGTAAATATTAATTTTTGGCTTTTTGCTCCTCAAAAATAATAAGTTTTCTTCATATGTAAATTAGTTTTTTGGTGATGTTATTTTCCCTGTTTTTTTATGTCTAAAGAAATTGATTTTATATAAAAATATAGGGTTTTGTTAGTCAAAAAATGTATTTTTAGTTGATTGGTTTGATGTTTCCCATATGTGTGGTTCAGGTAATCATGATTTTTTCAGTGGAATTACCGTAAATGAAATATGAAGAACTATCTTTTTTTCCTCACGGTTGATGACTTATTTCCATTATGTTAATGATTTGAGGTGGTATTGCATAGTTCTTCTTCATAAACACTTCGTTGTAATTTAGGGTTTAAAGAAACATTCTGCTTTCTTGATTCACAAATCTTTCTGGTACATAGAGATCATAATCATTCGTGCGGCAATATTCTTCCAATTGTTTGCTAGAATGAATACTACATCTTTTATATATTCGTGAGATATGGGTTTCAACAGTACGATAGGAGATATTTAACATCCTACCGATTTGCTTGCTGGTATACTTATGTAACATAAGGAAAATAACATCCCATTCACGTTGAGTAAATAAGTCAGTCGGTGGTTGGAATAATATAGATGCTGGGAGTTTTCCGTGAAATAGACGAGTGAATGAGAAATCTTCGACTTTCCATGCATGTAAAAGGATGCCGATACATTCGTTTTCGTCATTATAGAGTGGATATTTTTCTTGGAAATAAGATGAAAGAAATTTATCTTTACCGAACATATGTGTTTCAAGTGAACATACTCTTATGTGTTTCTCCATTACATTTTCATCGTGAATAACAAATTCTTTTGCAAATTCAGCTCCATTCCAAGGAAGTTCATTGTCATACAGCCCTTCAAATTCAAATGAATTTGAAAAATTCTTAAGAGATTTTAATGCCAGGTTACCATAAATAAAGCATGAGTTTTTATCCTTTATTCCCCAAGGCTCATTACTTTGCTGCATAGTGTTAATGACTTGAAGTGAAATATCTAATTTGTTGATTTTGTTCATAATGAAATCCTATTGTACAATTAATTGTTAGTAATTTAAATTTATAACTCCTTACTACCAATCGTAAGAAATCTTTCAGGAATATAAAGATGGTAGTTATTCTTCTTACAGAAATCTGCTAATTCTATCTGTGGTGGTAAATTAAATTTCTGGTAAATTGACTGAATATGATTAACAACATCTTCTGTGCTCATCATTAGTTCTTTACCGATGCTCTCTTCATCCTGTGAACGCAGGGTTAGAAAAAGCACTTCCCACTCGGTTTGCGTCAATATGTTATTAGGCGGTATAAATTCCAGGGTTGATGGTGATGTTCTCTCATAATAGTAAGCAACAGAAAAATCTTGAGCTTTATACATATGAAAGAAGATCCCAGTGCAATCATTATTCTCGTCAAAAAGGGGAAATTTATCACAAATATAAGTTTGTTTAACGTCATTTTCTCCAAACTGATGGGTTTCCAGTGAAGTGACGCGTTGCATAGTTTGAATGGTTTTTTGATCTTGACGGTGGAATTCTTCTACATATTCAGCAATAGGTGAGGGTAATTCACCCATGGAAAGCCTTATAATATCGAAATCTTCAGGAAGGTTGAGCAGTTGATAAAAAGCAGGGTTAGCATAAATAAATCTTGACTGGTTATCTCTGGCCCCCCAGGGTTCATTGCTTTTATCCCACATCAGGGTTAATTGTGGCGTAATAAGACTAGGGGTGTTTCTTATATTTGACATAGTGATTCCTAAATTTCTATTTAAATCATTATCTGAATGGTTGCTTTGTCGATTATGTCTTAAGTGGACAGCTATATAATAGGATATAATGCTTTTCTCGTCAAAAAGCGTATATTTATTAATTGATTTTTTACTATTTAATAATGAAACTTTAAACATTAAATAATATAACTATATATACTATTTTAGGTGAGTGTTATTTTAGTGATTTATTGAAAGAATGGTTGGAGACTGTTGCTGTGCTCGCTGCCGTGACTAATATCGGGCATTTCTTAACTGGAAAACATCTATCATTAATGGTAAAAATAGGTGCAGATTATACCCGAAATTATCAGCATCCTCTCTATTATCAATGGGTAAATAATTATTTATCCTAATGCTTAACAGCTGTTATGTTAAACTGTTTTATTTACTTTCATGTGTAATAAAGGGTAAATATGAACATTGCTACGAAAAAAATAGTTTTTGAATACATTTTTGATGTGGCTTGAAGATTAAACTAAGCAGATTACGCCTGTTGTGTTACGTATATGTTGTTGGCTTTACGTACTGTTTGTGTTTACTACCCTTTTAAAAGAGTAGCTTGCAATAGTGACTTTCATTGGCATTAAGTAGTAAATACTTAATGAACGACACTAACATAAACTTGGTTTTTTTATTTGAATTTAATTTTTGCTTAATGCTATCCGTTACTTCACATATATAGCACGCAGGTTTAATTGGGAGTGAAAATATCAGCAAAGATGAGCTTGATATGACAAAAGGCACGGAGGATATGCAGTATTTGAGACTGTATTAATGGGTACGGTAATGTTAATGGAGCTAGGGCTGCTTACCACTGCTAGTGTAACGAGGAACGCTCTTGTTATGCCTTTTAGGACCTGGAGGATGTTAACAGTGGATAGAACGGTAGAAACGCAACCGTGGTTGTTGAACTTAGGGTTCAATATCGCTACCATCGATCAAAGGTATATTTATCAATTTGATAACTGTATCGTCCTTTTTAAATGATTAGCGGGGGTGATATGAGGAGGCTATATACCAACAAGATTGGTAAATCCTGAAAAGGTTAATGAAGTTTTCGCTCATCTGAATGAAAGCTCGGATAATCATACCCTCTATACTGCGTTGATGAATGGAGTTGATATTACTGACCAGATAAAAGGGTTGTCACTTTCGCCAGGTTATCGCATGGTTAGGGTTGATGGTCGATTTGGTAGTCGTATCAGTCAATCCCACTTCGAGCTAGCGTTGGTTAACGATGTGTCTAAAGAGGTCGCCTATTATAATCGAGTGGTTATACAGCCAGATGTGGTATTAAATTGTCGTCCAGTAACACAAATTCTTGTTTGGCGTATCAGGACGCCTCAACACCGCGCTGTTCTACGTCATCTGAGCGCGATATCTAAATTGAAGACGATAATATGAGCCAATTAATCTAATCCCGCTATTAATTTAACTCATTATAGTTAGTAATGTTGTATTTATTGGTCGTATTTATGTAGATAAGAATAATGGAAGTGAAATGTTATTTTTGACTATCTTATTTGCATTGTTAACATCAATGTGGGGATATGGGGCAATATGTGGTGGGTAAACAGACTTTCTTATATATTAATGTTGATTTTGAGTTTTTGCTCTATATTATTTTATTCTTCTAACAGTGTTTTTATATATAAGCTCATTGTGTCTCTGAGCTTAGGTTTTTATTTCACTATATATATTTTTAATCTTTGTGAATAAATTTCTTGTTGATGGGGGTGTATGTTTAAAAAATTCGAACAACTATATCTGATATCAGTTATAAAAAATTATCATTATTTCATTGATTAGAAAATAAATAATCAAGGGAATAATAACTTAATAGAGTTAGAGTAATCTGCTTAATTAGACCAAATTATATAAATAATGCCTGATTAGTGGCTGTCATTATATTTTTTACCGTGGAAAGAATGGTGGATTTGCACTGCTCACGGAAAATTAGATTCTCAAAACCGCTGCTGTATCTGTCAGATGCAGTGGTTTTCTATTTAACCACAGCTAAATTAAGGGATTGTTTATGGGGAAATCATCAAACCGCAGTACAGAATATTTCTTTACTGGGAAATATTACGATGATGATGATGGCAATAATATTGTTGCCATTGGTGTCGGAGGGGTTATTTATGCCAAAGGAGGAGATGATCATATTACCCTTGGTTCGATTGGAGCGACGGTCTATGCTGATTCTGGTAATAAGGTTGTCAATGGTGGCGCCGGATATTTAAAAATAGTGGATAAGGAAGGCAATCTGGCCGTACATGGCGCTGCGGGTTATTCGGGTATTGATAAGAGTGGTGATGGTGATATTTCATTTGCTGGTGCGGCGGGAGGGGTTTCTATCGATCACCGTGGGAGCCACGGTAATCTCAATTTCTCTGGGGCGGCGGCTTATAATGGCCTGAGTCGTGAAGGGCAATCCGGCAATGTGACTTTTGACGGTGTTGGAGGTTATAACGAATTATGGCATGAAACGAATCAGGGCAATTTAAATTTTATCGGCGCCGGTGCCGGTAATAAAATTGATCGTACCTGGTATGATCACTATGAGAAAAGCCACGGTGATGTGAAATTTGAAGGTGGGGGCGCGGCGAATAGTATCAGTTCGCGGGTTGAAAGCGGCAATATTAATTTCACAGGTGCCGGGGTTGATAATCACATTATACGTAAAGGTAAAGAAGGCAATATTATTTTGCATGGAGCAGGGGCATCAAACCGCATTGAACGCTTGCGCCAAAGTCAAGATCAATATGGACAGACCCACGGTAGTATCGAATTTGAAGGGGCAGGGGGTTATAACCGGATTTATTCTGATGTCGCACAGGGTGATATTAACTTCAATGGTGCCGGTGCTTACAATGAAATATCAAGAATCGGCGCAGGTAGTGGTTCTCGTAATGAAGCATTGGAATACGCTAAAGCCGAAGATATCGTATTAACGACAGCGACAATGGGAGGAAGTTGGATTCAGCAATTCCAACAAGTGACAGGTATTAAATCAACTATCGAGCCTAACTCTTATCTCTTTGCATTTACCGATGAAATGTACACTAAGCTGGTTAAGGTCCAACTTCAAAATGATCCTGAAACCGGTAAGCTCGGTTATTACGCCACTTCTTGGTATAAAGAGGGCAATCACCTTAAGAATCTTGCTACGGAGAATATCTCTTCAGACAACGGATTTGTTGATATAAGTATCAATGGGGGTTATCGCCTCTCTAATTTAATCTTTGAACATCATCACCCCGTCATTATTCAGCATACTGTTGAAGAAAATTTGCAGGAAAACCATTGGGTGACTTATGCCGGTGGAACCACTGCCAGAGCAGGAGATGTCACGTTGATTGATGCCAAAATGCATAGGCATGCAATCCATTCTGGTGGTTTGATATTGGATGTTTCCGCAGTGAAATCGAACCGTCAACCGAACACTTATATTTATGCCAAGTATGTTGATTCATATACCCAAGTTGTGATGGTTGAGTTGAGAAATGATGCTAAAACCGGTGCGCTGCAATATTACGCCAGTGCGTGGTACAAAGCGGGTGATCATACCGGCAATCTGGCTGCCGAAGATTTTTCACTCAAAAATGGTTATTGCTCAATGGATATAGGCGAATATTCACTAACCAATCTGCAATATAAAGTGAATACAGTACGTCGTATTTCTGAGCATTTAGCACACACAGAAGAATATAGTCATCAGGAGTTGGTGAAATTATCCGCGGATATGGGTGACAGCGCCGGTGACATTAATTTCAAGGGCATGGGGGGAGGCAATGTTATTACCTCCAGTGTCACATGTGGCAATGTCAATTTTGACGGGGCGGGTGCTGCCAATGTGATTGTGAGACGTGGGGAACAGGGCGATATGACGTTCCGTGGTGCAGGTCTGGCAAACGTGTTGGTTCATCAAAGCCAACGTGGAGAAATGGATGTTTATGCTGGCGGAGCGGCAAATGTATTGGTTCGAATCGGTGATGGGCGGTATCTGGCTCATCTTCTGGCGATGGGTAATATCTCGATCCACCAAGGCGATGGTAACAGCCGGATTATCATGCTTGGGGGGTATAACACCCATAGCCAAATAGGTAATGGCAACGCAAATTGGTTGGGTGCGGGCGGTTTTAATGTGGTGACCCAGGCTGGTGGGGGGAAGGTCTCTTCGGTATTGGTGGGTGGCGCCAATGTGTTGACTAAGCTTGGTGCCGGTGATTTGGTTGCCGGTATGCTTGGTGGTGCGAATATTCTCACTCATCTCAACAATGATGAAATATCAGATACCACGGCGGTTGCGTTAGGTGGCACCAATATTCTCACGAAAAAGGGCAGAGGTAGTGTTACTGCGTTGATGGGCGGTGGTGTCAACGTGCTTACTCACATTGGTAATGGGAGGACGACGGGTGTGATGCTAGGTGGCGCTAATATTTTGACCAAAGTCGGAAACGATGACACCACGGGTATCATGCTCGGTATAGGTAATGTGCTCACTCATATCGGTAGCGGTCAGACTCTGGGAGTCATGGGAGCCGCGGGTAATATCTTTACCAAAGTGGGTAGTGGCACTGCGATTGCGGCCATGATTGGCGCAGGCAATATCTTTACCCAGGCTGGCAACGGTGATGCATGGGGGTTGATGGGGGGCTTGGGGAATGTTTTTACCAAAGTGGGGGAGGGTAAAACACTGGCATTGATGATAGCTGCCGGCAATGTGTTTACTCACATTGGTGATGAAATGAGTGTTGCCTTGATGTTGGCTAAAGGCAATATCGCCACCAAAGTGGGTAATGGCATGACGCTGGCTGCAATGATTGGTGAGGCCAATGTGATGACCCATATTGGTAATGGCTCAACCTTTGCTGTGATGATCGGGCAGGGCAATATCCTGACGAAAGTGGGCAATGATTTGGCGTTCGGTTTGATGGTTGGTGAGGCCAATATCTATTCGCATGTAGGTAATGGCACCAGTATTGGCTTGTTTGCCGGTGAGCTGAATGTAATGACCAAAGTAGGTGATGGTACAACATTGGCGGCAATGTTTGGTCAAGCCAATATCATGACTCATTCCGGCAATGGCTTAACCGGTGTTTTAGCGTTAGGAGAGGCGAATATTGTCACCAAAGTGGGGGATGATTTTATGGGAGTGGTTGCGGCGGCGGAGGCTAATGTCATCACCCATAAGGGATCATCAACCACGGCCGCCGTGCTATTCGGTAAGGGCAATATCCTAACGAAGGTGGGCGACGGGACAACCGTCGGTTTACTGATTTCCGATGTAGGTAACATCATGACCCATGTTGGTCATGGTACGACGGTGGGTTTCGCCAAAGGTAAAGCCAATATCATTACTAAAGTGGGGAACGGTATTGGCGTTAATGTGGTTTGGGGGGACGTTAATATTCTAACGCAGGTTGGTGATGGTAACCGTTATAACTTTGCGAAAGGTAAAGCGAACATCATTACCAAAGTGGGTAATAAGCAGGAAGTCACGGTTGTTCAGGGTGATGCCAATATCATCACCCATGTGGGACAAGGTGATGATTATACCGGCGCATGGGGCAAAGCCAATGTGATTACTAAAATCGGTGATGGGCGCAATGTGGTACTTGCCAAAGCGGATGCTAATATTGTGACTCAAGTCGGTAACGGTGACAGCTTTAATGCCTTGTGGAGTCAAGGAAATATTGTCACCAAAGTGGGTGACGGTATGCAGGTTACTGTGGCAAAAGGCAAAGCCAATATCACGACCACGGTGGGGAATGGTTTAAGTGTCACCGCGACGCATGGCGATTTTAATGTCAATACCAATGTGGGTGATGGTGTTTCCGTTAACGCAGTGTGGGGTGAATATAACGTTAATACCAAAGTCGGGCATGGTCTCAATATTGCGATCATGAAAGGTAAAAACAATGCCAATATCCATGTGGGTGATGGTCTGGGGATTAACGCTTCTTATGCACGTAATAATGTGGCGATTAAGATTGGTAATGGCGATTTCTACACGCTTTCTATTGCGGAAAGCAATACGCAAAGTAATAACCTTCCCTTCCTGTTTAAAAATATTAAACAAACTGTGTTAAATGTGGAAGGTAGCTACGCGATTAACTATCTGATCCACGGTAATGAGGCGAATACTTCTGGAACCCATAAAGGCCGAGGGGCGATTAATTTAACCGAAGTTTCTGCCATTGATGGTTTCCAGATGAATGCCATTGATGAAGTGGGTTCGGATCTGCGTGATAAATTAAGTGGCACGGTAACTCAGGTGGAGACCCCTGATACAGAGGCCATCCAGAATGCCTTGCACATTGGAGACAAGGTTGATTCGACTCAGAGTGAATCATCATCGCAAGCTGATGCTGTTATTAAACATGCAAAACAGGACAACGCTGCGCAAAATGCGTTAAGTGATAAAGAGAAAGCGGAGGAGAATCGCCGCATTCTGGAACAAGAAAAGGATGACCAACTTAAAACAATTTCAACATCACAATCCCAATTGGAATCAACAAATCAAAGTGTGCTGAATACCAATGGACAACTACAGCGTGATGCAATCAGTGAAGAATCTAGGGCAGTAACGAAAGAATTGCTCTCCATGACTCAACGTCTGAATGCGCTTAATGACTATGGGAATTACGCTGGGAAATCGGGTGATGAGTGGCGTAACCGGTTTGCTGTGGGATATTTGGACCGTACTCAGGAGAAATTAAATGACACCAAGTTTATTTCACAGAAAAAGTTAGCTGATTTACAGCCGGGCCTTATTGATAACCAACAACAAGTAAAAGATGCAGTTGGCAAATCAGAAGCAGGTTTAGCGCAAAGTTATCAGAATATAAAGAACGCAGACGACAATATTGAGGATGCGCGTACAAAAGCGAAATCAAGACAGAAAGAAGCAGATTTACAACGTCTGTGGGCAATAAAAGCGAAAAATGACGCTCATACCGCGTATGAAGAAGCGAAAAAGCGTGGTGAAAGTGATAGCACGGCGGCGAAAAATAAAGCTGCTCGGACGCAGATTGATGCGAAAGGGGCTAAGCAAGCTGATAATGTAAAACCAGATCGTGTCGGGGCGACCGGCAGTGGTTTGTCTGGAGAGGCTTATATACCAACCGACATAGTGAAACCGAAAAGTCATATCAATCCTGAGTCCAAAACGGAAGCTAGTGGCTGGAACAGTGAAGATCTAACGCTAACAGCGGCAGATTTGACGGCATTAAATAGTGCGCGACAGGCGATTAACCGGCTACAGATTAACAGGGGTATTCGTCCAAAAAATGCCGGCGATTCGATCATCTCTCTGCTTACCGGAACGTCATCTGATAGCGTTATGCAACCTATCTCAAATCAACCGAGAAAATTAACCAGAAGAGTACCTGTAATTTCGGGTATCAATTTGAAAGGGTTAGGTCAAGTTGCTGGTGGCGATAGCTTTAAATCCCATTCTTCCATCCTGAGGGAGTTTGAGCCTTTCTTACTGAGTCAGGGGGACAAACAGTTTATGGACTCAACGAAGAGACATCTTGGTCAGATAAATACTGATTGGCCCAGTAAGGCGCTGGTGGCAGTACGTGAGGCTTTCAACAATACGGTCGAACAACCTGATGAACAGCATGTGTTGCGGCTTGAGCAAGCGCTTGTTCATTGGCAACAGCATGATCCCGATGAATTTGCCAAGCGTGGTCGATTAGTCAAAAGCCTGCGTTTTGAGATGGGGGAGTTGGTTGTCTACCTTCAAGCAAAAAGAGCTGAATCGGCCGGGATTTTAGGGATTAGCTTAGCGCCTGACCATGTCGTACAGTTTGACCAACAGGTATCCTTTGATGGGGTCGGGCGTGTGGTGGGTCTGAAAAGCGATATCGCGCAAGGTGAAATTAATCGTCTTACTGATTTACAAATCAAGCCATTGACCCAGATTAACTCTGCCGCGGAGCGGGAAGCACCTAAAACTGAAAGTGAAAGCCTCATCGTTTTCATTAGCCGATTGCAACAAGAAGCTATTCCCGAAGGTATGCCACTCATTGAACGGGCCAAAAACCTTTGGCTTAGCGGGCAAGTAACCCGACCGGAAACTATTAAGCTATTTGAGGATGCGGCGACCCAGTTGCGGACACATCCTGAATTACACACGTTAACTCAGCACTTACTGGCTGATGCCCGTAAAGAAAAGAGGACTGGACAATATATTGACAACCTGTTTGGCCGCCATTTTGATTCTGAATTGGCCCATGAATTGGTGAAAACAGCGCCACGGGATGCCATGACTACTTCCAGACAGACAGGGCAATTTCTGGTAGAGAAATTTGAACAATGGATAGGGGGTTTTTATCCTGATGTAGCCGAGCGTGAGAAGATTATTGCTAAAAAGATGGCCGGTTTCGCCAGAGCCATTAATAAGGATTTTCGCCCTTGGTTTAGTCGGGTGCCTGAATTGACGACGTTTCTGGACGAACCGACTTTTGCCAACTTCAAAATCATGATGACTCAGGTTGATGATGGTTTTGCTGTGATTAAGGTGCCGTTTCTGGCAGTAAAAATGGCAATTACCCCAGGGATGGGGATGGATCGTGCGGCGTGGAAGGTTGAAGGGGATCGTTTCTATGAAGATGTTATCACCAAAGCCCGTTCAACCAGTAGTCAACTGACTAGCGGGGCTGATGTCACGTATGAAGTCGAAATAACCGAAAAGCAGACCAACGATTATGGTACGGCGCTGCCCTACCAGCCTGCCAATAACAAGCATGATGACTTTTTGTATGGCAGAAAGGTTGCCGCGGGTCGAATTTTGGTCTCCGGATGGGAAACGGAATTTGAGCGTAATGCGTTAGCGCAAGGCCACTCTGTGGTGACGGGAGCCTCTGGCTCGACCAATATCATGGTTCACCTCAATAACTATATTGCCAATGAACAGATTGCCAGTGAACAGTCTACCTTCTCGGTTGGACAGAGCTATCTCAACACGCTGGCGTTTCTGGTATTTGATGGTGGTCACTCTGTCAACGAAAGTCTGGCGGTTTATCGGGCACTACAGGTAACCAGTGACGAACAACGTAAGCAGATACTGAACAGCTACACTGCCAATTATCGGGATCTGGTGGATATTGCCGGTCAAGAAGGCAAAGTGTGGGTAAGTCAGGCGCTAGATAACGCTTTCCAAGAAACTGGGGAGTTCTATCAGAAACATGCCTGGGTGAAGCCACAAAATCGCCCTGCGGCGGAAGAATTAGACCGGTTATCGGGTAAGAATAACGGGCCAGAACCTACTATCATCGACGATACTCATCAGGATAAGAGAGTGAGTAGGCCACTCGGTGACTGGCAAATAGCAAAGGTGACGCCACAAGCTGATGGCCGTGAAACTCGCTTTGATGGTCAGATTATTATCCAAATGGAGGATGATCCGGTCGTCGCTAAAGCCGCAGTTAATCTGGCGGGTAAACACCCGGATTCTAGCGTAGTGGTTCAACTTAACTCTAAGGGCAAATATCGTGTGGTTTATGGCGATCTTGCCAGATTATCCGGTAAGTTGCGTTGGCAGATTGTCGGTCATGGCCGTGATACGTCGGAGCAAAATAACATTCGTCTGAGTGGTTATGCTGCTGATGAACTGGCGACCAAATTAACGCGGTTTTATCAGGACATTAATCTGGGTAAACGCATAACTCACAAACCTGATCACATCAGTATTGTGGGTTGTTCTTTGATAAGTGATGACAAACGGGATGGCTTTGCTCGTCGTTTTATCACTGTGTTGGATAAGCAAGGTATTCACAGTGATGTTTCCGCTCGCAGTAGTGAAGTGGCTGTTGATGCTGGTGGACGCAAATTTACTCGTGATCAAAATAACCAATGGGTTAACAATTTGCCTGATAACAAAATCATATTAAGTTGGAATGACCAGAATGAGCTGATCACATATACCGAACAGGTTCGTCGCGGTATTGCTGAAAGTGATATCAACCTCTCCAGGGTAGGACATACCGAAGCTGATACCGTTATTAAAGGAGCAATTACGGGTCATAATGAAGTATTAGTTAAACCAAAGAAACGTGAAAATACGATTCAGGTTGACTCTGACGATCAATCGAATAATCAACTCAGTTACTCCGGAAATATCCAGGTGAATGTGGGCGATGGGGAGTTTACGGCCTTCAACTGGGGAACCTCGAACATTGGTATTAAAGTGGGTAGCGGTGGTTTTAAATCACTGGCCTTCGGTGATAACAATGTGATGGTGCACATCGGTAATGGTGATAGCAAACAGAGCTTCGATATTGCAGGTTATCAAGCGTTTGAAGGGGCGCAGATGTTTATCGGTAATCGTAATGTCAGCTTCAACCAAGGCCGCAGTAATGACCTGATTGTGATGATGGATAAATCCATTCCAACACCGCCGTTGGTTAATCCGTTTGATGGTGCTGCGCGTATTGCCGATGTACTACAAGGTGTTGCGGGTTCCAGTGAGGATCAAGATTGGTTAGCGGCACAAGATCAGCAGTGGACCATCGCCGGTGCGAAGAGGTTTGTGGAGGATATGTCCGGTTTGGACCAAACCAGCAGCGTGGACTACAACACATTGACTGATCTGGATTCGCAACATGAGCGTAGCAGCCGTGGTTTGAAGCATGACGCCGAATTGACGTTGAACAAGAAGTTTAATCAGTGGCTAGGCGAACATGGCAAGGGCACGGGTATGGGCAAAATAAGTCGCATGGAACAATTCCGTCAGGCCAATCAGAAACTGGCATTTAACTTTGCTGTAGGTGGGCGTGGCGCCGATATTCAGGTGACAACCGGTAACTGGAACCTGATGTTCGGTGACCATATCCAGTCGATTCTGGATACTAACTTGGGTTCGCTGTTTGGCCTGATGACGCAACAATATTCAGCAACGGGCATGGCGAAGACCACCTTTACCTATAATCCACAGGACTTGCCACGTCAGCTTAGGAATAAACTGACTGGCCGATTGGCGAGTATAAATACAGATACCACCTTAGCGGATATTTTTGGGGTGAATTACACAGCGGAGGGGAAAATTATTTCCCGCACAGGCGAATTGGTTGATGGTGAGGCGATTCTGAGAGAGATGCTGGAAGTGATTGGGGAATTTAGTGGTGATCAATTGCAAGCTTTCACTAATCCAGAAAGATTACTTGATAGCTTGGAGGCGGGCATTGATATGGGCGAAGATGGCGTCAGGTCATTTGCGGAGAGTCATGGTCTGAAAGAGAAAGGGCCCGATGAGCGTCAGGAACCAGAATTTTCGGTGAGTATCAATGGAGAAAATGCTCGGACCAATCATAAACCCAAGCCTGCATTTGGTTTTAATTCGCTGAACTTACCTAATCTGTTTGCAGCGATGTTCAGCGAAAAGAAGCAACAAGAGATGAAATCGTTAGTAGCTAACCTAAAAGAAAATCTGACGACCGATCTGCTTAATATGGAGGAAAAAACATTTGATTTCCTGCGTAACAGCGGCCATTTGCACGGTGATGGTGATATCCATGTATCGTTGGGGAATTATAACTTCAACTGGGGCGGTGACGGTAAAGATCTCGGCGCTTATTTGGGCGATAACAACAACTTCTGGGGTGGTCGCGGTGATGATGTCTATTACTCGCTAGGCACCTCCAATATCTTTACCGGTGGTGAAGGCAATGATCTTGGCATCCTGATGGGACGTGAAAACTGGATGTTTGGTGGTAAGGGGGATGATACCGCAGTGGTGGCCGGGCGCATTAACCATGTCTTTATGGGGGAAGGCGATGACCAGACATTTATCTTTGGTGAAGGCGGTTTTATTGATGCAGGTAACGGACAGGATTACGTCGTCACTTCCGGCAACTATAACCGGGTGGATACTGGGGAAGGTCAGGATTATGCGGTGATCATCGGCAATAATAATCAGGCCGAACTGGGTGGAGGCGACGACTTTGCCAGAGTATTTGGTAATGACAACCGGATTGATGGTTATTCCGGCAATGATGCGATTAAGTTGATGGGCTACCATGCGGTAGTCAACGGCGGAGAAGGTGATGATCATCTGATAGCCGCCGCTATTTCGAAGTTCAGCCAATTTGATGGCGGAGAAGGCCAGGATCTGCTGGTGTTAGGCGGGTATCAGAACAGTTTTCAGGGTGGCTCGGGTGTGGATAGCTTTGTGGTGAGTGGAGAGGTGATTGATAACCGAGTGAGCGATATTAATGCGGGAGATATGGTCCTGTTTAACGGTGTTGACTGGCGAAACCTGTGGTTGCAGCGTAGCGGGTATGATCTGGTGCTGTCAGTGAATCGCCCTACTCAGGACAACACCGCTCAGGGGAGATTTGAATCGGTGGGTTCGGTCACCTTTAATGATTACTTTAATGGCAATCGCGCCAAATTGGTGACTCGGATGAGTGATAAGAACGCACTAGGCGAACGTGAATTTACGGCACTGTCAGATAATGCGGTGGATACTTTGATTCAGGCCATGAGTAGTTTTTCCCCGACAGTGGGTGATAATGGTTTTATTGAGAGTTTGGACAGTCAGGCGAAAGTGGCTATTGCAACGGCGTGGACCGATGTCACGATTGGCAAGGGAAAATTTGCCTAATTAACTTACTGTAATTAACGTTTATAAAAGTAAAAATGGCTCACAAAACGGTGGGCCATTTTTTTGTTCTAATAATTTATTATTTTTTCGAAGAGATAAGTTAAATTTTTTTCATTTTTTTGATATAAAAAGATTAATGAATTAAATAAATAATTAATTTTTTATTATAATGAGCTTGAATAAAAATCAGCTTTTGGTTTATTTATCTCCATTTCATTAACTTAGTTAATATTAAAAATAGTCATGTTGGGTATTAGGCAATATGAAGGGGGATAAAAAGACTTTTTGTGTATTAATATTGCTTTTAGACTTCTACTCTATATTATTCCGTCCGGTTTATTCGATCGTTAGTTAGAATATTATTTAAAATAATTTATATATAAATAAACTCAGAATGATTATGAGTTAAGTTATTGTTTATTATGTATTGTTTTGTTGGTAAGTTTTTATTAGGTGAGAATACATCTAAAAAATTTATGTAAATTATATTCATTATTTATACCTAATAGATTTCGAGTTGCAGCGAGGCGGCAAGTGAATGAATCCCCAGGAGCATAGATAACGATGTGACTGGGGTGAGTGAAAGCAGCCAACAAAGCAGCAGCTTGAAAGATGAAGGGTATATAACAAACAAGGTGTTTTTTCATTTCATTAAGCTGGAACAAAAATAGCTAAAGGATTGCTTGTGGGTAAATCATCAAATAGCAGTGCACGATACTTTTTTACTGGGAATTATGTTGCTGACGATAATAATAATGATATCAATGCCATTGGATTTGGTGGTCATATTTATGCTCGTGGCGGGAATGATCGTATTACTCTTGGTTCAATTGCGGCAAAGGTATATACCGGTGATGGAGATGACTCGGTGGTCGGTGGTGCGGCCTATCTGGAGATAATGGATTCCGAGGGTGAGTTGTCTGTAAAAGGAGGGATGGGCTACGCAAATATTGATAAACAGGATGATGGTGATGTCGTCTTTTCTGGTGCGACTGGCGGCGTTTCTGTGGTGCATTCAGGTAGCGATGGAGCTCTTAGTTTTGAGGGGGTAGCGGCTTATAATAGTCTGAATCGTAAAGGTTTGACAGGTAATGTAGACTTTAAGGGCATCGGGGGCTATAACAAATTATTGCATGAAACAGAGCAGGGTAATTCGTACTTTGCCGGAGCTGGTGCGCATAACAAAATTGACCGTACTTGGTTGCAACATTATCAGGGTTCTCAGGGTGATGTTGTGTTTAATGGCGCAGGAGCAGCAAATCGTCTCAACTCACGGGTAGAGCGTGGCGATATTTTGTTTGATGGCGCTGGTGCTGATAATCACATTGTACGTGAGGGTAAAGAGGGAAATATTATCTTACGTGGCGCCGGGGCATCAAACCGAATTGAACGTTTGCGTCAAAGTCAAGATCAATACTCGCAAACTCGCGGCGATATTACTTTTATAGGGGCTGGTGGTTACAATAGAATTTATTCTGATGTTGCACATGGCAATATCAACTTTTCCGGTGCGGGCGCTTACAATGAAATCACCCGATCAAATGCGCATGACATGTATCATGGTGAGACAATTGGTGGGGCATTGAAATATGCCAGAGCTGGAGAGATTGTATTAACGACGGCGATGATGGGAGGCAATTTTCTCCGGGAATCTCAGAAAGTGACGGGAATTAAATCAACAACAGAGTCGAATACTTATCTCTTTGCACTTACCGATAATCGCTATACTCATATCATCAAAATTCAGCTACAAAATGATCCTGTCACCGATGAGCTCAATTACTACGCAACTTGCTGGTATAAAATGGGTAATCACCTTAAAGATCTGGCGTCGCAAAATATTTATTCACTCAATGGATTTATCGATATAAATAATAATGATGCTTACCGTCTTTTTAATTTAACGGTTGAGCAACAGAGACCCATGATTATTCAAGGTATTGAAGAAAACTTGCTAGAAAATGAGTGGGTGACTTATATCGTCGGGACGGCGGTTAAGGCGGAAGATATTACCCTTTCTAATGCAGAAATGGGTGGACATTTTGTCTTTTCTAATAGTCAGAAAGTGGATGTTTCCGCTGTGAAATGGAGCCGTCAACCTAATACTTATGTGTATGCCAAATATATAGAATCGTCTACCAAAGTGGTGCTCGTTGAATTGGCGGATGATCCTGTAACAGGTTCACTGAAATACCTGACTAAAGCGTGGTACAAATCGGGTGATCATACCGGTGATTTGGCTAATGAAGATTTTTCTTTGGCAAATGGTTACAGCGCCATAGAGGCGGGAGGTTGTACGTTAAGCCAGCTTCGATACCAGTTCGATGCGATATACAGCACTTCCGAACAGTTAGAGCAAACTCAAGAATTTGATAAACAGAGTATCAGTGAGAGTTCAGGAGACGTTAGTTTCCGCGGTGTCGGGGGTGGAAACATCATTCAATCCAGTGTTACTCGCGGCAATGTCAATTTTACAGGCGGCGGCTTAGCCAACGTTATTGTTCACCAAAGTCAGCGTGGAGAAATGGAGGTTAACGCTGGAGGTGCCGCTAACCTATTAGTGCGGATCGGTGATGGTCGATACATCGCTCATCTTTTGGCGGTCGGCAATATTTCGATCCATAAAGGCAATGGTAATAGCCGGGTAGTGATGCAAGGTGGTTACAATACACACACGCAGATAGGTAATGGGAACGCCAACTGGCTGGCAACGGGGGGATTTAATGTCATGACCCGACGGGGTAGTGGGAATATTTTCTCAGTGTTGTCGGGGGGCGCCAATGTGTTGACCGGATTCGGCGCCAGTGATCTGGTTTCCGGTATGTTAGGTGGTGCTAACATTATCACGCATATTAATGATGATGATCGCGCGTCAAATACTACGGCAATTATGTTAGGCGGCGCCAATGTGCTGACTAAGAAAGGGCCGGGCAATGCACTGGCGCTGATGGCCGGTGGTGCTAACGTATTGACGCACATTGGTGATGGTAACACCAGGGGGATCATGCTAGGTGGGGCCAATGTCTTAACTAAAGTAGGAGACGGTAATGCAATTGGTGTCATGCTTGGTATAGGTAACGTGCTTACCCATGTCGGTGAAGGTCAGAGCTTGGGGGTGATGGGGGGCGCTGGTAACATTTTTACTAAAGTCGGCGATGGGAAGGCGCTTGCTGTCATGATGGGTAAAGGCAATTTCTTTACTGATGTGGGTGACGGTGATGTTTGGGCCCTGATGGGGGGGCTGGTAGGTAATGTTTTTACCAAAGTGGGAGACGGCGATGTGCTGGCCTTGATGGCCGCTGCGGGCAATGCATTTACTCACATTGGCGATGGGAGAAGTGTTGCTTTGATGCTGGCGAAAGGCAATATCGCAACCAAAGTGGGTAACGGTATGACCCTGGCCGCGATGATGGGGAATGCTAATGTGATGACCCATATCGGTGATGGTAATACTTTTGCCGCCATGATCGGCAGCGCCAATGTGCTGACGAAAGTGGGTAATGATCTGACCGCCGCATTGATGATAGGTAAGGGCAATATCTATACGCATAAAGGTGATAGCGCAACGATAGGCTTATTCGTCGGTGAACTGAACGTGATGACCAAAATTGGGAAGGGTACAACGCTGGCTGCCATGTCTGGTAAAGCGAATATCGTGACCCATGTAGGTCAAGGTTTAACGGGGGTTCTGGCAAAGGGTGAGGCAAATATTGTCACCAAAGTAGGTAATGATTTTATGGGGGTTGTGGCTGTTGGCAAAGCCAACATCATGACTCATGTGGGTGATTCGACAACTACAGGCATGCTTTTTGGTCGGGGTAATATTCTGACAAAAGTGGGGGAAGGTACAACCGTCGGCTTGCTCAGTTCCGATGCAGGTAATGTGATGATCCATATTGGTAATGGAACCACTGTCGGTTTCGCTAAAGGTAAGGCCAATATCATCGCTAAAGTGGGTGATGGGACCAGCGTTAACGCTGTCTGGGGTGAGACGAATGTTCTGACCCATCGGGGTAATGGTGACCGTTACAATTTCGCCAAAGGTGAAAAGAATATCATTACTAAAGTGGGGGATGGACAAGAAGCAACGGTGGTTCTGGGGAATGACAACATTATCACCCATGTTGGTCATGGTGATGACTATACCGGAGCTTGGGGCGAAGCGAATATTATCACTAAGATCGGTACCGGGCGTCATATTGTACTTGCCAAAGGGGATGCCACGATTGTGACCAAAGTGGGTTCGGGTGACAGCTTGAATGCTTTATGGAGCGATAAGAACACGGTTACCAAAGTGGGTGATGGCAGACAACTCACGGTGGCAAAAGGCCAAATCAACATCACGACTACAGTGGGGCAGGGGTTAAATGTCACGGCAACGCATGGCGATCTTAACGTGAATACCAAAGTCGGTGATGGGGTTTCGGTTAACCTGGCATGGGGTAGGAGTAATATTAATACCCAAATTGGGGATGGTCTCAATGTTGCGGTAATGAAAGGTGAAAACAATGCCAATATTCAGGTTGGTGATGGTTTGGCGGTTAATGCTGCTTACGCACGTAATAATGTGGCGATTAAGATTGGTAACGGGGATCTCTATAGCCTTGCGGTTAGTAACTTTGAAAGCAATAAACTCTCCCTTCTTTTTGACAACCTCAAACAGACGGCATTAGGTGTTGGTGGTAGTCAGGCGATTAACTATCTGGTTCGTGGTGATGAAGCGGATACCTCCGGTGTACGTAAAGGTCGCGGCGCGATTAATCTAGCAGAAATTTCTACCATTAATGGTTTTGCAATGGAGGAAGTCGAGCAGGTAAGTTCGGACTTAAACCAGCATCTTAGTGGCTCTATAACTGATATAGACGAGTCTGATGTTAATGCGATTGAAAGCACGTTGAGTCGAGAAATCGAATCTGCATCAGGCCAAGAGGAGAATTTGATCGTCAACGGTGATTTTGAGCAAGGTGATCAAGGTTGGCAATCAACCAATGGCATTGAAGCCTATAGCCCCGCGAGAGCTTATGGTTTTGATAATGCCGGTCATGGCGAGCGGGTCACTGAGCTTGATGTTGAAGCCAATACTACTCTCTATCAGGATCTACAAAACCGGAATCAGGGAGAAATTATTTTACTGAGTTTTGACTTTGCAGTGCGTTCGGGTGTTTCTGCGGATAATGGTATGGCGGTTTTCTGGAACGGTGAGCAGGTATTCTCAACGTCGGATGATCAAAATAAATGGCAAAACAAAACGTTGAGATTAATGACCAAAGAGGGCAATAACCGTATCGAATTTAAAGGTACAGGTCCGAATGATGGTGTGGGTTATCTGTTGGATAACGTTATAGCCAAATCCGAAAGGTCATTGATTGTTAACGGTGATTTTGAACAGGGTGATCAAGGTTGGCGGTCAGTTGATAATATTGAGGCATATCGTCCTGCAAGTGCTTATGGCCTTGATAATGCAGAGCATGGAGTGCGGGTCAGTGAACTGGATGCTGAAGCTAATATTGCGATTTATCAGGACCTGCAAAATTTATATGAAGGAGAAGAGATCTCGCTGAGCTTTGATTTTGCTAATCGTCGCAATACCTATCTCTCCAACAATGGCATGGAGATTCTTTGGAATGGTGAACGGGTATTCTCAACGTCTGGAGATGCAACTGAGTGGCAAAATAAAACGCTGGAATTGATAGCACAAGCGGGCAGTAATCGTATTGAGTTTAAAGGGACAGGTTTGAGTGATGGGGTGGGTTATCTTCTGGATAATATTGTTGCGAAATCTGGGGGGTCATTACAAACCAATAGCATGACTAAATATGTGAGACAAGATCAAACGGCGCAGAATGCGCTGAACGATAAAGCCAAAGCGGAAGAAAATCGCCAACTGTTGGAACAGGAAAAAGATAAACAGCTTGCCGTAATGACAAAATTACAATCCCAGTTGGAATCAACCGATCAGAATGCGCTGAATACCAATGGTCAAGAGCAACGCAATGCAGTGAAAGAGGAATCTCAGTCGGTAACGGATGAGTTGCTTGCCATGATGCAAGGTTTGGATCGGCTTGAGAGTGATGTCAACTACGATGGCCCATCAGGGGAAAAGTGGCGCGATCGGTTCGCAGATGGGTTGTTAAATCACGTTCAGGATAAATTACAGGCAACACGTTTTGCTTCTCAGCAGCAATTGGATAATGCGCAGAAAATGATTGTTACCGACCAACAAGAATTAAAAAAAGTGGTTGCGAAATCAGAAGTGGGTGCAGCGAAAAGTGAGCAATATCATGCCGACGCAAGTCAGGATATTGAGAATGCGCAAATAAAAACAGCGTGGAGAAAGGAAGAGGCGTTCTCACAACAACAGCGGGCGGAGCAAGCGAAAGATGACGCGAATACTACCTATCAGAACGTTAAAAATCGTGGCAAACGTGACATTACCGAGGCTGAAAACAAAGTTGCTCAGGCACAAGCTGATGCCAAAGGGGAAAAGCCGAGTGAGCAGGCCAAACCAGAACGTGTGGGGGCAGAGGGTAGTGGTTTGGCTGGAGAGGCTTATAAGCCAAAGACTCATATAGAAACAGGCCGCCAGATTCATCCTGAGTCTGTCGTCTATGCTGATGGTCGATTTAGTCAAGGGGTAGATAAAGAAGAGCGGCAAGCGCGGGAGAATGTTGAACAAGCGGTTAACCATTTACAGCGTAATGTTGGACGCCAATATTCAGCGAATACGTCGGAGGTAGTGCTGGCAGGTCATGATTCTGCTCAAAATCATGATGCGATCAAAGAGGACATACTGCAAAAAATCGATAATAAAATTTTTGACTTTATCGCTCGTGGAAAAGAGTTAGAAGCTTATTCATTCCATTTTAGCCAGGATAGCAATTTACTGGAGAAACTGCGGAAAATCATTCCTGAGATTGGCAGTGTTCTCCTGACTAAAGGAGATAAGGTTGAGTCAAAGGAGTTCCTTAAGGGACTGTGCTTTGCCCTGTCAGCCCGCTATTTGATCGAAGACCGGGTGCATGGTTTGGGGGGCGGTAAGGCTTATATGCTGTGGTTGAAAGATGCTGTTAAAGCTTACAACGATAAATCAGTCAATAAGAAAACCGATATCAACTCGATTGAATCTGCTTTGCTCAACCAATACCGTCGGCAAAATATTGGTTCGGCGATTGAAGATTTATTATCAATGCAGTACAGCCAGTCGATGGATAGCTCTACGGTTGCTGCGCGTCGAAAAGCCAACGCTGCTTACGGCGGTAAGTTAAAAGCCAATGGACTGACCGGGCCGAATATCAATAATGCATTGAATTATGAAGCTGAAGGCTATGAATCTGTCATGGATAAGCTGCGTAATGTGAAAAAATCGACTTACATGACATTTATGTCTGAACAACATGCTATGTCAGTGGTGGTACACAAAGAGCACGCGCAAACAGTTTGGTCATTCTATGATCCTAATTTTGGTGCTAAATCGTTTGCTAACTATGATGATTGCCGCCGTTTTATGGATTCTTTTCATAAAGGTTACCTCACCAGCTATACCTTTCAGGCGAGTGAACAGCGGGATCAAAGCTTCTCTGTTCAATTCAATCAGTTTGAAGAGGGTATGATTGCGAGATATGACGGTATCTGGAAAAAGGCACGTGATGGTGAACAGGGCTACGTACTGCGTGCATTAAAAGAGCAAAA
Organism: Photorhabdus sp. CRCIA-P01; assembly: GCF_003545805.1. Classification (GTDB taxonomy): domain Bacteria; phylum Pseudomonadota; class Gammaproteobacteria; order Enterobacterales; family Enterobacteriaceae; genus Photorhabdus; species Photorhabdus antumapuensis. The sequence continues at coordinate 26,738 of NZ_NMQR01000031.1, read as the reverse complement.
TAAGACTTTTACTTTAGGTTCGGGTATTACCGGGCGCGTAGTTGATTACCGTGAAAATCATATAACGTTAGAAGTGACGACTAAACAGGGTGAGAAAATCCTAGTTGAAGTTGAAGGTAACAACTTTAAGCAAGCTGTCAACTTTGTACAGTTGAATATTGGCAAGGTATTGACTTATTCGACGGTAAGTAAATTGACATTTAAAACCCCAGTTGATAGCGAAGCGTCGCTGCCGTCCTCTATGTTGGAACGATTGTCATCAAGTGACGTTATTAAAAACAAAAATGTCAATTCTTGGGAGCGCGTGACTGTCACGCCTCAAACGGATGGCCGTGCAACGCGTTTTAGTGGTCAGGTTATTATTCAGATGGAAAATGATCCGGTCGTTGCCAGAGCTGCGGCTAATCTTGCGGGTAAACATCCAGATTCTAGTGTCATTGTTCAACTTGATGCTGACGGTAAATATCGTGTGGTCTATGGCGATCCCGCTAAATTATCGGGCAAGTTACGCTGGCAGATTGTAGGCCACGGTCGTGATGAGTCGGAACAGAATAACAGTCGTCTGAGTGGTTACCGTGCCGATAAGTTGGCAGTAAAACTAAAACAGTTCAGCCAGCATTTTGGTCATGTGGAGAAACTGAGCCACATCAGTATCGTGGGTTGCGCGTTAATCAGTGATGATAAACGAGATGGCTTTGCTTGCCGTTTTATCATGGAATTAGGTAAGCAAGGTATTCGCAGTGATGTTTCGGCTCGCCGTAGTGAAGTGGCGGTTGATGTAACAGGCCGTAAGTTTACTCGTGACAAAAATAACCAATGGGTTAACAACCTGCCTGATAACAAAATCATATTCAGATGGAACGAGCTGGGGGAACTGATGAGCAACACGGAAAGGGTAGTACGTGGTATTGCTGAAAGTGATATCAATCTTTCCCACGTAGGGGTAGCTAACTCAGATGAATTAGTCAGCGGGGCGATTGCGAATAATTCGCATATTTTCATTGCACCGAAGAAACACCGGGCCAAAGTAAGTAGTCATTTAGCTAGTACATCGAATACTCATCAATGGGAATATTCCGGCAATATTCAGGTCAATGTGGGAGAGGGAGAATTTACCGCGCTCAACTGGGGAACCTCGAATGTGGGCATCAAGGTGGGTACCGGTGGTTTTAAATCGCTGACCTTTGGTGACAATAACCTGATGGTTCATCTCGGTGATGGTGATAGTCAACACAGTTTCGATATTGGCGGTTATCAGGCGTTTGAAGGGGCGCAAATGTTTATCGGTAATCGTAATGTGAGCTTTAACATGGGCCGCAGTAACGATCTGATTGTGATGATGGATAAATCCATTCCGACGCCACCAATGATCAATCCGTTTGATGGTGCTGCGCGTGTTGCCGATGTACTGCAAGGTATTGCGCGTTTTGATGAAGGGCAGGTATGGTTAGCTGCTCGAAATGAACAGTGGACGTTAGCTGGTGCGAAGAGGTTTATTCAGGATATGTCGGGTTTAGATCAAACCAGCAGTGTGGATTATCGCACCTTGCTTGATCTGGATTCACAAAATGAACGTAGCAGCCGTGCACTGGAAGACGATATCGAATTAACGCTGAATAAAAAGTATAACGAGTGGTTAAGCAACACGGGCAACTGTGCTGATGCTGGCAATATGAGTCGGGCAGATAAATTTCGGTTGGCGAATGAGAAACTGGTATTTAATTTTGCGGTGGGTGGTCAGGGGGCCGATATTCAGGTGACAACGGGTAACTGGAACTTGATATTTGGTGACAATATCCAATCAATTCTGGATACCAACTTAGGCTCGCTGTTTGGTCTGATGACGCAGCAGGTTACGGCAACGGGTTTGACGAAGACCACCTTCACCTATCATCCGCACGATTTACCGCGTCAGCTTAAGAACAGGCTGCTTGGTCGGTTGTCGAGGGTTGGCGCGGATACCACCTTTGCCGATATCTTTGGCGTAGATTACATCGCAGAGGGGCATATGGTCTCCCGTACCGGGGAGCCTGTTGATAGTGTTGCTATTCTGCAAGAGCTGGTTGAAATCATGGGTGAATTCGGTGGAGAACAACTGAAAGCGTTTATTAATCCAGACAAATGGCTTGATGATTTGCGATCTGGTATCAGTATGGGTACGGAGGGTGTGAAGTCATTTGTCAAAAGTCATGGTTTAAGAGAGAAAGAGGTTGAGGAAAAACACCAAGTTTCAACCGCTAATAGCGATATTGCAAAAGTGCAAATCAACTTGTCTGCGACTGACAATAGTAACTCGGAACGGATATTTGGTTTTAATGCGTTGAACTTGCCTAACCTGTTTGCGACGATGTTCAGTAAAAATAAACAAACGGAAATGAAATCATTAGTCACTAATCTGACAGAGAATCTGACGGCTGATCTGCTTAATATGGAAGAGAAAACGTTTGATTTTCTGCGTCATAGCGGCCATTTGCAGGGAGATGGCGATATTCATATATCGTTGGGCAACAGCAACTTTAACTGGGGTGGTGACGGTAAAGATCTCGGTGCTTATCTGGGAGATAATAACAACTTCTGGGGTGGTCGTGGTGATGATACTTTCTATGCAATGGGCATATCCAATATCTATACCGGCGGTGAAGGTCGCGATCTGGGCATCTTGATGGGGCGTGAAAATATGATGTTCGGCGGTACTGGTGATGATACCGCAGTAATGGCTGGACGTATAAACCATCTATTTATGGGTGAAGGTAATGACCAGGCGTTTGTCTTTGGTGAAGATGGTTTTATTGATGCCGGTAATGGGCAGGATTACGTAATAACTTCTGGTAATAGCAACCGGGTAGATACTGGGGAAGAGCAGGATTATGCGGTGACTATCGGTAATAACAATCAGATTAATCTGGCTAAAGGGGATGACGTTGCCAGAGTATTTGGTAATAGCAACTCGATTGATGGCAGCGTTGGCAACGATGTGATTAAGCTGATGGGCTACCACGCGGTGATCAACGGTGGAGAAGGTGATGACCACTTGATAGCTGATGCTATTTCGAAATTTAGCCAATTTGATGGCGGTGAGGGACAAGATCTACTGGTATTAGGCGGTTATCGGAACAATTTCCAGGGGGGAACCGGTGCAGACAGTTTTGTCGTGAGTGGCGAGGTGATTGATACGTTGGTCAATGACATCAGCGCAGAAGATGTGATCCTGTTTAATGGTGATATTGACTGGCAAAACCTGTGGTTCCAGCGCAGTGGGTATGATCTGGTGCTGTCGGTGGATCGTCAAACTCAGGCCACAACCGCTCAGGGAATATTTGAGTCAGTAGGTTCGGTCATCTTTAATGATTACTTTAATGGCAATTGCGCCAAGCTGGTGATACAGATGGGTAATGAGGACGCATCAGGCGAGCGTAAATTTACGGCACTGTCAGATAATGCAGTTGATTCCTTGATTCAGGCCATGAGTAGTTTTGCCCCGATTGCCGGTGATAATGGTTTTATTGAAAGCTTGGAGAGTCGAGCGAAAGCGGCTATAGCAATGGCGTGGATAGATACCACGATTGGCAAGGGGAAATTTGCTTAATCAGCTCTTTGTAAATCAGTAAAAAAGTTTTAATAAGGTGGCTCACAGAAAAGTGGGCCATTTTTGGGAATTTTTATTCAGGAGTTTTATTTGTTAATGTTTTTAATTAATTATTTATTATTGTTTTAATATTAAATTTAGGGTTTCATTATTAAATGAAGTTAATTACAACGTTTAATTGTTTTTACTATAGGACTATATTGTTTTTGTATGATCATATTAATGAATTAATTTATTGTTATTATGCCGATTTTGGTTATGCGTCAAAATAGGAATGCCACAAATAATATAAGTTTAAAATGTTATTTAATTACTGTTGTAAAAGTTAATCGTTAAAATTTGAGTAATAACAAACTCTCATAAAATCTTGCCCCTACTAACACAGAGGCAGATTTTGCTTAGTGTTGTCAATCTAGTGTCCAATCTTCCACTCTCAATCCATCAACCCTATTGAATTCCTTTGTGTTATTGGTAACAACTATCAATCCCTTACTTCTTGCATGTCCTGCAATATGCAGATCGTTATCCCCGATTCGTTTTCCAATTTTTTCTAGTGACGCACGAATATTTCCATAGTGAAATGCGGCTTGTTCGTCATAAGGAAGAATAGTTAATCGAGAAACAAAATCTTCTATAACTGCCAAATTTTTCTCAGGATTTCCACTTTTTTCGGCCCCAAAAATCAGTTCTGCTAATGTGATCGTAGAAATAGCCATGTGGTCTGTATTCTTATTGAATTTAGGCAGAATGGATTCAGGGCGCTTTTTTATCGTGAAAATCACGATATTAGTATCGAGCAGATACTTAATCATCGAAAGATTCTCTTTCACTTGTTACTTGCTCAGGACGTTCAGGTAAAAAATCGTCAGTTACAGATTGATCAGACAGAAAAAAGCTATCCCATGTATTCTGTGCGGGCGCAATAATTCGTTCCTTGCCTCTTGACCTAACAGTAACTTCTTTAACATTATCAGGGAAACGGAGATCTGCGGGTAACCTTACATTCTGAGTTCGGTTGCTCATAAAAACTTTACTTTTATATATCATGGCGCACCTCTTTGATTATTGCTATATATCATGGGTATATAGCATAAAGTCGAATATAGGCAAGGTCTATGTTAAATGCAGGTTGTATAAGTTGATTGTTGTATAAGTTGATTATAGTTATGCCAGCATCTTCAATTTGAGAGGAACGGATTGATCTCCCCTGACTGAATAGAAGACTTTTGGTGGGGTTAGGTATTTGTTGCAATAGATCACCGATGAAGCTGGAAGATTTACTGGTCTTTAGGGGCCTGTTAGCCCCGATTTTTAGGATTCAGGTCAATATCCACTTCATATTGGTTCTACCTCCTGCATAGATTGCTTTACGAACTCTGCAAATGGTTTCACATTTTTTCCTACCGAGGCGGATTCTAACGCTGATAGATACTGGATTCTATTTTTGAGTTTAATTACTGTCCAGGGGTATCCTCCGATTACCAGCAAGAAATTCATTAAGAATCTGGCAGTGCGGCCATTACCATCGGGGAACGGATGAATATAACCCAGAAAGAGATGTCCTAAGATAGCCTTTACCACAAAGTCCTTCTCGTTAGCGATCAACTCTTTCAGGGCTTCCATACAGTCCATTAACTGCTCGCTGGAGGGCGGTACATGCATTGAAGTGCGGATATAGATTGGTCCTTTGCGAAATCCCGCTAAATCCAGTCTGTTGATAATTCCGGCATCTACACAGGGATTGAACAATGCAGTGAACCAGTCAGTCAAGCCAACGTCGATCAGATAGTGGATATCCAAGCCTTCCTTATCTTCATGTGCCTCATGCAGTAGCTCTTTCACCTTGTTGAAGGCATCGTAATAGCCTCTGGCAGCCATTGCATCTTTCTGCGCTTTATCCCTTTGGATTGTATCTGGCGACCAGTCACCTTTAGACAGGCGCTCGATTAATTCTGGTGTAACCTTGTAACCTTCAATGGATAGTGAGTTGTAGGCATCGCTTATGTAGAGATTGCTCATCATGGCGTGTGTTTCTTCGATTGAACGCTCAAAGAAGTCAAAAGGTGGTGGAAAATCATCAAATACTTCGATGACTTCTTGTCTCATCTCCTGCCACAGGATTCTCACGCGAACTGCGCTTGGGGATTCTCCTCGGCTGCTACCTACAATCATCGGAACATGGTCAAATGGGTTAACCCGTTTAATACCTTCAAAACCAGCTCCTTCCATGATGGTTTGTAGTTTCCGGCTTTCGGCTTTCATCTTTAGCTGCTCATAGGCGCCAATTAATCTATTTCCTGAGGCAACATTTTTGGTTGTCAGTACTGCCTCTGAAAGCAGACTCAGATCAGCATTCCGGAGTGCTAGCTGAATGCTTAGGGGATTAGCCCTGAAGGTTTGTGGGCCAGTTTCAACTAGTGCGCTTTCCAACGAATGAACATTTATACCGTTTACTTTGACAGTCTTACAGGGAATTCTTCCCTTGATGATCACCATACTCATATTGTTAGGCAGGTTAAGTGCGCGAGGCGTCGTGTCTGAGGTATAAACGATTATTTGGTTTGGTAGGGCATTGTTTGCTGTATGTAAGTCAAGAGAAGATTCAGGACTTAGCCAATAATCACCCCCGAAGATGCTTTCGACGTACTGCCCAACGAAAGACCAGATGGACTCATACCAAAGTACTGAATCACCCGCTTTTTCAGTCGTGAGATCTGCATCCAGGAGATACCATCCCCTAATAATTTGCTTGAAATAACCTTTATTGATCAGAAGTGTGCGTTGCTTATCAGTGATTGACTTAGAGTTGAGCACATTGCCCACTGCCGCATCACTTGCAGCCCTCAGCGCTTCTGTTAACCTTTCGTTTCCAGTTTTTGCCATGTTCTTCTTCCAGCCGATGTTCAAGTATTAGCTAATACGGGAATGCAATATTAGCTGTTACGATATTGCATTTCTAGCTTTTACGCGCTTGCATTATTAGCTGTTACACTCAGATTCAGTGAATTTGAGTCCTACCAACTGATTGCTGGTGTTCGACTATTTGCAAAGTTATTTAGAGCAAATTAACCCTAATGTTGATAGTGGTACTCTTTACTAAAAAGTTATTAATTTTTTTATTTAATGTTACAGATCGCATTTTTGTGAACAAAAGAGACGCTATTATGCATTAGTGAAATCGCTTAGCGATGGGTAAAGATAACGCTCTATCTTGTCCGTATAACGATAAAACCTGCTATTCAATCTTAATCATTACTATTCATTCAGAGGTCTTTATGGGCAGTACCGGAAGTGTCAGTGCGTGGGATGAAGCGTTATTAATTGCGGCTATTCAATATCCTGTTCCCGTCATTAAGGGGCCTGAAGATATTCAGGTTCAAGTGCGGCGGATTTGTAAAACAATCGATTCAACTAAAGCCGGTTATCCTGACTTGGATTTTATTGTATTTCCTGAATATTCCGCTCAGGGATTAAATACCAAGATCTGGACCTATGATGAAATGTTATTATCGCTGGACGGTCCAGAAGTTGACTGTTTTCGTCGAGCTTGTATTCGCAACAATATTTGGGGTGTGTTTTCAGTAATGGAACGTAATGAGGATCCGTTGCAGCCACCTTATAACACCGCGATCATTATTAACAGCAGCGGTGAGATTGTATTGCATTACCGTAAATTGCAGCCTTGGGTGCCGATTGAGCCTTGGATGCCGGGCAATCTGGGTATGCCGGTTTGTGAGGGGCCCAAAGGTGCAAAGCTGGCGGTATGTATTTGTCACGATGGTATGTTTCCTGAATTAGCGCGTGAAGCCGCCTATAAAGGCTGTAACGTTTTTATCCGTATTTCCGGTTATTCTACCCAAGTTAACGACCAGTGGATCTGGACGAATCGCACTAATGCCTGGCAGAACTTAATGTATACCGTATCGGTTAATCTGGCAGGCTACGATGAGGTTTTTTATTATTTCGGTGAAGGTACGATTTGTAATTATGACGGTAACATTATCCAGCAAGGTCAGCGTAATCCGTGGGAAATTGTTACTGCCGAACTGTTCCCGCGTCTGGCGGATAAGGCTCGTGAAAACTGGGCGCTAGAGAACAGTATTTTTAATCTTGGTTGCCGGGGTTATGTTGGTAAACCTGGCGGAGAGAGAGCTAATTATTTGACTTGGGTGCGCGATTTGGCAAATGGTGAGTATAAATTGCCTTGGGATGAAAACATCCGTATTCGTGATGGCTGGAAATATTATCCAGAAGGTGTGAGGCTGGGGCCATTACCGAAAGTTGATGAGTAATGGGTAGCCAGTCACATCGTTATCCATGCTCCTGGGGATTCGTTCACTTGCCGCCGCGCTGCAACTCGAAATCTATTAGGTATAGGAGTGGTTATGATGTTTTTGTTTTACATTATATTCTATATTTATTGATTTAAATCATTTTTTCTAATTGAAAATATTATAAATATCTTATTGGTTAATTATTGAAGTAATATGGTACTATTAATTGATTATATAAATGGTTTATTATTGACTTATTGAATGAATTAATGTTCTATATGATGATTTAAAATGGATTTGTTTTTTTAAGTGTAAATTGGATATATAAAGTCTGCTGCTGATTTAATTGTAATATATATGATAATATTCCTAATTATGAAGAAATTATTCTAAAATTGTATTGGATTTTAGAAGGGAAAACGATTTATGCTTTGGTATTATTGCCATGTAAGACAACTTAAATGTATATATTGACAGGTATTAGCAAGCTAAACGATCTAAAGATAGAAGCTTATTTTCACTCTGCGCTAATCAATATTACTGACTATCTGATAAATTACATTAAATAATAAATATCCTGAAATATGTTATCTAATAATCAATGTGTTATAGCATCGATACGGATATTGGCTATATTGTTATCAAATGATATATAAATAGATTGATTTTAATTTAAAATTACTTTCCATGGAGTTGGATATAATGAATATTTATATTAACTATAGCGTCTTATTATTATGAAATAGCATATGGTGAAGTTTATTTTAATCTGAGATTGTATTTCAAAGTAATTAAATGTACAGGTTATTTTTGCAAATGTTTAATAAATTGTATTTGACAAGGCGTTTCATTGGCTCGTTGTTTGCAAGGGAATGCTTATTTTGTAGTGAGTTATTGAAGTAAATTCATATCAATAGTCGTCGATAAGTCGGTTTTTAGTCATGGAATTCATCGTCAGTTAATCAAAGGCATTTATCTATACCCTATGGATTTCAAGATGCATCGCGGCAGCAAGGGAGAGAATCCCCGGGAGCATAGCGAACTATGTGACCGGGGTGAGCGAGTGCAGCCAACAAAGAGGCAACTTGAAAGATAACGGGTATATACCTAATAGATTTCGAGTTGCAGCGAGGCGGCAAGTGAACGAATCCCCAGGAGCATAGATAACGATGTGACTGGGGTGAGTGAAAGCAGCCAACAAAGCAGCAGCTTGAAAGATGAAGGGTATAAAAGGTGGGAACGAAATAGAACGCCTGTTTGTGGTCCATTTGATGAGCCATTTGTTCCGTTGTCAGAAAAGTGATCACCGCAGAATTGAAATTAAGCAGTTATTTACATTTAGCGCCAGAGAGCACGTGTTGCCTGAGTATCTTAATTACCGCTTGGTATGCCCGTTTTTATTCTTCCAAAGATTAAGTGGGAAAAAAGTAAGAGAAAACATTTTGATAGCTGCCGGGAATGACAGTTTTCAAATATCTAACAGATTTATTGAGGTAGTAAATAGATGAAAGATAGCATGGCTAAAAAGGGAAATATCTTTGATGCTGGATTAGTGTCGGTGTTGTCAGAAAAGGTGAGTGACGATATACCCGCCCGTAAGCTTGATCTGTTGTCAGAGGCTGAACGCACGCCGTTGCTGGAAACCTGGAATGCCACTGAAACCGTCTATCCTGACCAGTTATGTATCCATCAGTTGTTTGAACAGCAAGTGGAGCAAACCCCGACAGCTATAGCAATAATCGCGGGGGATAAAATCTTAAGTTACACCGAACTGAATGTCTATGCTAACAGGCTGACTCGTCAACTGATTGAGCAGGGAGTTGGTCGGAATGACCACGTGGCGATGCTGTTAGAGCGATCTATCGAATTGGTGGTGGCTCAATTGGCTATTCTCAAGGCGGGGGCGGTTTATGTTCCTATCGATCCCGGTGTGCCGGATGAGCGGAAAAGCGGGTTGATAAACGATTGCTCAGCCAAATTGTTGCTCACTAATATGCAGGTTGATATTCCCAATGACCTTACTGTTCCACTATTTCGTCTCTCTAGTGAAACAGACACGAGCAAGGAAGTAGATTGTTTCAACCTTGATTTGCCATGCACCAGCATCGATCCAGCATATGTTATGTACACTTCTGGCTCGACTGGTACACCAAAAGGGGTAGTGGTGCCGCATCGTGCCGTGGTCCGGTTGGTTATTAATAATGGCTATGCTGAAATTGAACCCAATGACCGGGTTGCCTTTGCGGCTAACCCGGCTTTCGATGCCAGTACTTTTGAAGTATGGGCGCCTTTACTTAATGGCGGGGTAGTGGTGGTTATCGATCACACCACTTTGCTAACGCCGTCGGAATTTGTACAGGTTTTAGGCCGTTATCACATTAATATCTTATGGTTAAGTATCGGCCTGTTTAACCGACTGGCGACAGAGCTGTCCCCGGTTCTACCGCAGATGAAAAATTTGATTGTCGGTGGAGATGTGCCCGATCCTCATATCATTGCTCAGGTTTTGCGTAATAGCCCGCCTCAGCAGTTATTGAATGCTTATGGACCGACCGAAGGCACCACTTTTACCACGACATACCGAATCGAAGTATTACCTCCAGGAACGATCAATATTCCTATTGGTCGTCCGATAGCGAATACGCGTATTTATTTATTGGATGAGCAGGGGCAGCTTGTACCACCAGGGATGATAGGTGAGATTTATATTGGTGGCGACGGGGTGGCTTGCGGTTATCACAATCGTCCTGAATTGACCGCTGAACGCTTTCTGGCCGATCCCTTTAGTGATGTACCGAATGCACGGATGTACCGAACCGGGGACTTAGCTCGCTACCTGCCGGACGGCAACTTGGAATTCCTTGGTCGTAACGATCAACAGGTCAAAATTCGCGGTTTTCGCATTGAATTGGGAGAAATTGAAGCCCGATTGACCGCTTTTCCGGCGGTGCGTGAGGCGGCGGTGCTGGCGTTGAGTGATGGGCAAGATAAGCGTCTGGTTGCCTATGTGGCGGCGCAAGCCGATGAGGGATTGGTTAATAATCTGCATCGCTATTTGAGTGCCGTTTTACCTGATTATATGGTCCCGGCGGCTTTTGTGCGTCTGGATGCTTTCCCATTAACCCCGAATGGCAAACTGGATCGTCGGGCGTTACTGGGATTAGGCGAAGAGGCTTTTGCTCGTCAAATTTACGCAGCGCCACAAGGGGAGATGGAAACCCTGTTGGCGGACCTCTGGTGTGAGTTATTAGGTATTGAACAGATTAGTCGCTATGACAGTTTCTTTGTGCTAGGCGGCCATTCACTGCTTGGCATGCGCATGATTGAACATCTTCGTGGCCTTGGACTTACATTGGCCGCGCGCGATTTATTCCAATTTCCAGTATTGTCGGAACTGGCCCAAACACTGGGGCAGTATCAGGCTGTCGTGGTGAAGCCGAATGTCATTACATTGGTGACCACAACACTGACGCCAGCAATGTTGCCACTGATTGATCTCACTCAGCCAGATCTTGATCACATCGTTGAACAGGTGCCGGGCGGGACGGCCAATATTCAAGATGTCTACGCGCTGTCACCGTTGCAGGACGGTATTTTGTTTCACCATCTGTTGGCAAAGGATGGTGACCCTTATCTGCTGGCCTATCCGATGATCTTTGCTGACCGTGGTCTGCTGGATCGCTATTTGGCCGCGATGCAACAAGTGATTGATCGCCACGATATTCTGCGTACCGCTTTTCTTTGGCAAGGATTATCTGTTCCGGCGCAGGTGGTCTGGCGAAAAGCACAATTGTCAGTCACTGAATTGTCAGTCACTGAATTGACGTTGAATCCGGCTGACGGGCCAGTCAGTGACCAGTTAAACCTGCGTTTTGACCCACGTCGGTATCGTCTCGACCTAAATCAGGCCCCGTTGCTACGCTTGGTCGTTGCACAGGAGAGTGATGGCCGCTGGATCGCACTGCAATTAATGCATCACCTGATTGGCGACCATACGACGCTGGAAGTGATGAACGGCGAAGTTCGGGCCTATCTTAACGGACAGAGCGACAACTTACCTGTACCAGTACCTTTCCGCAATCTGGTGGCTCAGGCTCGGTTAGGTGTCAGTCAGGAAGCACACACTCGTTTCTTTACCGAGATGCTGGCAGAAGTGGATGAACCAACATTGCCCTTTGGGTTGATGGAGGTACATGGTGATGGTTCACGGATGAGCCAATCACATCGAATGTTGACGGCCACGTTGAATGATCGCCTGCGTTGTCAGGCGAGACGTCTGGGGGTGAGTCTGGCTGCCTTGTGTCATCTGGCTTGGGCACAGGTGTTATCTCAGACCAGTGGTCAAGAGAAAGTGGTATTTGGTACCGTACTGTTTGGGCGTATGGCAGTGGGAGAAGGTGCTGACAGTGGTATGGGGCTGTTTATTAATACCTTGCCGCTGCGGTTGGATATCGATAATACCCCGGTACGAGGCAGTGTACAGGCAACGCATGCCCGGTTGGCTGGATTGCTGGAACATGAACACGCTTCGCTGGCGTTGGCTCAGCGTTGCAGTGGTGTGCGGGGGGAAACGCCACTGTTTAGTGCATTGCTGAACTACCGGCATAATTTATTGCCGACGAATTCAAATGAAATCATGGATGGGATTGAGTTTCTTGGTGAGCAGGAACGTACTAACTATCCGTTTGTCTTGTCGGTGGAGGATTTTGGTGATGCTCTGGGGCTGACGGCTCAAATCGTTCAACCGATTGATCCAGACAGGATATGCGGTTATATGCAACAGGCGCTGGAGAGTCTGGTGGCAGCACTAGAGCGTACCCCAGAAATCGCGGTGCGGACGCTAGACATTTTGCCGGATAGTGAACGTACCTTGTTGCTAAAAACCTGGAACGCGACTGAAACTGCTTATCCTGATCAGTTATGTATTCATCAATTGTTTGAACAACAGGTGGAAAAAACCCCGGAAGCCACCGCGCTAATAGCTGGAGATAAGATCCTCTGCTATGCGGAATTGAATGCCTGTGCTAATCAATTAGCTCGCCAGTTAATCGAACAGGAGATCCAGCCTGATGATCATGTTGCCATCTTGCTAGAACGATCAGCGGAACTGGTGGTGGCGCAGTTGGCTATCCTTAAGATTGGCGCCGTTTATGTGCCTGTTTATCCTAAAGTGCCGGATGAACGGAAAAATTGGCTGATAAGCGATTGTTCAGCCAAATTGTTACTTACCGATGCTCAATCTGACATTCCAATTGGTTTAGCTGTGCCGTTACTCCGTCTTTCTGGTGAGGCGGACGCCCGTAACGAAGAGGATGGCTACAATCTTAACTTACCCCGTTCCAGTACTGGCGCTGCATATATTATGTATACCTCTGGTTCGACGGGGACGCCAAAAGGGGTAGTCGTACCGCATCGAGCGGTAGTCCGGCTGGTTATTAATAATGGTTATGCTGAAATTGGCCCTGATGACCGAGTTGCCTTTGCAGCTAATCCCGCTTTCGATGCCAGTACCTTTGAAGTTTGGGCACCGTTGCTTAACGGTGGCACGCTGGTGGTTATCGACCCTGTAACTTTACTGACACCATCGGATTTTGTCCGAGCTTTGCAGGTTTATCATGTTACCGTGTTGTGGCTAAGTGTCGGTTTGTTTAACCAACTGGCGACGGCGTTGTCCCCTGTGTTGCCTCAGATAAAAACGTTGATTATCGGGGGAGAAGTTCCCGATCCACGGGTGATCGCTCAGGTTCTGCACAATAATCCACCACAACACTTATTACAAGCTTACGGTCCGAGCGAAGGAACTACCTTTACCACAACATATCGTATCACTGAGTTGGCACCGGGCGGAGCCAGGATCCCCATTGGACGGCCAATTGCCAACACGCGTCTTTATCTGTTGAACGCTTATAGCCAACCGGTGCCATTAGGGGCGACCGGTGAGATTTATGTTGGTGGAGATGGGGTGTCATGCGGTTATCTTGACCGCCTTGAATTGACGGCTGAACGTTTTGTGGTTGATCCATTTAGCGATATTGCTGATGCGCGTCTGTACCGTACTGGGGATTTGGCTCGTTACTTGCCGGATGGCAATTTGGTCTTCGTTGGCCGTAACGATCAGCAGGTCAAAATCCGTGGTTTCCGTATTGAGCCGGGGGAAATCGAAGCCCGGTTAGCAGAACACGCAGCGGTGCGTGAAGCCGTTGTATTGGCTTTGGGGGAGGGTCAGGACAAACGTCTGGTGGCTTATGTTGTCGCGCAAACAGATGAGGAGCTGGCGAACAGTCTACGTATCCATTTGAGTACCATTTTGCCTGATTATATGGTGCCAACGGCTTTTGTCCGTCTGGATGCTTTCCCATTGACCCCTAACGGCAAACGAGATCTTCGGGCGTTGCCGATACCGGGAGAGGAAGCGTTTGCCCGTCAAATCCATGAAGCGCCACAAGGGGAGATGGAAACGACATTGGCGGCTATCTGGCGTGAGTTACTTGGCGTTGAGCGAATAAGCCGACATGACAACTTTTTTGCTTTGGGTGGTCATTCCCTGTTGGCTGTTCGGATGATCAATCGGATAGCCACCCTAGGCATTGAATTGCCGTTGACCACGTTGTTTAAATCACCCTCTTTGAGCGCCTTTGCTGAAGCGATAAGTACCCGGCTTGATGAACAGCATAGTAAATTACCGGCGATTGGGTTATCAGCGATTGTGTTACCAGAGATTGTGCCGATATCCCGTCAGGGTAAATTGCCATTGTCATTGGCTCAACAGCGTCTGTGGGTTCTGGCTCAGTTTGAGGGGGTGAGTGAAACCTACCACATTCCGATGGTTCTGCGTTTGCATGGTCAGCTAGACATCACCGCCTGGCAGCAAGCGCTCAATGCGCTGTTTGCCCGTCATGAAGCGTTACGCTCGATATTCGTTGCGGTTAACGGTCAGCCGCAGGTTAAATTGTTGCCGGAGGAATTTGGTCTGCCGATAAAAAATTATGATCTCCGTAAAGCGACAGATGTGGAACCAGAGCTTGAATTTCTGTGTGCTCAGGAAGCTAAGACACCGTTTGATCTTGCCCGTGGTCCATTAATTCGTTCTGCTTTGGTGCAACTGGCTAATGATGATTACCTTTTCTTACTGACTCAGCATCATATTATTTCTGATGGCTGGTCTTTAGAGGTTCTGAAATCAGAATTGAGCGCCCTTTATTCAGCTTGCCTGAACCAACAGTCATATCCGTTACCACCCTTAGCCATTCAATACCCAGATTACGCCGCCTGGCAGCGTCAGTGGCTTTCCGCTGAGCGGGTACAGGCACAATCCGACTATTGGCGTACCGTACTGGCTGACGCGCCGGTATTATTGGATTTGCCTACTGACCGGCCACGTCCGCCTGAACAGTCATTTGCCGGGAATTTCTTGTCTGTCAAGCTGAATGCTGAATTAACCCAATCTCTCAAGCACTTAAGTGAGCAGCAAGGCACCACGCTATTTATGACCCTGTTGGTGGCTTGGGCTTCGGTTCTGTCACGTTTGTCAGGACAGGAGGATGTAGTTATTGGAACACCGAGTGCAGGACGCCGCCGTCAAGAAGTGGAATCACTGATTGGTTTCTTTGTTAATACGCTGGCTTTACGTATCGACTTGTCAGGTCGACCCAATGTGATTGAGTTGCTTACGCGTGTGCGACAAATCGCATTGGCAGCGCAAGAGCATCAGGATCTACCGTTTGAACAGGTGGTGGAAATCGTGCAACCGCCGCGCAGATTGGCACATACGCCGCTGTTTCAAGTGATGTTTGCCTGGCAGAGCAATGCGCATACCGAATGGGTATTGCCGGGGTTGGCTGTTTCACCTGTTGCTCCTCTCCTTGACACAGCCAAGTTTGATCTCGAACTGAATTTGTCTGAGGTGGATGGCCGGATTGTGGGTTATCTGAATTATGCAACTGCCCTGTTTGATCAACCCACTATTGAACGGTATGTGGGATATCTGTACACGGTACTGCGAGAGATGGTCGCTAATGCTCAGCAATCGGTCAGTGAAATTGATATTTTGGCGCCGTCGGAGCGTCAACTGTTGCTGGAAAACTGGAATGCCACTGAAACCCTGTACCCTAGGCAGTTGTGTATCCATCAGTTGTTTGAGCAACAGGTGGAAAAAAAACCAGAGGCTACAGCGTTGATAGCAGGGGATAAGTGCCTCAGCTATGCGGAATTGAATGGCTATGCTAACTGGTTGGCTGCTCAGCTAATCGAACAAGGCATCCAACCGGATGACCACGTAGCGATTTTGTTAGCACGATCCGCTGAACTGGTAGCTGCCCAGTTGGCTATCCTTAAGATTGATGCCGTTTATGTGCCGATTGATCCCAGAGTACCGGATGAGCGGAAAAACTGGCTGATAAACGACTGTTCAGCCAAATTACTGATCACCGATGCACAGTCTGATATCCCGGTTGGTTTGGCTGTGCCGTTATTCCGTCTCTCCAATGAGATCGGTGCGAGTAGAGAGGAGGCGGGCTTCAACCCTAACTTACGGCGCTCCAGCACCAAACCCGCGTATATTATGTATACCTCTGGCTCGACTGGCACCCCTAAAGGAGTCGTGGTGCCGCATCGTGCCGTGGTGCGGTTAGTTATCAATAATGGCTATGCCGAAATTGGACAGGATGACCGGGTTGCCTTTACCGCTAATCCCGCTTTTGATGCCAGCACCTTTGAAGTTTGGGCGCCTTTACTTAATGGTGGTGCGTTGGTGGTTATCGACCATGCTACGTTGCTGACGCCGCAGGCGTTGATTCGGGTTTTACAGGTTCAGGGAATCACCGTTCTGTGGCTGACTATTGGGTTGTTTAACCGACTAGCGGCAGCATTATCTCCGATTTTTTCACAGATTAAAGTGCTGATTTTCGGGGGAGATATCCCCGATCCTCATGTGATCGCTCAGGTGTTAGGTAATCATCCACCACAACAATTATTACAAGCCTATGGCCCCAGTGAGGGCACTACTTTTACCACCATGTATCGTATTGTGGCGTTACCGCAAGGAACGATGAGGGTTCCCATTGGTCGTCCGATAGCGAATACGCGGGTTTATCTGTTAGATGTTGATGGTCAACTGGTGCCGCAGGGTGTCACTGGTGAGATTTATGTCGGTGGTGATGGCGTGGCTTGTGGTTATCTCAATCGTCCTGAATTGACCGCTGAATGCTTTCTGGTTGATCCCTTTAGCGATAAACCGGAAGCACGCATGTATCGAACCGGGGATTTGGCTCGTTATCTGCCGGATGGCAACTTGGAATTCCTTGGTCGTAATGACCAGCAGGTAAAAATCCGCGGTTTCCGCATTGAACCGGGCGAAATTGAAGCACGGTTGACAGAGCTTCCTGTAGTGCGTGAGGCGGCGGTGTTGGTGTTGAATGATGGGCAAGATAAGCGTCTGGTTGCCTATGTGGTGGCGGAGGTGGATGACGGGCTAGCGACCAGACTGCGTGAGCATTTGAGTGCTATTTTACCTGACTATATGGTGCCAGCGGCTTTTGTACGTCTGGATGGATTCCCGCTCACCCCAAACGGCAAACTGGATCGTCGGGCGCTACCGATGCCGAGTGAAGAAGCTTTTGCTCGTCAGATTTATGCAGCGCCACAAGGGGGGACAGAAACCACACTGGCCGCTATCTGGCGTAATTTGCTAGGTGTTGTGCAGATTAGCCGACATGACAATTTCTTTGCCTTGGGTGGCCATTCGTTGCTGGCGGTACGGTTAGTTGAACATCTGCGTAACCTGGGGTTGACGTTAGCTGTGCGGGATTTATTTAAGTATCCCGTGCTTGCCGAACTTGCCAAGACATTGGGGCAATATCGGGCTGTGGTGGTACCGCCGAATGCCATTACGCCATCGGCTATGGTATTGATGCCAGAAATGTTGCCGTTGATTGAGCTCACTCAGCCTGAGATTGATCACATTGTCGAACAAGTTCTCGGTGGAATTGCCAATATTCAGGATATCTATGCCCTATCACCGTTGCAGGACGGTATCTTATTCCATCATCTGTTGGCAAATGAAGGTGATCCGTATCTGTTAGCCAGCCAGATAGTCTTTGCTGATCGGCTGATGCTAGAGCGCTATTTAGCGGTGATGCAACGGCTGGTTGATCGTCATGACATCCTACGTACGGCTTTTATCTGGCAAGGATTATCCGTTCCGGCGCAGGTGGTCTGGCGTCAGGCATCGTTGCCAGTGACTGAATTGACACTGAACCCGGCTGATGGGGCAGTCAATGACCAGTTAAACCAGCGTTTTGACCCACGTCGGTATCGTCTCGATCTAAATCAGGCTCCTTTGTTACGTTTTGTTGTGGCGCAGGAGACCGATGGTCGCTGGATCGCACTGCAATTGATGCATCACCTCATTGGTGACCATACCACGCTGGAAGTGATGAACAGCGAAGTACAGGCCCATCTTGCTGGACAGGAAAATAGCCTGCCTGTGCCAGTACCTTTCCGTAATTTGGTGGCTCAGGCCCGATTAGGCGTAAGTCAGGAAGCACACACTTGCTTCTTTACCGAGATGCTGGAAGAAGTGGATGAACCGACATTGCCTTTTGGGTTGGCGGAGGTACGTGATGATGGTTCACGGATGAGCCAATCACACCGGATGTTGACAACCATATTGAATAATCGCTTACGTAGTCAGGCCCGGCGGTTGGGTGTCAGTCTGGCGGCCTTGTGCCATCTGGCTTGGGCACAGGTGTTATCTCAGACCAGCGGTCAAGAGAAAGTCGTGTTTGGCACCGTGTTGTTTGGACGTATGCAGGCAGGGGAAGGGGCTGGTAACGGCATGGGGCTGTTTATCAATACCTTACCACTGCGGTTGGATATCGATGATACCCCGGTGCGGAAGAGTGTACAGGCCGCCCATACCCGGCTTGCTGAATTACTGGAACATGAACATGCGCCACTGGCACTGGCCCAGCGTTGCAGTGGTGTGCAGGGGGAAACACCCCTGTTTAGTGCGTTGCTAAACTACCGGCATAATGCGCAGCCGCTAACCTTGGATAACGTTATAAGTGGTATTGAATTTCTTGGTGGACAAGAGCGGACTAACTATCCGTTTGTTTTGTCGGTGGAGGATTTTGGTGATGCACTAGGGCTGACGGCTCAAATTGTTCAACCGATTGATTCAGACAGAATATGCGGTTATATGCAACAGGCGCTGGAAAGTCTGGTGGTCGCACTAGAACATGCCCCAGACATAGCGGTGTGGACGCTAGACATTCTGCCGGATACTGAACGCACATTGTTGTTAAAAACCTGGAACGCGACTGAAAAGGCGTATCCTGATCAGCTATGTATTCATCAATTATTTGAACAACAGGTAGAAAAATCCCCGCAGGCTACCGCGCTAATAGCAGGAGATAAGCAACTCAGCTACGCGAAATTGAATGTTTGTGCTAATCAGTTGGCCTATCAGTTAATCGAACAGGGGGTTCAGCCTGATGATAATGTTGCCATCTTGCTAGAACGATCGGTGGAATTGGTAGTGGCTCAGTTAGCTATTCTCAAGGTTGGCGCCGTTTATGTACCTGTCGATACCAAGGTGCCGGATGAGCGGAAAAATTGGCTGATAAACGATTGTTCGGCTCGATTGTTGCTGACTGATGCACAGGCTGATATCCCGGTTGGCCTGATGACGCCGGTGTTCCGACTTGCTAGAGAGACCAGCATGAGCGGGGAAGAAGGTTGTTTTAATCTTAATTTGCCCCGTTTTAGCACTGGACCAGCATATATCATGTATACCTCTGGTTCGACTGGTACTCCAAAAGGGGTAGTGGTGCCACATCGAGCGGTAGTCCGACTGGTTATCAATAATGGTTATGCGGAGATCGGGCTGGATGATCGGGTGGCTTTTACCGCTAACCCGGCTTTTGATGCCAGCACTTTTGAAGTTTGGGCGCCGTTGCTTAATGGTGGTGTGCTGGTGGTTATCGACCCTATAACTTTACTGACGCCACCGGATTTGGTCCGGGCTTTACAGGTTTATCGGGTTACCATGTTGTGGATGAGTGTCGGATTGCTTAACCGGCTAGCGACGGCGCTGTCCTCGGTGTTGCCTCAGATAAAAACGCTGATTACCGGAGCAGAGGTCCCCGATCCACAGGTGATTGCACAAGTTTTGCGTGATAGTTCACCACGGCAATTATTGCAGGCTTACGGTCCAAGTGAAGGAGCCACTTTTACCACAACATATCGCATTACAGCGTTAGCACCGGGCGAAGCCAGGATCCCCATTGGGCGGCCAATTGCTAATACGCGCCTTTATCTGTTAAACGCTTATGGTCAACCGGTGCCGTTGGGGGCGATCGGTGAGATTTATGTCGGCGGAGATGGGGTTGCCTGTGGGTATTTTAATCGTCCTGAACTGACGGCTGAACGTTTCCTGATGGACCCGTTCAGTGATGAACCGGAGGCACGGATGTACCGGACTGGGGATTTGGCTCGTTATCTGCCGGATGGCAATTTGATCTTCGTTGGCCGTAACGATCAACAGATTAAAATCCGGGGTTTCCGTATTGAGCCGGGGGAAATCGAAGCCCGGTTAACAGAACACACAGCGGTGCGTGAAGCGTTGGTACTGGCATTAAATGATGGACAGGATAAACGGCTAGTCGCCTATGTGGTGGCAGAGCGAGATGATGGGCTTGTGACTAGCTTGCGGGAATATTTGAGTACCCTTTTGCCTGATTATATGGTGCCGTCGGCTTTTGTCCGTCTGGATGCTTTCCCGCTAACACCTAATGACAAGCGAGATCTCCGGGCACTCCCGATGCCGGGAGAGGAAGCCTTTGCCCGTCAGGTCTATGAAGCGCCACAAGGCGAGATGGAAACGTCACTAGCGGCTATCTGGCGTGAGTTGCTTGGCATTGAGCGAATAGGTCGACATGACAATTTCTTTGCTTTGGGGGGGCATTCCCTGTTGGCTGTTCGGATGATAAACCGGATAACGGCTTTAGGCATTGAATTGCCATTAACCACGTTGTTTAAATCACCCTCTTTGGCCGCTTTTGCCGAAACGATAAGCGCCCGGCTCGATGAGCAGCACAATAGATTATCAGAGATTGTGAGATTATCAGCGATGGTGCCGATATCTCGTCAGGGTAAATTGCCGTTGTCATTGGCTCAACAGCGTCTATGGTTCCTGGCGCAGTTTGAAGGAGTGAGTGATACCTACCATATTTCGATGGTGTTGCGTTTGCATGGTCAGCTAGATATTACCGCCTGGCAGCAGGCGCTCAATGCGCTGTTTGCCCGTCATGAAGCGTTACGCTCGGTATTCGTTGCGGTTAATGGTCAGCCTCAGGTTGAATTATTACCGGCGGAATTTGGCCTGCCGATAAAAAGTTATGATCTTCGCAGAGCGTCCGATGTGGAAACAGAGCTTGAATTTCTGTGTGCTCAGGAAGCTAAAACACCGTTTGATCTTGCCCGTGGTCCATTAATTCGTTGCGCACTGGTACAGCTAGCTAATGATGATTACCTCTTCTTACTGACTCAGCATCATATTATCTCTGATGGCTGGTCTTTTGGGGTGATGAAATCAGAATTGAGCGCTCTTTACTCAGCTTGCCTGAACCAACAGCCAAATCCGTTGCCACCCTTAGCCATTCAATATCCTGATTATGCCGCCTGGCAGCGTCAGCGGCTTTCCGCTGAGCGGGTACAGGTCCAATCCGACTATTGGCGTACCGTACTGGCTGACGCGCCAGTATTGTTGGCTTTGCCCACTGACCGGCCACGTCCGGCTGAACAGTCATTTGCCGGGAATCTCTTGCCGATAAATCTGGATGCAGAGTTAACTCAATCTCTCAAACGCTTAAGTGAGCAGCAGGGTGTCACGCTATTTATGACTCTGTTGGCAGCTTGGGCCACGGTTTTGTCGCGTTTGTCGGGTCAGGAAGATTTAGTTATTGGTACACCGAGTGCAGGGCGCGGTCGTCAAGAGGTGGAATCGCTGATTGGTTTCTTTGTTAATACGATAGCTTTACGTATCGACTTGTCAGATGCACCCAGTGTGATTGAATTGCTGGCGTGTGTGCGGCAAACCGCACTGGCGGCCCAGGAGCATCAAGATTTGCCATTTGAACAGGTGGTGGAAATCGTGCAACCGCCGCGCAGATTGGCTCATACACCTCTGTTTCAGGTGATATTTGCCTGGCAAAATAATGAGCATACCGAATGGGTATTACCGGAGCTGGTTGTATCACCTGTCGATCAAGCTTTTGATGTGATCAAATTCGATCTTGAGCTGAACTTGTCCGAGGTGAATGGGCGGATTGTCGGTTATCTGAATTATGCAACGGCCCTATTTGATCAACCCACCATTGAGCGACATGTGGGGTATCTGCATCAGGTACTGCAATCGATGGTCACGTATCCTCAACAGTCGGTTGTCAGAATGGATATTTTGACAGCGGCGGAGCGCCAACTGTTGCTGGAAACTTGGAACATAACCGAGACACCGTATCTTGACTCGTTATGTATTCACCAGTTATTTGAGCAACAGGTAGAGAAAAATCCTGAGGCTACGGCGCTAGTGTGTGAAGAGCGGCTCCTCAGTTATGGGGAATTAAATGCTTGTTCTAACCGATTGGCGCACCAACTTATTGCGCTGGGTGTCGCGCCGGATCAGCGGGTGGCGATTTGCGTAGCAAGTTCACCGGCGCGGATAGTGGGGCTGTTGGCGGTGTTAAAAGCGGGAGGCGCTTATGTGCCATTGGACCCGGCTTATCCGGGTGAACGTCTGGTTCATATTTTGACTGATGCTGCCCCCGCTATTTTACTGGCGGATGATGCCGGACGTACTGCCTTGGGTGAAAAAGCGTTGGCAGGGCAGACCGTACTTGATCCGAATTCATTGCCTGATCAACCGGACAGTAACCCACAACGGTCTACATTGACTTCTCGACATCTGGCGTATGTGATTTACACCTCCGGCTCGACCGGCACGCCGAAAGGGGTGATGGTGGAACATCGTGGGTTAGTCAACCTGATTCAGGATAAAATTGCCCGATTCGACATTCTGCCTGCTAGCCGAATGTTGCAGTTTGCCTCATTTGGCTTTGATGCAGGTGTCTGGGAAATCATGATGGCGTTGGGGAGTGGCGCCAGCTTGGTTATTCCTGATGAGGCTGTTCGTCAGGACCCACACTACCTTTGGCATTATCTGCAAGAGCAATCAGTGACGCACGCCTGTTTGACACCGGCTCTGTTGCGGGATGGGGCGGATTTGCCCGCGATAACGATAAAACCCACCTTGATATTGGGGGGTGAGGCGCCCAGTGCGGCGTTGCTTAAGGCGCTGCGCAACAAGGCCACGGTATTTAATGCTTATGGCCCGACGGAAATCACCGTTTGTGCGACCAGTTGGCGTTGTCCATCAGACTATACCGGTGTGCTAGTTCCCATCGGGCGCCCAACGGCTAACACCTGTCTCTATTTGTTGAATGCCCTCGGTCAACCCGTGCCGTTGGGGGCAGTGGGTGAACTCTATATCGGTGGTGTCGGTGTGGCGCGTGGCTATCTCAACCGCCCTGAACTGACTGACGAACGTTTCCTTGCAGACCCATTTAGTGAAATGGCTGATGCCCGAATGTATCGAACCGGGGATTTAGTTTGCTATCTGCCGGATGGCAATCTGGTGTTTATTGGCCGTAACGACCAGCAGATTAAAATCCGGGGTTTCCGCATTGAACCGGGCGAAATCGAAACTCGACTGACAGAATACCCCGGAGTGCGTGAAGCGCGGGTATGGGCTTTAGGTGATGGGCAGGACAAACGGCTGGTGGCTTATGTGGTGGCGGCCGAGGATGACGGGTTGGTTAACCGCTTGCGTGAACATCTGAGGGGATTGTTACCTGATTACATGGTACCGGCGGCCTTTGTGCGGTTGGATGCTTTTCCGTTGACGCCTAACGGCAAGCTGGATCGCCGGGCACTACCCGCCCCGGGGGAGGCCGCCTTTGCCCGCCAGATTTACGCGGCGCCACAGGGAGAAACCGAAACCATACTGGCGGCTATCTGGCGTGAATTATTGGGCGTTGAACAGATCAGCCGACACGACAGCTTCTTTGCCTTGGGCGGCCATTCGTTGCTCGCGGTACGCATGGTTGAACGTCTGCGTAACGTGGGTCTAACGCTGGCGGTCCGTGATCTGTTCCAATCCCCGGTATTGTCTGAACTGGCGCAAACGTTGAGGTTGAATCAGGCGGAAAGCGTGCCTGCTAACATTATTACACCGGCCATCACGGTGTTAACGCCAGCAATGTTACCGCTGATTGATCTCACCCAGTCTGAAATTGATCACATCGTCGGGCAGGTAGCAGGTGGGATAGCGAATATTCAGGATATCTATGCGTTATCGCCGTTACAGGACGGGATCTTATTCCACCATTTGCTGGCAGACGAAGGTGATCCTTATCTGTTGGCCGGTCAAATGGCCTTTGCTGATCGGAAGCTGTTGGATCGTTATCTGGCGGCGGTTCAGCAGGTGATTAACCGTCATGACATTCTGCGAACCTCTTTTATCTGGCAGGGATTATCCGTGCCGGCGCAGGTTGTCTGCCGTCAGGTACGGTTGTCGGTGACGGAATTAACATTAGATCCGGTTGATGGGCCGATCAGCGACCAATTAGCGCAACGGTTTAACCCCCGCCAATACCGTCTCGATTTGGGTCAGGCGCCGCTATTGCGCTTTGTGGTAGCACAGGAGGGTGATGGCCGCTGGATTGTGTTGCAACTGATGCATCATTTGATTGGCGACCATACCGCGCTGGATGTGATGAGTCACGAAGTGCAGGTATACCTTGACGGGCAGGAAAGCCGTTTGCCCGCGCCGGCGCCTTTCCGCAATCTGGTGGCGCAGTCCCGGTTAGGGATGAGTCAGGCAGAACATACGCGTTTCTTTACTGAGATGTTGGCTGAGATCGATGAACCAACATTACCGTTTGGGTTGGCGGAAGTGCGCCATGATGGTTCGCGGATGACCGAATCGCACCGAATGTTGACACCTGAGCTAAATGACCGTTTACGTGGTCAGGCGCGGCGATTGGGTGTCAGTCTGGCGGCGCTGTGCCATTTGGCTTGGGCGCAGGTATTGTCGCGTACCAGCGGACAGAAGCGAGTGGTCTTTGGCACCGTGTTGTTTGGACGCATGGCGGCGGGTGAAGGGGCTGAAAATGGCATGGGGCTGTTTATCAATACCTTGCCGCTCCGCTTGGATATGGATGATACCCCGGTGCGAGACAGCGTACAGGTAGCACATCACCGGCTGGCGGGATTATTGGAACATGAATATGCCTCGTTGGCGCTGGCTCAACGTTGTAGCGGGGTGCAGGGAGGAACGCCGCTGTTTAGTACCTTGCTGAACTATCGGCACAATGCATCGTCGGCGACGTCGAATGAACTCATGAGCGGTGTCGAATTCCTTGGTGCGCAGGAGCGGACTAACTATCCGTTTACGCTGTCGGTGGACGATTTTGGTGATGCACTGGGGCTGACCGTGCAAATCGCTCAGCCGTTTGATGCCGAGCGGGTGTGTGGTTACCTGCAACAGGCGCTGGAAAGTCTGGTGGCGGCGCTAGCCCACGCCCCGGAAACCCCGGTTCGACGGCTGGACATTTTGCCGGCGGTAGAAAGGAAACGGCTACTGAAAGTCGGCAATGGCCCGCAAACGGCTTATGCTGACTCGTTGTGTATTCATCACCGGTTTGAACAGCAAGTGGCGGAAAATCCTGCGGCTACGGCACTGGTCTATGAAGAACGGATTCTCAGCTATGCAGAATTGAATGCGTGTGCTAACCGACTGGCTCATCGGTTAATTGCACTCGGAGTAGAGCCCGATCAACGGGTGGCGATTTGTGTCACGCGTTCACCGTCGAGAGTGGTGGCGCTGCTGGCGGTACTGAAAGCGGGTGGGGCCTATGTTCCTTTAGATCCATCCTATCCGGGTGATCGGCTGGCTTATATGCTTACGGATGCGGCGCCGTCAGTGGTACTGGCGGATAATGTGGGCCGGGCCGCGCTAGGCGAACCGGCACTTACGACGTTAACGATACTTGATCCGAATGTTCTGCCTGATCAGCCGGATAACAATCCGCACGTTTCGGCGCTCAGCGCACGACATCTGGCGTATGTGATTTACACTTCTGGCTCCACCGGGACACCAAAAGGGGTAATGGTGGAACATCGTGGCCTGGTCAATTTAATTTGGGAAAAAATCACCCAATTTGCCATTCGCTCGGATAGCCGGCTGTTGCAATTCGCTTCATTTGGTTTTGATGCCAGTGTCTGGGAAATCATGATGGCGCTGTGTGGGGGAGCGACGCTGGACATGCCGGTTGATACGGTTCGTCAAGACCCGCGGCGCCTGTGGCATTATCTGGAAGAACGGCAGGTAACACACGCCTGTTTGACCCCCGCTCTGCTACGGGATGGGGCCGATTTACCGGCGATAACGATAAAACCCACCTTGATACTGGGTGGCGAAGCGCCCAGTGCGATGTTGCTTAAGGCGCTGTACAGCAAGGCAACGCTGTTTAATGCTTATGGCCCGACAGAAATCACCGTCTGTGCAACCTGTTGGCGTTGCCCGCCAGACTATACTGATATGTTGATCCCTATCGGGCGCCCGACAGCGAATACCCGTATTTATCTCCTGGATAATCACGGCCAGCCGGTGCCGTTTGGGGCCGTGGGGGAATTGTACATGGGTGGCGCGGGTGTCGCGCGTGGCTATCTCAACCGCCCGGATTTGACGGCTGAACGGTTCCTTATCGATCCGTTCAGTGATGAACCGGATGCTCGCATGTACCGCACCACCGGGGATT
>NZ_NMQR01000030.1 GCF_003545805.1 Photorhabdus sp. CRCIA-P01 | reverse complement strand
AGTTTGATGCTCAAAGAAACTGACCGTTCATTCGTAATGAATTCACTGTTGTTCACTCTTCAAGACTTTAAAACGTATTTTTTGATGATACGGTCTTGTGAGTGCCCACACAGATTGTCTGATTAATTGTTAAAGAGCAGGCTGAATTAAAAAATGACATTCTCGTTCAGCCGGGCTGCGTATACTACGCTTTTCGCCCGCAGAGTCAAGCGCTTATTTGCTTTCCCTCTGCCTGACCTCACAATGTTTATCAGCGTTGTGTCGGTCAGTGGGGGCGCATTATAGGGCGTTCTTCGGCGCTGGCAAGTATTTATTTAAAAAAAACCATCGTTCGCGCATTTTTTCAACAAAACTTGTATTTGTGTGTTTTTTCTATACAAAAACTGATGACATCGACAACAATTATTCCCAAACTAAAGTAATATAAGTAGACAAATGCGGGAAAGGGTTCAAATCTACTACGCAATTTAAAGAATAAAGAAAAGCTTCCCAGAAAAACCTTGCTTATCTTTTAGCTGAAAAAATCGGACAACAGATTTTGTCTGGTGAATATCAAGCTGAAACTATCCTCCCTGGTGAAATAGAACTCGCTGAACAATTTGACATCAGCAGAACTTCTGTTCGTGAAGCAATAAAAATACTTGCAGCCAAAGGTATGCTATTACCTCTACCTCGCCCACATATTGGTACTCGAATCATGCCAACAATTCATTGGAATTGCCTTGATCAGGATTTATTAAAGTGGTGGATGAATCGTGACAATCTTAGCCAAGTGGTTGAACATTTCCATATGGTAAGATTAGCAATAGGAGAACCACAAGCTTGCTTTCTTGCTGCATAAAATGCCACACAACAATAAAAGAAGCAGTTCTTACAGATAGTAGATGAAATGTATCTACTAAAAGAAAATTTTAACCGGGAAAAATGGATAGAGATTGATTACCAGTTTCACTACACCATTTATAAATCTTGTGGAAATCCATTCTTATGTTCTTTTACCAACTTATTTCATTTGGTTTACCAGAACTACTTCAAAGCTGTTATTTCCGATAAAGTTGTACAACTGGAAACTCATAAAACAATTGTTAATTCAATCATCCAAGGTGATAGTCACAGCGCACTTCTCGTTTGCCAAAAGTTATTAACAGAGCGCGAATGATCTTATATAGTAGTGTTTTAGATTAATATCTAATCAAACATTAGCTAGATAAAATAAGTAGGATTATTAATGGTAAAAACCGCTCGTAATATGGCGGGGCTACCCTGGATTGCTGCAATAGCTTTCTTTATGCAAGCTTTAGATGCAACAATTCTCAACACAGCATTGCCCGCTATTGCTGAAAGCCTCAAACATTCACCTCTGGCGATGCAATCTGCTGTTGTCAGCTATACTCTGACTGTCGCTTTGCTAATTCCAGTCAGTGGCTGGTTAGCAGATCGTTTCGGTACCCGCCGGATATTTATGCTTGCTGTATCCTTATTTTCTTTAGGTTCCCTTGCCTGTGCTTTGTCAGGTAATTTAGCTTTTCTAGTTGTTTCTCGTGTAATTCAAGGAATTGGTGGTGCAATGATGATGCCAGTTGCTCGCCTTGCTTTATTACGTGCGTACCCACGCAGTGAACTTCTATCTGTTATGAATTTTGTCACCATGCCAGGGTTAATAGGGCCAATTCTTGGTCCTATGCTCGGTGGGTTATTAGTCACTTATGCTACCTGGCACTGGATATTTATTATCAATATTCCAATTGGTTTATTGGGGATTATTTATGCTAAAAAGCATATGCCTAATTTTACAATGCCAAAACGTTCATTCGACTTTTTCGGTTTCATACTTTTTGGACTGAGTTTGATAATGGTTTCTGTCAGTTTGGATTTACTAGGAGAGAGTTCGTTACCAGGCTATATACCTCTGACAATTATGGTTGGTGGTTTTATGGTATTATTTGGTTATCTGATGCATGCTAGAAAACAAATCCAACCCCTTATCAGTCTGAAATTATTCCGTATTCGCACATTCTCTATCGGTGTTATAGGTAATATTGTTACACGCTTGGGAACGGGTTGCATTCCTTTTCTGATGCCTTTGATGCTACAAGTTGGATTTGGCTATTCAGCGGTCATTGCCGGAATGATGATGGCACCAACAGCTATTGGTTCTGTTATAGCCAAATCTTTCGTTACTAATGTATTAACTCGCTTTGGATATCGTAAGACGCTGGTTAGCATAACAATCATTATTGGATTAATGATTTCTCAATTTTCACTGCAATCACCAGAAATGCCCGCTATCCTTTTGTCTATTCCACTATTTTTACTGGGTATGGCTGTATCCATTCAATTTACTTCGATGAATACCATTACTCTCGCTGATCTGACCGATAATAATGCCAGTTCAGGAAATAGTTTATTAGCAGTAACTCAGCAGTTATCTATTAGCTTCGGTGTTGCAGTAAGTGCAGCTATTCTTCGTTTCTATGAATCGATACCTTATGGAACAACCGTTGATAACTTCCACAATACTTTTATTACCGTAGGAATAATCACTTTACTCTCTTCTTCCACCTTCCTGTTATTACATAAGGAAGATGGAGATAACATGATCAAAAAAAAGAATACCTAAGAATGAGAAACTGAACTACGCTCAATCAGTGTCGGAGTTAATACTAATAATTTAGGATCACTTTCTGGGTTATCCATCCGATAAAGCAAAGTATCAACAGCTAATTTTCCTAACTCATCTTTTGGCTGATGAATGGTTGTCAACGGTGGGATCATATAAGGGGCAAGGTCGATATTATCATAACCTATGATGGAAATATCACCCGGCACAGAAAGCCCCGACTGGTACAGAGCCTGATAAGCGCCAACGGCCATTGCATCATTTCCGGCAAAAACAGCTTCTGGCGGTTCTGGATGTTGTAGTAATTCCTGCATTGATTTAAAACCACCAGCAAATTCAAAATCACTATGAATTTCATATCCGTCAGGAATAATAAGGCCAGCATTTGCCATTGCCTTTCTATACCCCTTCAATCGATGATTAGCAGGTGTTTTATCTTGTGGACCTGCAATACAGGCTATTTTTTTAAAACCACAGCTAATAAGGTGATTAGTAGCTATCTCACCACCCAACAAGGAGTTGTCCTGAATAACATCACTGACAATATCAAATGGAGACCAATCCATCATAACCATCGGTAAAGGAGGATAACGGCGCAAAACATCACAGGAGCTGTGTTGATTTTCAGTACACATAACCAGCACTCCATCTACTCGCTTTTGCAACAAAGTTTCCATGCTGTAATCCATTCGTTTGGCATCACCTTCTGTATTACACAAGATAAGGCTGTAACCACGCTCATAACAGCTTCGTTCAACCCCTCTTACAATTTCAGCATAAAAGGGATTATTACTGGTCGTTACCAACATACCAATGGTCTTGGTTTGCTTGATTTTAAGACTTCGTGCAAGCGCTGATGGCGTATAATTCAATTGCTCAATCGCATCATTAACTTTCTTTTTTACACCATCACTGACATAACGATTATTATTAATAACATGAGATACAGTTGATGTAGAAACACCTGCAAAACGAGCAACATCTTTCATTGTAGCCACAGTCAGTCCTGTTCAGTTAAAAATGCATCAATTTCATTTCGCCACGGGACGGAAGGCTGAGCTCCCTGACGGGTTACCGCTATCGCAGCAGCAGAATGAGCAAATCGTATGGCAGATAACATGGGTTTTCTTTCCAATAATGCTGTCACCAACGCACCGTTGAAAGTATCTCCTGCCGCAACAGTATCTACAACGTTAACTTTAAATCCCGGAACAATTTTTCCTTTCTGACCGTTTTCACTCAACCATACACCACGGCTACCCAATGTGATAATTACCGTTTCAATACCTCTATCATGCAGTATTTGAGCCGCATTTTCTGCATCTGAATCATTTTCTACTTTAATTCCAGTGAGATACTCCGCTTCAGTTTCATTCGGTGTAATGATATCCACCAGCGAGAGCAATTGATCAGATAATTTTCGGGCCGGCGCCGGATTGAGTATTACTTTTGTATTATTTTGTTTAGCTATCTCTGCGGCAAGTTGTACAGTTTCCAATGGAGACTCAAGTTGCATTAATAATGCATCCGCCTCTTCAATAATATTTTGGTAGCGATAGAAATATTTCGGTGTCAGTGCAGCATTAGCCCCCGTATTGATACCAATCACATTTTCACCTTGCTGATTAACGAAAATCAACGCTACACCGGTTGTTTCCCCTTCTATAACTTCAATGCCAGAAGTTTTAACATTATCCATTGCTAACTGCTGGCAGATACGGGAACCAATATCGTCCTCACCGACACAAGCAATAAATGCAATATCAGCACCACTGCGACCTGCTGCTACCGCTTGATTAGCACCTTTACCACCAAAAGCAATCTGGTATTGTTTCCCGATCACCGTTTCACCCGGACGAGGGAACGATTCAAGATTCAAAATATGGTCAGCATTAATGCTGCCAAGCACTGCAAGTTTTGCTGTACTCATTACATTTATTCCTTTTCAATTATGCCGTCACCACCATCAATGAGTAACGGCACAAATACCGATTTATTTCTTAATAACCAGCTCCAGTTCTACAGGAATAACAGCATCAACTTTTTCGCCTTTCAGCACCTTATCCGCTGTCTGAACACCAACGATACCTATTTGATCAGGACGCTGAGCGATTGTCGCGCCTAATTTTCCACGTTGAACAGCTTTGATACCATCTCCAGTACCATCAAAACCAACAACTAATACATCGCTTTTACCTGCTGTCTGTAAAGCACGCAAAGCACCTAACGCCATCTCATCATTTTGAGCAAATACAGCTTGTACAGCCGGATGAGCCGTCAGTAAGTTCTGCATAACGTTCAGTCCCTTGGTACGATCAAAATCAGCAGGCTGACTAGCCAGCACATTGAATTTATGTTCCTGTGCTACCTTATTAAATCCTTCACCACGTTCACGGGCAGCAGAAGTGCCGGCAATACCTTCTAGCTGAATAATGTTGGCTTCATTCCCCAATTTTTCGGCGATAAAATCACCCGCTATTTTACCACCCAAGCGGTTATCAGAAGCAATATAACTGACAACAGCACCTTTATTCGCTATCCGATCTAGAGTAATGACCGGAATTTTGGCATTGTTAGCCATAATAATGGCATTACCAACAGCATCGGAGTCAGTCGGGTTAATTAGCATGAGTTTAGTACCACGTACCGTCAAATCCTGAACATTGGCTAATTCTTTCGCTGGATTATCCTGAGAGTCCAATACAATTAGGTTATAGCCCAACTTATCCGCCTCTTTTTGAGCACTCTCTTTCATGGAGACAAAAAATGGATTATTTAGTGTAGAAATGACTAGCGCGATAGTATCTTTCGCTAACGCATTTACACTTATAGTCGCGCCTAGTGCAACAGCAGATAAAATTGTGACTAATTTCTTCATTCTCATTATATTATTTCCTGTAGGATGAGGTTATTTACCACTTTTGTTATCAACCAGAACTGCCAGCAATATTACACTTGCTTTAACAATCATCTGGTAGTTAGAAGAAATACCTAATAAATTTAAGCCATTATTTAAAAAACCGAGGATTAGCGCACCAATCAAAGTCCCCGTAATTAATCCCTTACCACCAGCCAGACGGGTTCCGCCCAAAACGACAGCAGCAATAGCATCCAATTCATAACCACTCCCCGCCATTGGTTGAGCAGAAGAAAGACGGGCCACTTCAATAATACTTGCTAATGCCGTCAGTAAACCACATAAGGTGTAAACGATAATCTTGATTTTATCGACACTGATACCAGACAAACGGGTAGCCGATTCATTACCACCCAGAGCATAAATATAACGACCTAAGCGGGTGTGGTGTAGGAGATACCATGCAATAACAAAAACGATCAACATCAGCCATATTGGAGTAGGAATTCCCAATGGGCGACCAATACCAAACCAGCCAAACAGATCCGCATTATTACTGAATCCTGTATTTATTGGGCTACCATCAGTATAAACGCGGGTTATTCCACGAAGTAATAACATCATGACCAAAGTGGCAATAAAAGCCTGTACTTTACCTTTCGCAATGATTATTCCTGTACAAGCACCGATCACAGCACCTAAAGCCAAAGCCCCCACTATAGCCACCAGCGCATTAACTTCCATACCAACCAATGAAGCTGCTACTGCGCCTGTTAATGCAAGCAATGAACCAACAGACAGATCAATACCCGATGTTAAAATAACCAATGTCATCCCAACTGCCATAATGGCATTGACTGATGTCTGTTGCAGAATATTAAACAAGTTATTTAACGTGAAAAAATTTGGGCTAAGAGAAGAAACTACGGCTATCAATACTAACAACGCAATCAATGACTTTTGTTTCAGTAACCACTCTTTAGTAAACCAACACTTAGATGTCGGTGATATGTTCGAATTCATACTGAATTACTCCGGAATCGCTCCATATTGCTTGCCAACAGCCGCCGCCATCAAAATTTCTTGAGTTGCCTGTTCAGCAAAAAATTCTCCGCTGATATAACCTTCATACATGACCAAAATACGATCACTCATTCCTATCACTTCCGGCATTTCAGAAGAAACAAGGATGATACTCAAACCCTCTTTTTTGAACTGATTAATGAGTTGATAAATTTCTTTTTTTGCACCGACATCGACTCCCCGAGTTGGCTCATCCAAGATAAGAATTTTTGGTCTGGTCATTAATCCACGAGCAATTGCCACTTTTTGCTGATTACCTCCAGAAAGCAGACTAATAGTCTGTTCCATTGAAGGTGTTTTGATATTAAATAACTTGATAAAGTCATTGACTGCCTGCTGCTCTTTTTTATGGTTCAGGCTACCTGATTTATTACTAAAATAACGTAAAGCGGTAAGAGACATATTCTCTTTAACCGACATATCCAAAACTAATCCATCACACTTCCGATCTTCTGAAATATAAACAATCCCACAAGCTAACCCATCCTGAGAACGACGGGTTACAACAGGCGCCCCATCCAGAGTGATTTGTCCTTGAGTTTTTGGCAACGCACCATAAATAATTTTCACTAATTCAGTGCGGCCAGCCCCCATCAACCCCGATATACCCAAAATTTCTCCGCTATAAAGGGAAAAGCTAACATTTGTCACACCGGGACCAGAAATTTGCTTAACTTCAAGCCGCTTCTTACCACGAGGCAAATTTAGGCGAGGATATTGCTCTTCCAGTTTTCGCCCAACCATCATTTCAATCAGCGTCTCTTCTTTTAACTGCTTTACCGGCTTTTCACCAATAAATTGTCCATCACGGAATACCGTAACATCATCGCAAATTTCAAAAATTTCTTTCAGACGATGAGAGATATAAACAATACCGCATCCCTGCAATGTCAGTTCACGTATTACGTTAAACAATGATTCAGTTTCTGTATCAGTCAGTGCATCAGTGGGTTCATCCATAATGATAACTTTGGATTCAAAACTCAGCACCTTAGCAATCTCAATCATTTGCTGATCACCGATAGAAAGTTCAGCTACCCGCCAGTGACTGCTGTAACTTAAATTCAATTTTTTCAAAAGGCGATCGGCTTCCTGGTACATTTTTTTCCAATCAATGGCACCAAATTTATTAACGAATTCACGCCCCAGGAAAATATTTTCTGCAATAGTCAGTTGAGGAATAAGATTTAATTCTTGATGGATAATCCCAATACCCGCATCCTGAGAGGATTTAGGACCAGAAAAAATCACTTCTTTTCCCAAATAATGAATTGTGCCTGTATCTTTGGTATATATTCCGGTCAACACTTTCATCATCGTGGATTTACCTGCACCATTCTCCCCTACCAATGCCATGACTTTACCCGGATAAACACGTAGTGCCGCGCCAGATAATGCTTTAACACCAGGAAAAGATTTACTAATTCCTTTTAGTTCCAGTGCAGGTCGCATAACCACCTCAGAAAGTCACACCAGCACAAAGGATGATATTGGCATAAGGAGAATTCTCTCCAGTACGAATCATCGCTTGGCTATATTCCGTTTTCTCTTTCAATATATTATGACTGATATATTCCACAATAATTGAATTCCCTTGTTGTTCCTCTAGTTCCTTAATCTGAGATAATATTAATTGATGTATCAAAGGATTATAGATAATGATCTCCTCTGCTAAAAATGCAGCTTCAACCTGCATTTCCTGAGTCACGACATTAAGAACGGATATAAAACTAGGGATCCCCTGGGTTAGCGCTAAATCAATCCGCTGGGCCGAAGAAGGAATTGGTAACCCAATGTCACCAATTGTAATCTGGTCAGTATGCCCCAGCCGAGAAATTACGGCTGAAATTTCAGAATTAAGTAATACACCTTTTTTCATTTTTTTATTCCATTAGCGAAACGTTTCGCTATTAAAGTAATATATAAAGTAACATTTAAAATGCAACATTAATAATACAAAAGTGTGATCGTTATCGATAACGTTTCGACAATAAAAAAACCAAAAACAAACGTTAACTTATTGAATATTTGACGCTGAATCGATTTTTAAGGTAAATATAGTCTTCATCAATAAATGATGATTAAAATCTATGAAGAAGAGTGATTAGATTTTATTTATCCCAACAGATAATATTGGTATGAATTATGCAACAATTAGTGGAAAAAATAGCTTGTTTAAGTAATTATCTGGAAAGTGGTCTGTATGAAAGACAACAGACGATTCGTTTATGCCTGCTAGCCGCACTGTGCGGGGAAAGCGTTTTCCTGCTGGGTCCCCCAGGGATCGCGAAAAGTCTGATAGCCCGCCGATTAAAATTTACGTTTCGTGATGCCAGAGCATTTGAGTATCTGATGACCCGTTTCTCCACTCCCGAAGAAATTTTTGGTCCTCTTTCTATTCAGGCATTGAAAGAAGAAGGACGTTATCAACGACTGACCACTGGCTATTTACCTGAAACTGAAATTGTCTTTCTCGATGAAATATGGAAAGCCGGCCCGGCAATTCTCAATACCTTGCTGACTGCAATTAACGAAAGAAAATTCAGGAATGGGGATACAGAAGAGAAAATTCCGATGCGATTACTGATAACAGCATCTAATGAATTACCTGAAACAGATAGCAGCCTTGAGGCTCTTTATGACCGAATGCTAATCCGTATTTGGTTGGATAAAATTCAAGAAAAACAGAACTTCCGGGCATTACTTACTAACCAAAAAGATGAAAATGATAACCCTGTCCCAGAAAATATTCAGATAACAAGTGAAGAGTTTCATCAATGGCAACAAGAGATTAATAAAATAGTCCTACCAGAGAATTGTTTTGATATTATCTATCATCTACGTCAGCAACTTGATGCAACAGAACATTCACCTTACGTTTCAGATCGGCGCTGGAAGAAAGCAATTCATTTATTACAAGCTAGTGCTTTCTTCAATGGCAGAAGAGAAATATCGCCACTTGATTTAATATTGTTGAAAGATTGTCTGTGGTATGATCTTCACTCTTTCAAATTATTACCTCAATATCTGAATACTCTCATGATCGAACAAGCCTATCAGCAAAGAGTATCATCTCAGCAAATTGATTCACTTTATCACCAATGGATTCAAGCTCGTCAGGATAAAAATAATCAGCAGGCGTTGTACCTGGAAAAACAAACAGGTTTGTTTGGACGCAAAATACAATATTCGCTACCCGATCACATCAATGAAGAAAAATTGACTTTGTTCCTGCATACATTTCTTCATATCCATGATATTCAGGTTAATTTTATTGAAGTGGAAAAAAAGATGCTAAATACCTGGATAAATAAAGGTGGAAGTTTACCAGCCCGCCTGAACGGTATCGGTTTTCCACAAGATATAGCAGCCGAAATTAATTCAGCACATCAACCAGAGATTTTTGATATTAGCCGTCGTTCCTCTACTTTATATTTACCGAATAGTCAATATCAACAAAACGAAAAAAACAGCGAGTGGTTGGAAAAACTGGAAAAAATTAACCAAGAGATTCACCATCAACGCCAATTATTTAGTCAGCATCAGCCATGTCTATTCATTGAAAACCATTGGTTTGCTGCCATAGAACAAAGCTTTATCCAACTGACGGATAAAATCAACCAGTTGAAAATAAAAATGGGCAGCTAACAAATGATTAGCCTAACCACTCTTGATCTTTTATTGTCAGTAAACGAAGGAGAGCTGATAGAAGAGATCATATTAACTCTTCTGGCTTCACCTCAGTTAGCTATCTTTTTTGAAAAATATCCTCGTTTAAAACGTGCGCTACTGAAAGACATTCCCGGTTGGAAACAAGATTTACAACAAAGAATTAAAGAAGCGCTAATTCCTGCCCCCCTGGCAGAAGAATTTCAGTTATATCAACAATTACTGTCTACCAACACCGATAATTTTTATTTTAAACTTCCCGATATTCTGGAAATACTGAACCAAATTAAATCCCCTTTTATTGAAGAAGCACAGAAATTGGTAACCAGCACTACCGAGCATTCAAATACATTACAAATCCTGTTTATCCAACGATGGCGGCTCAGCTTGATCCTGCAAACTACAACTTTCCACAAGAAATTACTGGAACAAGAAAAAGAGCAATTACTGGCAGAATTGCAACAACGGCTAACACTAAGCGGTAATCTTGATCCTGTTTTCAGTGAAAATGACAGGGCGGCGGGACGGTTATGGGATATGAGTAAAAGTCAGTTAAACCATTCCCGAAATGATGAACAGTTATTGATTCGCTACAGTGAATTTCTTCACCAACAACCAGAACTGGAAAAACTGGCTCAATTACTTGGTCGCAGCCAAGCTGCAAAATCAAAACCACAGGAAAGCCATCTTCTCGAACCCTGTACTACCATTGAACGGACACCTGATACCGTTCCTGAGCAGGTAAATGGCATAGGGCAAAGTGATGATATTTTACGCCTGTTACCAACAGAACTGGCAATATTAGGAATTGAAGATCTGGAATATGAATTTTATCGCAGATTGGTGGAAAAGCGCTTATTGGCCTATCGCTTACAAGGCGATAGCTGGCAACAGAAAACAACATTACGACCAGTCACTCATTATAATAAGGAGGAAAAGCCAAGAGGGCCATTTATTGTCTGTGTGGATACTTCCGGCTCTATGGGAGGATTCAATGAAAAATGTGCCAAAGCTTTTTGTCTGGCACTGTTACGCATTGCACTAGCAGATGATCGTAACTGTCACATCATGTTATTTGCTACAGAAATTGTGCACTATGAACTATCTTCACCAGATGGTCTGGAGCAAGCTATTCGTTTTCTCAGCCAGACTTTTAGAGGAGGAACAGATTTAGCTTTTTGTCTGGCAAGCACAATAGAAAAAATGAAAGAGCAATGTTGGAAAGATGCTGATGCTGTTGTTATTTCAGATTTCATTGTCCAGCGTTTACCGGACCCACTAATCCATCAGATAAAAAATCTGCAACAGCATCAGCAACACCGCTTCCATGCGGTCTCCATGTCCCAATATGGTAAGCCCGGTATTATGCGGATATTCGATCATATCTGGCGTTTTGATACCGGACTTAAAAGCCGTTTACTGCGAAAATGGCGTCACTGAATTGAATCAGAGCATGCCTTCTACAGTTTCGCGTACTTCAGGTGACCATATGCTGCATTGAACCTGACCGATATGTTTCATTTGCAGCAGTAACATCACCAAACGGGATTGACCAATACCTCCGCCAATCGACTGTGGCATATCGCCTTTAAGTAACGCCTGATGCCAATCATATTGCAAGCGCCCTTCATCACCGGTCAGCCCTAATTGGCGCTCCAGCGCTTCTGCATCAACACGGATACCCATGGAAGAGATCTCAAAAGCGTCCTCTAAAACAGGGTTCCAGACAATAATGTCGCCGTTCAAACCAGCAAAACCATCACTGTTTGACGTCGTCCAGTCGTCATAATCCGGTGCTCGAACATCATGTGCTTGACCATCAGATAATTTCGCACCAATACCAATGAGGAAAACAGCACCCAGTTCTTTAGCAATAGCACGTTCACGACCTTTTGCATCCAGATCCGGATAACGGCTCAGAAGCGTTTCACTGTGAACAAAATGAATTTGATCTGGCAGGAACGGTGCCAGACCAAACTCTTTGCTGACAACTTTTTCTGTTTCTTTTATTGCTTCGTAAATTTTGCCTACTGTCTGTTTTAGATAAGCAAGTGAGCGTTGCCCATCTTCCATCACTTTTTCCCAATCCCATTGATCAACATAAACAGAGTGGATTGGTGTTAAGCGATCCTCGTCCGGACGCAATGCTTTCATGTGAGTGTAAAGCCCTTGCTCCGGCTGAAAATCAAAACGGCCCAGTGTCTTACGTTTCCATTTAGCCAGTGAATGCACTACTTCGAAAGTTGAATCCGGTAACGTTTTCACTTTTACCTGAACAGCCTTTTCATGGCCGGACAAGTTATCCTGAATACCATCACCCAAACAACTTAGGATTGGCCCTTGTACTTCAATCAGACCCAACTTGCTTTCCAGCAAGCGGGAAAAGAAGGATTTCACGAAACTAATTTGTTGCTGCTTCTCAATAAATGACTTTTTCATAATATTATTCTCAAATTTTTAGGTAGCCCTGATGTCCTGTTGCAAACATTAAGCAATAGAATGAGGTATAAATTCAATATACTTTAATAAAAATAGTCTTTATGCTTTATAAAATTCATTTTTAATATAGAAAAAATGAAAATTTGATAAAAAATGGAGCTGAAAATGGCAGAAATTTATCAGATCGATAATCTGGACCGTGACATACTTCACGCTTTAATGGACAACGCACGTACACCTTATGCCGAACTGGCAAAGAAATTTGCTGTCAGCCCAGGAACCATTCATGTTCGTGTAGAAAAAATGAAGCAAGCAGGGATCATCACCGGTACCAGAGTAGATATCAGTACTAAACAACTGGGTTATGATGTTTGTTGCTTTATTGGCATTATTCTTAAAAGCGCTAAAGATTACCCATCAGCCCTAAAAAAATTAAGTGACCTGAATGAAGTCGTTGAGGTCTACTACACAACAGGTCACTACAGCATCTTTACTAAAGTTATGTGCCGCTCAATTGAATCTCTTCAAGATGTACTTATCAACAAAATCCAGACTATCGATGAGATCCAATCAACAGAAACCCTGATCTCCTTGCAAAACCCGATTATGCGAACAATCAAGCCATAAGATAAAATTTGTTATAACCATATTATCCACAGGTAGATCCCAACAGATTCACAGCGTACAATAGCGGCTCTTGAAATCTGTTGGGATCACTATGGCCACTATTACCTTAATCAGCGGCAGCACGATGGGCAGTGCTGAATACGTAGCTGAACATATGGCTGAAATTCTGGAAGATGCTGGTTTTTCCACCGAAATGCGGCATGGCCCCTCTCTTGATGAACTTCCTCAGGAAGGGATCTGGTTGGTAGTCACATCCACACATGGGGCTGGGGAATTACCAGAAAATATACAACCACTGGCAGAAGAAATTTCTGAACAAAAACCTGATCTCAGCAAAGTAGCATTTGGTGCTGTTGGTATTGGCAGTTCTGAATACGATACTTTCTGTGGGGCGATAAGATCGCTTGATCAACTATTGGTGGAGAATGGAGCCAAACGCCTCGGCGATCGTCTGGAAATTGATATCCAACAACATCAGATCCCCGAAGATCCCGCAGAAGAATGGGTTAAAATTTGGGCAAAGTCACTCTAGTTTGAACAAAAAAACAGCGAACGATTGTGGATAACTCATATAAAAAGCAGGGGTTAACCCGTAGTTATCTATAGTATAACTATCAGTCCATGATCACATTGTGAATAACTTGCTGTTTAGATCCCAGTTTATACAGGCCAGGATCACGGATCATTCACAGTAAATGATCCTTTACAATGTTATGATCTTTATAAGTAAAAATAACTTATCCACAAAAGATCATGATCCTAATAAAAGATCTAATAAAGAGATCTTTAAATAAAAAAGATCTTCTTTTAATTAGCGGCGATCTTACCTACTTGGTCTATCGCCAAAACTTGAGTAGAATTCTCTTCCCTTAATGCAACACTAAGCATTCTTATAACTGAAGGTTCATCACCATGTTTTATCCAGAGCAATTTGACGTCATCATTATCGGTGGTGGTCATGCCGGTACTGAAGCTGCCATGGCAGCTGCTCGTATGGGCCGTCAAACCTTATTACTGACTCACAATATTGATACTTTGGGCCAAATGTCGTGTAACCCAGCCATCGGTGGGATCGGTAAAGGACATCTGGTTAAAGAAATTGATGCTCTGGGTGGTTTAATGGCTAAAGCCACTGATCAAGCTGGTATTCAATTTAGGACCTTAAATGCCAGTAAAGGGCCCGCTGTTCGCGCAACACGTGCTCAAGCTGACAGAGTTCTTTACCGTCAAGCCATACGAACAGCATTAGAAAATCAACCTAACTTAATGATTTTCCAACAACCTGTAGAAGATCTCATTGTTGAAAACGATACTGTCACTGGTGCAATAACTCGTATGGGACTTAAATTCAGGGCCAAAGCCGTTGTTCTGACAGTAGGTACATTCCTTGACGGTAAAATCCACATCGGTCTGGAAAATTACAGTGGAGGGAGGGCTGGTGATCCTCCTGCGATCTCATTAGCACAGCGTTTACGTGATTTACCTTTACGTGTAAACAGATTAAAAACAGGTACGCCACCACGTATTGATGCCAGAACTATTGATTTTAGTCAGCTAACACAACAACTGGGTGATAATCCAACACCTGTATTCTCTTTTCTTGGAAATACGGGACAACATCCACAACAGATGCCATGCTACATCACTCATACCAATGAAAAAACACACAATGTGATCCGCAATAATTTAGATCGCAGCCCAATGTATGCAGGGATCATTGAAGGGATCGGCCCACGTTACTGCCCTTCGATCGAAGACAAAGTCATGCGTTTTGCGGATCGCAATGCTCATCAGATCTTTCTTGAACCAGAAGGATTGACCAGTAATGAAATTTACCCAAATGGTATTTCTACCAGCTTGCCATTTGATGTACAAATGCAAATTGTTCATTCCATGAAAGGGATGGAAAATGCCCGCATTATTCGCCCTGGTTATGCAATAGAATATGACTTCTTTGATCCAAGAGATCTGAAACAGACACTGGAAAGTAAATTTATTCATGGCTTATTCTTTGCCGGGCAAATCAATGGTACGACTGGTTATGAAGAAGCTGCCGCTCAAGGGCTTTTAGCCGGGCTTAACGCAGCCCGTTACGCTTCAGAAGAGGAGGGATGGTTCCCTCGTCGTGATCAAGCTTATATTGGTGTTCTGGTTGATGATTTGTGTACTCTGGGCACTAAAGAACCATACCGTATGTTTACTTCCCGCGCTGAATATCGCCTGATGTTACGTGAAGATAATGCTGACCTTCGTCTGACAGAGAAGGGCCACGAATTAGGATTGGTGGATGATTACCGTTGGGAACATTACTGCCGTAAGGTGGAGATGATCGAACAAGAACGTCAGCGTTTGCGTAATATTTGGATTCATCCTCATTCAAATAATCTTGGTGACATCAACGACATATTAAAAATGCCATTATCGAAAGAAGCTAATGGTGAAGATCTATTGCGTCGCCCTGAAATAAATTATGAAATCCTAACCTCATTACCACTGTTTTCACCTGGTCTTAAAGAACCACAAGCAGCTGATCAGGTTGAAATTCAGGTCAAATATGAAGGGTATATTGCCCGTCAACAAGAAGAAATTGAAAAACAATTGCGTAATGAAAATACGTCATTACCGATTGATCTCGATTACCGTCAAGTTAGTGGTCTTTCTAATGAAGTTGTCGCTAAACTTAATGATCACAAGCCAAACTCAATTGGTCAGGCTTCACGTATTTCAGGGGTAACACCTGCTGCAATTTCGATTTTACTTGTATGGCTGAAAAAACAGGGCTTACTGCGCCGTAGTGCCTGAGAGGATTTTTATTGTGCTTAATAAACTGGAATTTCTGCTGACTAAAGCAGGAATAGAGCTTTCACAACAGCAAAAACAGCAGCTTACGGCCTATGTTGATATGCTCAACAAATGGAATCAAGCTTATAATCTCACGTCTGTCCGTGAGCCAGAACAAATGCTGGTACGTCATATTATGGATAGCATTGTTGTCAGCCCTTATCTACAGGGTCATCGTTTTATAGACGTAGGCACAGGTCCAGGGTTGCCAGGGATCCCATTAGCTATTGTTCGTCCAGATTCTCATTTCACATTGTTGGATAGTTTAGGTAAAAGAGTCAGATTCTTGCGCCAGGTTCAGCATGAACTTGGTTTGGATAATATAGAACCAGTGCAAAGCCGGGTTGAAACATACTCTTCTGAGCTGCTTTTTGATGGCGTTATAAGCCGTGCTTTTGCCTCATTACAGGATATGGTCTCTTGGTGTTGCCATTTGCCTGAGTCTGTTCATGGACGATTCTATGCGCTTAAAGGCGTGTTTCCTGAGGAAGAATTTACCATGTTACCTTCCGGAATTGTTGTTGATTCGGTTATTCAGTTAGATGTTCCTGAACTGGAAGGGCAACGCCATCTGGTTATCCTTAAATCAAACTAAGTTTGTTATTTGTCAATAAAGTTATAAATAATTAGTGATGTTGAGCACAATTATACTGTGGTCAACATCGTCAATTATGATTTGTCTCGTTTCAGCTTTAATTTACCGCGTGATTACATAAAAATAACGTTATCTTGATATTAAGATAGTTGGGACTTTAAAAATCAGATAAAGCGTTTTTTCATCAGATTTGCTTTTTTAAAGCAGCTAAAAATTAGCTTGGTAATTTAAGTCAATAATATAATAACCTTATCCTATAAATTTAAATTAACTTATTGATTTAAATGTTAATATTTTTTATTTTCATTCTCTGAGAATGTTAAATATAACTAACAAATGAAAATTTTATGTGATTTAAATCACATTTAAGTTTGAGAGCATGAAATTATTAGAGAGAGAAAATCAGCACAATAATTAGCTTACAATCTGGCGCCAGAGTAAAAAATTTAAATAATTGTTCACCTTTTCGCTACTTATGGATTGAATTCATTTTGGCTGCCCGTATAATTTGCACGTTTTTGTCACTTGACACACTTAAGCAAAGGCAGTTTTATACAACATTTAGCAAAACCTGATATGCAAGGCGTGCAAGGGGAGAAAACAAAAGTCATGTCTGTATCCCTTTACAGCGGTAGAATTGCACTGAAACTGCTTTTTTTGCAGTTAATGACTTTTGTTGTTCTCAGTGTGGCTTTTTGTACCAAAAGTATAGAATGGGGCGCTTCTGCTTTTGTTGGTGGATTAGCATGTTGGTTACCTCATGCCATTTTTATGCTGTTTGCCAGTTTTCAGAAAGTAAAAGAAGAGGGTGTTCCTGTACGTGTGGCGTGGTCTTTCGCTGTTGGCGAAGGGTTGAAGGTTATTATTGCAATAGCTGTACT
The DNA here is from genome assembly GCF_003545805.1 of Photorhabdus sp. CRCIA-P01. Taxonomy (GTDB): domain Bacteria; phylum Pseudomonadota; class Gammaproteobacteria; order Enterobacterales; family Enterobacteriaceae; genus Photorhabdus; species Photorhabdus antumapuensis. The sequence continues at coordinate 38,296 of NZ_NMQR01000030.1, read as the reverse complement.
GGTTGTTGCTTTAGGCGTGTTTAAAGCGGCGTTTGCACCACTGGGTTTGACTTATTTAGCGGTGCTGGTTGTGCAGATCATCGCACCAGCTGTGATAAACAGTTAGGTTTTCAACAACAAAAGGGTAAGAGGCATCATGTCTGCATCAGGAGAAGTTTCAACTGCAAGGGACTACATAGGCCACCACCTGAATAACCTTCAGTTGGACCTGCGTACCTTTGAGTTGGTCGATCCCAACTCTGGTGGTTCTGCAACGTTCTGGACGTTGAACATTGACTCGCTTTTTTTCTCAGTCGTATTAGGGATTTTATTTCTGTGTGTATTCAGAAAGGTTGCGGTTAATGCCACCAGTGGCGTACCTGGCAAGCTTCAGACTGCTATAGAATTAATCATGGGTTTTGTTGATAACAGTGTCCGTGATATGTATCACGGCAAGAGCAAAGTTATTGCCCCTTTGGCACTGACCGTGTTCGTCTGGGTGTTATTAATGAACGTGATGGACTTATTGCCAATCGATTTTCTCCCTTATATCGGTGAACATGTCTTCGGCTTACCTGCTCTGCGTGTTGTACCAACAGCAGATGTCAGTATTACCTTGTCGATGGCTATTGGTGTCTTTGTCCTCATCCTCTACTACAGCATTAAGATGAAAGGAGTTGGTGGTTTTACAAAAGAGCTGACTTTACAGCCTTTTAATCATCCATTGTTTATTCCGGTTAACTTAATTCTGGAAGGGGTTAGCCTGCTTTCAAAACCGGTATCACTCGGTCTGCGACTGTTTGGTAACATGTATGCAGGTGAATTGATCTTTATTCTTATAGCTGGTCTGTTACCGTGGTGGTCGCAGTGGATGCTCAGCCTGCCTTGGGCTATCTTCCACATACTGATTATTACGTTACAAGCCTTTATTTTCATGGTTCTGACGATTGTTTATCTGTCGATGGCATCTGAAGAACATTAATTTTTACCACAATAACTGTGTTTTAACTGAAACAAACTGGAGATTGTCATGGAAAACCTGAATATGGATCTGCTGTACATGGCTGCCGCTGTAATGATGGGTCTGGCGGCAATCGGTGCTGCGATCGGTATCGGCATCCTCGGAGGTAAATTTTTGGAAGGCGCTGCTCGTCAGCCGGATTTAATCCCTCTGCTGCGTACACAGTTCTTTATCGTTATGGGTCTGGTTGACGCCATCCCGATGATTGCTGTGGGCCTTGGCTTGTACGTAATGTTTGCTGTCGCGTAGTTTGCAGAAAAAATCTGAAACTACGTCAACTCATTAATTTTAAAAGAGGTATTGTGCTGTGAATCTTAATGCAACAATCCTCGGCCAGGCCATTGCGTTTGTCCTGTTTGTTATGTTCTGTATGAAGTTTGTATGGCCACCAATCATGGCGGCCATTGAAAAGCGTCAAAAAGAAATTGCTGACGGTTTATCTTCTGCGGAACGCGCCAAAAAGGACCTGGACTTAGCGCAAGCCAATGCGACCGACCAAATGAAGAAAGCGAAAGCGGAAGCTCAGGTCATCATCGAACAGGCTAATAAACAAAAAGCCCAGATCCTTGATGATGCAAAAGCGGAAGCTGAGCAGGAACGTAACAGAATCGTAGCGCAAGCTCAGGCAGAAATTGATGCCGAACGTAAGCGTGCTCGGGAAGAGTTGCGTAAGCAGGTCGCTATGTTGGCTATCATAGGTGCCGAGAAAATCATCGAACGTTCCGTGGATGAAGCTGCTAACAGCGACATCGTTGATAAACTGGTCGCTGAACTGTAAGGAGGGAGGGGCATGTCTGAATTTGCTACTGTAGCTCGCCCCTACGCCAAAGCAGCTTTTGACTTTGCTGTGGAAAAACAATCGCTAGAACAATGGCAGAATATGCTGGTGTTCACAGCTGAAGTGACTCGTAATGAGCAAGTTGGTGAGCTGCTTTCCGGTTCATTGGCATCGGAAACATTAGCCAATGCCTTTATCGCAATTTGCGGTGAACAGGTTGATGAACATGCTCAGAACTTTATTCGTGTTATGGCAGAAAACGGCCGCTTATTGGCGTTACCTGAAGTTTTGCAGCAATTTATTCAATTGCGTGCGTTACTTGAATCAACTGTTGATGTTGAAGTGATTTCTGCTGCCGAACTGAGTGAACAACAGCTGGTTAAAATTTCTGCGGCGATGGAAAAACGTCTGTCACGCAAAGTTAAGCTGAATTGCAAAATTGATAAGTCTGTTATTGCTGGTGTGGTAGTCCGCGCAGGTGATTTAGTGATCGATGGCAGTATTCGTGGCCGTTTAGATCGCTTAACAGACGTCTTGCAGTCTTAAGGGGACTGGAGCATATGCAACTGAATTCCACCGAAATCAGCGAACTGATCAAGCAGCGCATTGCTCAGTTCAATGTAGTGAGTGAAGCTCACAATGAAGGTACGATTGTATCCGTTAATGACGGTATCATTCGTATTCACGGTTTAGCCGAAGTTATGCAGGGTGAGATGATCGCACTGCCTGGCAATCGTTATGCAATCGCATTGAACCTGGAGCGCGACTCCGTAGGTGCGGTTGTGATGGGCCCGTATGCTGACTTAGCAGAAGGCATGAAGGTCAAATGTACTGGCCGTATTCTTGAAGTTCCTGTTGGTCGTGGTCTGCTTGGTCGTGTGGTAAACACGCTGGGTGAGCCAATTGATGGCAAAGGTCCTGTTGAGCATGATGGTTTCTCTGCTGTTGAAATGATTGCTCCGGGCGTTATCGACCGTCAATCCGTTGATCAGCCGGTACAGACTGGTTATAAATCTGTTGACGCCATGATCCCTATCGGTCGTGGTCAACGTGAACTGATTATCGGTGACCGTCAGACGGGTAAAACAGCACTGGCTATTGACGCAATCATTAACCAGCGTGACTCAGGTATTAAATGTGTTTATGTCGCAGTTGGTCAGAAAGCTTCTACTATTGCGAACGTTGTTCGTAAATTAGAAGAGCATGGTGCTCTTGCCAATACTATTGTTGTTGTTGCGACAGCTTCAGAATCTGCTGCATTACAATACCTGGCACCATATTCTGGTTGTGCAATGGGCGAATATTTCCGCGATCGCGGTGAAGACGCGTTGATTGTTTACGATGATTTGTCTAAGCAGGCTGTTGCTTATCGTCAAATTTCCCTGTTGTTGCGTCGTCCGCCAGGGCGTGAAGCATTCCCTGGTGACGTTTTCTATCTGCATTCCCGTTTGCTGGAGCGTGCTGCGCGTGTTAACGCTGAATATGTAGAAAAATTCACTAATGGTGAAGTGAAAGGTAAAACGGGTTCTCTGACCGCTCTGCCTATCATTGAAACTCAGGCAGGTGATGTATCAGCATTCGTACCAACGAACGTTATTTCAATTACTGATGGTCAGATCTTCCTGGAATCCAGTCTGTTCAACGCGGGTATTCGTCCGGCAGTTAACCCTGGGATCTCTGTATCCCGCGTCGGTGGTGCTGCTCAGACTAAGATCGTGAAGAAATTGTCTGGTGGTATCCGTACTGCTTTAGCTCAGTACCGCGAACTGGCAGCGTTTTCTCAGTTTGCTTCTGACCTTGATGATGCAACCCGTAAGCAGTTGGATCATGGTCAAAAAGTCACTGAGTTGCTGAAACAGAAACAGTATGCACCAATGTCTGTTGCACAGCAGTCACTGTCTCTGTTTTCTGCGGAGCGTGGTTATCTGGAAGATATCGAAATTGCTAAAGTTATTGATTTCGAGTCTGCGCTGCTTGCGTATGCCAGCCGTGAACATGCTGATCTTCTGAAAGAGATTGACCAGTCTGGTGGTTACAATGATGAGATCGAAGCAAAGCTAAACGCTCTGCTTAATTCCTTCAAAGCAACTCAGTCCTGGTAACACTATTCGGCCCGGTTTAATTAAACATGGGCCGTCTGGTTAATGAGGAGAATCAGGAATGGCCGGCGCAAAAGAGATACGTACCAAGATCGCCAGCGTGCAAAACACGCAAAAAATCACTAAAGCGATGGAGATGGTTGCTGCGTCCAAAATGCGTAAAACGCAGGATCGCATGGCGGCCAGCCGTCCTTATGCAGAAACCATACGCAGCGTGATTGGTCACCTTGCGTTAGGTAATCTGGAATATAAACACCCATACCTTGAAGAACGTGCAACCAAACGTGTCGGGTATCTGGTTGTTTCTACCGATCGTGGCTTGTGCGGTGGTTTGAACACTAATCTGTTCAAAAAACTGTTGTTAGACATGAAAGACTGGTCTGATAAAGGTGTCCAGTGTGATCTGGCACTTATCGGCTCTAAGGCGACCTCTTTCTTTGCTTCTGTTGGGGGCAATGTTGTTGCTCAGGTAACAGGCATGGGAGATAACCCTTCACTGTCCGAATTAATCGGGCCGGTTAATATCATGTTGCGAGCATACGATGAAGGACGTCTGGATAAATTGTATGTGGTGACAAATAAGTTCATCAATACAATGTCTCAGGAACCTACTATTACTCAGTTGTTGCCTCTGCCTGCCGGAGATGATGAGACACTGAAGAAGAAATCCTGGGACTATTTATACGAACCTGATCCTAAGGCGTTGCTGGATATACTGCTGCGTCGTTATGTCGAATCGCAGGTTTATCAGGGCGTCGTTGAAAACCTGGCTAGTGAACAGGCCGCACGAATGGTGGCGATGAAAGCCGCGACTGATAATGGTGGCAGCCTGATCAAAGAGCTGCAGTTGGTTTATAACAAAGCTCGTCAGGCCAGCATAACTCAGGAGCTGACCGAGATTGTCTCGGGTGCTTCCGCGGTTTAACAGCTAGGTTTACGAATTACGTAGAGGATTCAAGATGGCTACTGGAAAGATTATCCAGGTAATCGGCGCCGTGGTGGACGTCGAATTCCCTCAAGATACCGTACCAAAAGTATACGATGCACTTGAGGTTCAAAACGGCGAAGCTAAATTGGTGCTGGAAGTACAGCAGCAGTTGGGCGGCGGCGTTGTTCGTTGTATTGCAATGGGTACTTCTGATGGCTTAAGCCGTGGTTTAAGCGTTACTGATTTAGGTCACCCAATCGAAGTTCCCGTTGGTAAAGCGACACTTGGCCGTATCATGAACGTGTTGGGTGAACCAATCGACATGAAAGGTGATATCGGCGAAGAAGAGCGTTGGGCAATTCACCGCTCGGCTCCAAGCTATGAAGAGTTATCTAACTCTCAAGAGCTGCTGGAAACCGGTATCAAAGTAATGGACCTGATTTGCCCATTCGCTAAGGGTGGTAAAGTGGGTCTGTTCGGTGGTGCGGGTGTAGGTAAAACCGTAAACATGATGGAGCTGATCCGTAACATCGCGATTGAGCACTCAGGTTACTCTGTATTTGCCGGTGTAGGTGAACGTACCCGTGAAGGTAACGATTTCTACCACGAAATGACCGACTCTAACGTACTGGATAAAGTATCTCTGGTATATGGTCAGATGAATGAGCCACCAGGAAACCGTCTGCGAGTTGCGCTGACTGGCTTGACAATGGCTGAGAAGTTCCGGGATGAAGGCCGTGACGTTCTGTTGTTCGTTGATAACATTTATCGTTATACCCTGGCAGGTACCGAAGTATCTGCATTGCTGGGTCGTATGCCATCAGCGGTAGGTTATCAGCCAACTCTGGCGGAAGAAATGGGTGTTCTGCAAGAACGTATTACTTCCACCAAAACCGGTTCTATCACTTCTGTACAGGCTGTTTACGTACCTGCGGATGACTTGACTGACCCATCTCCAGCGACAACTTTCGCCCACTTGGACGCAACCGTAGTACTGAGTCGTCAGATTGCCTCTCTGGGTATTTACCCTGCGGTGGATCCGTTGGATTCTACTAGCCGTCAGCTCGATCCATTGGTTGTTGGTCAGGAGCACTATAACGTTGCCCGTGGTGTTCAGTCTATCCTGCAACGTTATCAAGAACTGAAAGATATTATCGCTATTCTGGGTATGGATGAACTGTCAGAAGACGATAAGCTGGTGGTTGCGCGTGCTCGTAAGATCCAGCGCTTCCTGTCTCAGCCATTCTTCGTTGCAGAAGTCTTTACTGGTTCACCAGGTAAGTTCGTTTCCCTGAAAGATACTATCCGTGGCTTTAAAGGTATTTTAGACGGCGACTATGACCACCTGCCAGAACAAGCGTTCTATATGGTTGGTACCATCGAAGAAGCTGTGGAAAAAGCGAAGAAACTTTAATACGGCTGACCGGAGGTTGACATGGCTGCAATGACTTACCATCTGAATGTTGTCAGTGCTGAGAGCCGGATGTTTGAAGGTTTGGTACAGAAAATTCAGGTGACAGGTAGTGAAGGTGAGCTGGGTATTTACCCAGGACACGCACCACTACTGACTGCCATAAAACCTGGCATGGTACGTATTGTTAAGCAGTTCGGTGAAGAAGAGGTGATTTACCTTTCTGGTGGTATCCTTGAGGTACAACCGAGCGGCGTTATCGTACTGGCTGACACTGCGATCCGTGGTAAAGATTTGGATGAAGCTAAGGCGTTGGAATCTAAACGTAAAGCTGAAGAACACATCCGTAATTCTCACGGTGATGTTGACTATGCTCAGGCATCAGCTGAATTGTCTAAAGCGATTGCAAAACTTCGTGTAATCGAGTTGACAAAAAAGGCGATGTAATACAGGCAGTTAAAGGAAAAAGCCAGTTGGTGAAAGCTAACTGGCTTTTTTGTATTGCGAAATATGTAGTAATTTATCTCGCAAACAGGTTTACTTTTTTCTCTTAAATTGGAGTTATCAGGTTTCTTATGTCTAACAGTGCAAAAAGTGTTGTGATCCTTGCCGCGGGTAAAGGAACCCGCATGTATTCTGATCTCCCTAAAGTACTGCACCTGCTGGCCGGTAAACCTATGGTTCAGTATGTTATTGATACTGCAATAGCGTTGGATGCTAAAAATGTTCATCTGGTTTATGGGCATGGTGGTGATCTGATGAAGCATGCCTTATCTGATCAAAAGTTGAATTGGGTATTGCAGTCAGAGCAGTTAGGGACTGGACATGCAATGCAACAGGCTGCACCCTATTTTACTGATGATGAAGATATTCTGATACTGTATGGCGATGTGCCTCTGATTGGAGCAGATACCCTTGAACGTCTGCTGGTGGTTAAACCTGAAGGTGGTATTGGTTTACTGACAGCAATTCTGGATAATCCAACGGGTTATGGTCGCATTGTTCGTGAGAACGGAGAAGTAACCGGAATCATTGAGCAAAAAGACGCGACTGAAGATCAACGAAAAATCAATGAAATCAACACAGGTATTTTGGTCGCTAATGGTGGTGATTTAAAACGTTGGTTGTCCCAATTAAATAACAACAATGCTCAAGGTGAATATTACCTTACGGATGTGATTGCTCTGGCTTATAAAGAAGGCCGGAAAATTGAAGCAGTACATCCAAGCCGCTTGAGTGAAATGGAAGGTGTGAATAATCGTCTCCAGCTTTCCGCTCTTGAGCGTATTTATCAATCTGAACAAGCAGCAAAATTATTACTGGCGGGCGTTATGCTGTTGGATCCTGCCCGTTTTGATTTACGCGGTACACTGACTCATGGGCGTGATGTGGTTATTGATACCAATGTAATTATAGAAGGTAATGTAACCCTTGGTAATAACGTGCAAATTGGCACAGGTTGCATATTAAAGAATTGTATTATCGGCGATGATTCTATTCTTAGTCCATATACCGTTGTTGAAGGTTCTGAAATGGAAACTGGCTGTACTGTTGGACCTTTTGCCCGTTTGCGTCCTGGCTCTAAACTCGCTGAAAAAGCCCATGTAGGGAATTTCGTTGAGATGAAGAAATCTTATCTGGGTAAAGGTTCTAAAGCTGGACATTTGACTTATCTTGGCGATGCTGAGATTGGACGTAATGTAAATATTGGTGCAGGTACTATTACCTGTAACTATGATGGTGTTAATAAATTCAAAACCGTTATTGGCGATGATGTTTTTGTTGGTTCTGATACTCAGCTTGTTGCGCCAGTGACTGTTGCCAAAGGAGCAACAATTGGTGCGGGGACAACAGTGACAAAAAATATCGCTGAAAATGAATTGGTAGTAAGCAGAATTAAGCAAACCCATATTCAGGGTTGGAAACGCCCAGTAAAGAAAAAATAAAATAATAATCCCCACTCTACAGGCTCGGGGACCGGCAAAGCCGGAAAACAATCAGGTTCGTGACATATAAAGGGCTTTCATCGGCCCTGTTTTTAGGAATAAAACTGATGTGTGGAATTGTTGGTGCAGTAGCACAACGAGATATTGCTGAAATCCTGATTGAAGGGCTTCGTCGTTTGGAATACCGTGGTTACGACTCCGCTGGGCTGGCGGTTGTTGATAACGAAAATAATATGCTTCGCCTGCGTGAAGTGGGTAAGGTGCAAATACTTGCTGATGAGGTTGACAAGCACCCGGTCCTTGGTGGAACAGGTATTGCTCACACCCGTTGGGCTACACACGGTGAACCAAACGAGAAAAATGCTCACCCGCATATATCTGATTATATTGCTGTTGTTCACAACGGCATTATTGAAAATTACGAAGAATTGCGGACTCAGTTAATTGAGCGCGGTTATCAGTTTACATCAGATACTGATACAGAAGTTATTGCCCACCTTGTTCATTGGGAGCAAAAACAGAGTGGTACCTTGCTGGAGGCTGTCCAGCGTGTAATTCCCCAGTTTCGTGGTGCGTATGGTGCAGTTATCATGGATAGCCGTGATCCTGGGACAATAATCGCTGCAAGATCGGGTAGTCCTCTGGTTATTGGTTTAGGCGTTGGGGAAAACTTCCTTGCATCTGATCAATTGGCTCTGCTGCCTGTTACCCGTCGTTTTATCTTTCTTGAAGAAGGTGATATTGCGGAAGTCACTCGCCGTACTGTGCATATTTTTAATACTCAGGGCGAACCGGTTGAACGGGAGCAGATCGAGTCCAATATTCAGTATGATGCTGGTGACAAAGGTGTTTACCGTCACTATATGCAAAAAGAGATCTATGAACAGCCAATGGCAATCAAAAGTACTCTGGAAGGGCGCTTAAGCCATGGGCAGGTAGATTTGTCTGAACTTGGTCCTAATGCAGCTGAATTGTTATCTGAAGTTGAACATATTCAGATTGTTGCCTGTGGTACATCCTATAACGCTGGTATGGTTTCCCGTTACTGGTTTGAAGCATTGGCGGGTATTCCTTGTGATGTGGAAATTGCTTCTGAATTCCGTTACCGCAAATCGGCACGTCGTCCGGGAAGCTTATTAATTACATTGTCTCAATCAGGTGAAACCGCAGATACACTGGCAGCACTGCGTTTATCCAAAGAGCTTGGATACCTCACATCGTTGACGGTTTGTAACGTAGCAGGCTCTTCCTTGGTGCGTGAATCTGATTTTGTTTTGATGACCAAGGCTGGTGCAGAAATTGGCGTTGCTTCAACTAAAGCGTTCACAACCCAGCTGACAGTATTGCTAATGCTGGTGGCTTATCTTGGGCGTTTAAAAGGTGTTAATACTGAACAGGAGCAAGAAATTGTTCATGCATTACATGCACTGCCAAGCCGTATTGAAAGCATGTTATCGAAAGATAAAATTATTGAAGCGCTGGCGGAAGATTTTTCTGACAAACACCATGCTTTATTCCTTGGCCGTGGTGATCAATATCCGATTGCGGTTGAAGGCGCTCTAAAATTAAAAGAGATTTCTTATATCCATGCTGAGGCTTATGCTGCCGGTGAATTAAAACATGGCCCACTGGCACTGATTGATGCAGATATGCCGGTTATCATTGTAGCTCCGAACAATGAACTGCTGGAAAAATTGAAATCCAATATTGAGGAAGTACGTGCTCGTGGCGGATTGCTATATGTGTTTGCTGATCAGGATGCTGGTTTTAATGACAGCGAAGGAATGAAGATTATTTCGTTGCCGCATGTTGAAGAGCTGATTGCACCAATATTTTATACTGTGCCACTTCAACTGCTCTCCTATCATGTTGCTCTGATTAAAGGAACTGATGTTGATCAGCCTCGTAACCTGGCTAAGTCAGTGACTGTAGAATAATCGCTTTATAATAAGAAGTTAAAATAAGCCCCTGTACATTAAAAATACAGGGGCTTTTTGTGTTTAATTGAGAGAGTTTCTCATTATTTCCTTGATGATAAAAACAAATCGCGATATTGTAATGTTATATTATTACATTTATGGCGAAGTTATGAAACCAGATATCCATCCAAACTACCGGGTAGTTGTATTTCACGATACTAGTGCTAATGCCTATTTTACAGTTGGCTCCACTATTCGTACTGAGCGGACAATTACCTTGAATGGAGAAGAGTATCCGTATGTGACTGTTGATGTGTCATCGGAATCACATCCTTTCTATAGAGGTAAGCAGAAAACTTTATCTCAAGAAGGTAGTACAGCACGATTCCAGAAAAAATTTGGGCGTTTTATTGGCAATAAATAAATTGAGGGATCGTAAAAATGCAGGTGTTAAGTTCACTTAAAACGGCGAAAACCCGTCACCCTGATTGCAAAATCGTATGCCGTCGTGGCCGGCTATATGTTATCTGTAAATCCAATCCACGTTTTAAGGCAGTTCAGGGAAAGAAAAAGAAACGCTGATGCTCAATTGCTAATGGTAGAACTTGCAGCTTATAACTGCGAGTTTTACTGTCCATATTTAATTTTACTTCTGATTGTTTTGAAAATAACTGACCTAAACTTTGTTTGGGAATGGAGTTGGCATAATTAAATTTACGATAAATAAAATTTATATTTTATGTGGAACCTCATAATTGCTTGTTATATAGTATAAAATTAAGCCTTCAATTGGTTGTTTTTTGCGACAAATTTATCCTCCAAAATAGTTCATAATTTACTCTTATCAACACATTTTTTCATAAACCACAGTTCTGGTCATTTGTTGACACCCGGATATAGCCAATCTTTGCCATGTGTGATCCTGCTTAATACCAATAAGAGACTATTTTTATGGGAGTCATCATGTATTGAGTTATTTTGAAAAACCTTGGTTTGATAGAAACGGTGAATTTGGCTAAAGATGCAGTTCCTAAGGACTCAATTGAACCATTTACGTCAGGCAATCACAATATTAAAACAGGTGGAAATTATTCCAATTTGTCACTAACAAAGGGAGATGGCCGATATATTTTCATAGAAACTACTTCTCATGAAGAAGGCTCTTTTTGTGCAATAGGATATCGTGAGTCTGACTCCTCAAATATAAATGTTGTTCACCTCCCTCGAAAGAGCGGCTATGCTGCAATAGCTAATGAGCATTATTCTAAAGTAGAGTCTGACCGTCGATTTATTCAGTTAAATACGGATACAAAAACATCAGGTTATATATTAGCTAAAGCTGCAAACTATTATAATGATCCTAATTCACGTCATTTGGGCCGCTCGGGATTTTTAAGGCCTAATGGAATTGATAATCTAGGGGCATTAGCAATTCATATAGCTCATCCTGGCGTTGATAGTTCGCAGCACGCTCGCGGGCTTTCTTTCGGGTATGGGGGTTATTCAGAAGCATTTAGCATTTCTACTTACGCTTTCGATGAAAATGGTAACTTCAGGGGGAAACGTAAGATATTAACAGAGGATGATATTCTTGTTGGTATTCCGCTACCGTGGTCTAAGCCAACCGCACCAGTAGGTTATCTTATCTGTAGTGGTCAGCAGTTTGACAAATTTGTGTACCCTAAATTAGGGGAAGCATATCCCTCTGGCACACTCCCTGATTTACGTGGTGAATTTATCCGAGGTTGGGATAATGGGAGAAGTATTGATTCAGGAAGGGAGATATTATCCCATCAGAATTCAACAAAGTTACCTAATCTTTACACCCATGCTGCTTCTGCAAATATAGGAGTATTGGTATCTCCTCCTATTAATCGTTTTTCAAGTAATTATCCATCAGAAATTATGGCTAGTGATTTTGAGGAAACAGAATTCGGGAGCGGAAAATATTTTTCGACTCAATTAAATCCTAGTGGTTCAGTTTCATTATCTACATTTAGAGTACGTCCCCGTAATATCGCATTTAACTACATAGTGAGAGCAGCATAATGACAACACAGAAACAAAAATATTCCCTAGAACCAGAAACCGCAATATTGGGAAATAACGAATTAGCAATCAAGGCTGGTTGGTTGACAATCTACCATGCAGCGCCTTATTCCAGAGAATTTATTGACGCCAGACCAGAATATCTAATGGAAGGAGTGGGACTTCCTGCCAATTCTTATCCAGATGCACCAAAACTTCCAGATTCTGATGATATGGCTGTTTACCGCAGCAAAGATAAAAGTTGTTGGCAAATTGTACCTGATTACCGAGGAAAAATAGTTTATAACACACAAACCCTAGCACAATATGAGATTACTGAGTTAGGTGAACTACCAGAATCTCTGACATTCAAACAACCTGTCACTGATTTTGATAAATGGGATGGAAAACAGTGGGTAACTGACAAATATGCTATAAAGGATAGCCAGATTAAACAGGCAGAGCAGCAGCGGGTAGTACTATTACGACAAGCGAATGAAACAGTTACATTGTTACAACATGCTGTAGATATTGAGTTGGCTTCAGAAAAAGAAAAGCTATTGTTGTTAGATTGGAAAAAGTATTTAGTATTACTGAGTAGGATTGACATTTCATCAGCGCCAGATATTAACTGGCCTGAAAAACCAGAATAAAATAATAACGGCCTGTTTTTCAGGCCGTAGATTTAATACTTACAAACTGACTTGTAGGTATTTATCGTTTCTGAAACTATTTTTTGCATTGAATTTATTGACATATTTTTCTTAGATTATTAATTAATATTGTCATTATGCTGCTCTCACTATGTAATTAAATGTAATGTTACGAGGGCGATTTTCATTCGCAGTTGGCACTACCTTGGATACATCAAAATTAACAATCGTAGCACCACCTGGGTTCCCTGATACTGATTGCTCCAACACAGGAGCACCGAACTGGAATACTCCTTCAGCAGTTTTAGAAAAATTATCTGTAGTAAACCTCCCTGTGATATTTCTAATTGCATCAATTTGAGTGCTTAGTATCTGACGTCCAATGTCAACACCACGCCCGTCATCCCAACCACGGATAAACTCACCGCGTAAATCGGGTAAATTACCGCCAGGATAGACCTTCGCTAATTCCGGAAATAGTGACTTATCAAAGGCTGCACCGTTACATTGCACCCACCCTTCCGGCGGAGTGGTCGTCGGCCAAGGAAGTGGTACACCTACCGGAATTAATTTTTCCAATAAACCAAGGTTTTTCAAAATWASTCAATMCRTGATRAYTYCYATAAAAATAGTCTCTTATTGGTATTAACAAGGATCACACATGGCAAAGATTGGCTATATCCGGGTGTCAACAAATGACCAAAACAGTGATTTACAGAGAAATGCGTTGATAAGTATAAATTGTGAGCAGATTTTTGAGGATAAAATCAGTGGAAAAACAGCCAATAGACCGGGTTTAAAAAGGGCTTTAAAACAACTTAAAAAAGGCGATACTTTAGTCGTTTGGAAATTGGATCGACTAGGGCGTAGCGTAAAAAATATGGTCACTTTGATTTCTGACTTAAGTGAACGTGGTGTTCATTTCCAGAGCCTGACTGACAGTATTGATACCAGCACTTCTATGGGGCGATTTTTCTTTCACGTTATGAGTGCATTGGCTGAAATGGAACGGGAATTAATCGTTGAAAGAACAAATGCAGGATTAATAGCCGCTCGTGCCCAGGGGAGAGTTGGTGGTAGACCAGTATCACTTTCATTTGTTGAACAACAACAAGCTGCGAGATTACTGGCGAAAGGCCATACACGGAAACAGTTATCATTAATTTACAACACATCGTTATCCACAATATATAAATATTTTCCAGTAAATAAAACAGATTGTCGATCAACTTAGTATTTTCAGTGCGGCTAGTTAAATGTTTAATTTTGTACTGTGTAATACCCAAGGCTAATGGAAAACGTTGACACTGCTTTACAAAAAACTAACAGATGAAAACAAGTAAGTACTACTGGCAAAAAAAAAAGCTTATTGTATGTGAAATCCACTGCATCAGGGCATTTTTGAACAAAAAATTGCCATTAAGCATAGGATTTACATACTTGAGAATTAATTTATTAACAATGGAAAAGGTTGTCAGCACCTGGAAATCATTAGGCAAACTCGACCAATGAAATTAATTTCATTAATTGCACAGTCAAAAGTTACATCGTGATCACAGACACGAATTTTACCGCCCGGGATTTTTATGATCTTTTTAATGCTATGCATCCCTTCAATATCAATCAACCATAAACCATCCTGAATATCAGGTTCTTCTGCATCCAACAAATACCAAGAGTTGTTGTCATCAATAATGAGAGGTTTTTTAATTTCTCCGGCGATAAGTTCATTATCTAAAATTACAGGGTTTTCAACATTAAGCCTTCCACCTACTAATTTAACGCGCGGGATTGTCGGTGCAATAATATTTTCTAAAGATTCTTTTTCCTTTTCTCCATCAGGGAACATTTCTCCTTGTCCTGTGCTTAGCCATGACAATGAAGCATTAGTTTCAAGATTGCATTGAATAATCCAGTCTGCTGGAAAGCTATCTCTTAAATAACGATTTGCCATTGTACTCTTAGACACACCCAAATGGTCGCTAAGTGCCTGACGTGATTTGAATCCATATGCATGGACAAGACGCTCGATAGCTTGTTTTCCTCCACTATCTGCACCCATTTTTATCTCAGTTATGTTTTTTTTCATTGAAAGTACAGTTTAGTGAGTTTGCCGTCTCCACAAAGCCCTCTGATTAAGAGCTATAGTGATCCCAAATAAATTTATTAGATCCGATAAGGGATATTGCATCATGGGCATCTAAATTTCAATCTATATACTTTGTGAAACTATGTCATTTAAATAAAGAGAAAAAATCTTCTAAGAGATAAAAGAAGAAAAACTTATTAATTACAACGGATTGTGATCAGAAAGAAACCTTTTTAACCATTAATTATTTCAATAAAAACAATAATTAATATATTAACACTATCAAATATAGTTCCCAAAAAAGATGAAAAACCACTTTAAATTTTTCTAATCAAAGTGTACTGTTCTTATATACAGTTATGTTATACGGAGGTAAGTTTGTCAGTGGACTTTCTTATGGAATCAGTAATAGCGCAACGTATTAATTTTATAGCCAGAATGGCAACGAGCTGTGAATGTAATCATGCTGAGGATAAAGAACTTGCTTTAGTTTGGATTGCTGAGTTGTCGACACCACTTGCAAAACAACTTATTAACCACCATGAAACACTTGAAGAATAAATGCGACAGATAAATGATATAAATGTGGAAATTCTGTATGATAAATAATCTAAAGTTTCTAAGTTGATAATGATTGCATTGGAAAATAAGCTGAAAAATAGATTTTTCCTATGAATTCAGCAAATTTTGGAAGATATGATTAATTATTAAATTAGCCACTGAAAAGTGGCTTCTTGCTTCTCATTTGTACTGTTTTCTTAACAATATTGTTTTATTGTTTCTTTCCCACTATTCAGTGCACCATAGCACTTTAACTTAACAATAGACTAAATTAGAGAGGGTATACCTAATGAAAATAATTGCACAGCAGAATGATACTGTTGATGCTTTATGCTGGCGTCATTATGGTCGGACTCAAGGCATGACAGAACAGGTACTATTAGTTAACCCAGGCTTGGCAGAATATGGTATAATTCTACCACATGGTACAGAAGTTGAGATGCCGGAAATTATGACAGCGACAACGAAACCTATTTTGCAACTATGGGATTAAATATATCCATACTAAGTTGACGGTTTTTAAACAGAATTATCATTCTATATCAGCAAATTAAACTTATCTATTCTGGCTAGATAAATAAACGGTTGAAGTGGATTGATTGCAACTGTGGGCATATTGTTTACGTTGTTCAAACAAGAATAACCAGTGATCAAATCAAATTATCTGGAACGTTATACTTAATATAGTCAAGCAGCGCAAATTTGAATTTTTTGAACTATTAGAGTCAAGCTTTAACAAAATAGCACAGATTATATAAAAGCCTTTCTCGATTATGGGAAGGGCTTTTTAATTTATGTTGTTACATTTTCCCTTTTCAAGAAACTTGTTTTGTCTTTCTTACAATTCCTCTTTGATGTTGGCAACTGCCTTTGCTGGCATTCTTTCATACATAAACCCACAACCACCAAATGGCATTTTTCCAAACATGGATACACAACTAACAGAACTTCTGCGTTTATTGCGTAATCTGATCAGAACTGGTGTTGTTACCGAGGTAGATCATGCTCGAGGTATGTGCCGGGTCGCAACAGGCAATCTTGAAACCGATTGGCGGCCTTGGTTGACAATGCGAGCAGGTCATTCCCGTACCTGGTGGGCCCCCAGTGTTAGTGAGCAAGTTTTATTACTATCCGTTGGTGGAGAGCTGACCACCTCCTTTGTATTACCGGCTGTTTATTCCGATCGATTTCTAGCTCCATCAGTTTCTTCCGAAGCTGTCCATATTGCTTTCCCTGATGGGGCCGTAATGGTGTATGAGCCGAAATTCGGTGCCTTAACCGTAAAAGGTATTAAGACCGCTAATGTGCAAGCTGCATATTCCATAACACTTGAGGCAACGAATATAACACTAAAAGCACACGATAAAATCTCAATGTCGGCAAATAACAAAATTGGATTGACATCGCAAAACGAAATCTCAATGTCGGCAAATAACAAAATTGGATTGACATCGCACAACGAAATCTCAATGTCGGCAGATAACAAAATTGGATTGACATCGCACAACGAAATTTCAATGGGAGCAGACATCAAAATTGCACTAAATGCAAAAAAAGAAATGGAATTGAAAGCACCAGAACTGGCTCTGAAAGGAAAAACTAAACTGGAAGGTGATGTTGAAAATACCGGCGGAAAACTCAGCTCTAATGGTGTGACCCTACATTCTCATAAACACACTGGAGTCATGTCCGGCGGTGCGACAACAGGAGGTCCAGTATAATGATGTATCTTGGAATGAACCGACAAACCGGTCGTAGCCTGACAGATTTGGATCATGTACGCCAATCTGTCAGCGACATCTTACTAACCCCAGTTGGTAGTCGTTTAGCACGTCGTACTTATGGCTCTCTGCTACCCGAATTAATTGACTGGCCACAGAACGCGGCTCTGCGCTTGCAAATTATGGCAGCCACCTATACAGCTATCAGCCGCTGGGAACCAAGGATTAATCTGACAGCTATTACCATAACTACCCAGCAAGACGGCAAAATGACGGTAAATATCGCCGGTCATTATCAGCAGTCCGCCGGGGGGTTTTCTCTATCTATCCCTGTGAGGTAAAACAATGCCGACCATTGATCTAAGCCAGTTGCCGCCACCTGATGTAGTCGAGCCACTGGATTATGAAAGCCTGTTGGCTGAACGTAAAGCCAAATTAATATCTCTTTATCCTGAAGAACAACGGGATGCTATTACTCGAACATTGGAATTGGAATCCGAACCTCTGGTTAAGTTACTTGAGGAAAACGCTTACCGAGAATTGATATTGCGCCAGCGGGTTAATGAAGCTGCCCGTGCAGTAATGTTGGCCTATGCAACCAATAGCGATTTAGACCAGTTAGGTGCGAACTATAACGTTACCCGTGCAGTCATGGAGCCTGATAGTACCTTCCGTGATCGCATCCAAAGAGCCTTCGAAGGGCTAAGTGTTGCAGGGCCGATAGGGGCATATGAATATCATGCCCTTAAAGTTAATGAAAGTATTCGTGCTAATAGAAATGAATACAAAGGTGAATATCAAACTGTTACAGATGTTTCCGTCATCAGCCCATCTCCGGCCAATGTAACTGTGACTGTTTTGTCGCGGAAATGGATATGGGAAAAAGATAAAGAAGATGAAGAAGATAAAGAACATAACGGTGTAGCTTCACAAGAGTTACTGAGTAAAGTGATTGCGGCACTTAATGATGAAAATGTCAGGCCCGTTGCTGATCTGGTAAAAGTGCAGTCAGCCCAAATAGTGGAATATCAAATTGATGCTGTGCTTCATCTCTATCCGACACCTGAATCTGAGCCTATCCGTAAATTGGCTCAACAAAATATGGATAAGTACGTGCTAGATCAACATAAGTTGGGGAGAGATATTCGGTTATCTGCCATTTACGCTGCCCTGCATGTCGCAGGAGTACAGCAGGTAGAACTGAGAGCCCCGACGAAGGACATAATTCTGTGTAAAGACCAAGCTCCTTATTGTACGAGCGCGAAACTGGAAATAGGTACAAAAACACACACTGCTGATTGTTCCAAACCAAATCCAGGTTTGATAGTGGGAGGTTCTGATGAATGACCGCCTGTTACCAACAGGTTCTACTGTTTTGGAGTTGGCTGCGGCTAAGGCGTGTTCGCAATTGCAAAATATTCCAGTACCGCTTCGCCAACTCTGGAATCCTGATACTTGCCCTGAGGAGTTATTACCCTATCTGGCGTGGGCATGGTCGGTTGATCGCTGGGACGAAAATTGGTCGGAGAGTACTAAGCGAGAAGTGATAAAAAACTCGCTATTTCTGCACAAACATAAAGGAACCATTGGTGCCGTCCGTCGCGTGGTAGAACCGCTTGGCTATCTCATTCAAATAAAAGAATGGTGGCAGAACAACGAAACACCGGGCACATTCCGGTTGGCGATAGGAGTGCAGGAAAACGGGATCACCGAAGAAACTTTTTTAGAACTGGAGCGGCTAATTTCTGATGCCAAGCCTGTAAGCCGTCATTTGATAGGTTTGTCAATCAATCTGGATGTTAAGGGCGAATTTTATTGCGCTGCAACGAGTTATAGTGGAGATGATCTTACTATTTACCAATATCTTCCTGAAATAATCACAACTAGCGACAATATGCCTTTAGGGGCAGCAATTCATTTGATCGAAACAGATACATTGAGGATTTCACAATGAAATACTTTGCAATTCTAACCAATTTGGGAGCGGCAAAGCTAGCAAATGCTGCTGCTTTGGGGACAAAGGTTGATATTACCTACATGGCTGTTGGTGATGGTGATGGTAAATTACCCTCCCCTGATGTCAATCAGACCAAATTAGTTAATGAAAAACGTCGTGCTGCAATTAATACATTAAGTGTCGACCTGGTAAACACAAACCAAATTATTGCTGAACAAATTATCCCTGAAAGTGAGGGTGGTTGGTGGATGCGTGAAATTGGTCTGCTTGACAGTGAAGGTAACTTGATTGCAGTAGCAAACTGCCCGGAAACCTATAAACCACAATTACAGGAAGGTTCGGGTAGAACACAAACTGTCAGAATGATCTTGATTGTCAGCAATACGGATTCGGTAACGCTGAAAATCGATCCCTCTGTAGTTCTGGCAACTCGTGATTATGTAGATAGTTCCATTCAGAAACATGAAAAAAGCCGCAATCACCCAGATGCCACGTTGACAGAGAAAGGTTTTACAAAACTTAATAGTGCCATTAACAGTAATGATGAAACTACAGCAGCAACACCTAAAGCAGTAAAAGCAGCTTATGATAATGCTAATAGTAAATTGGCAAAAAACCAAAATGGTGCGGATATCCCAGATAAAAATGCTTTTGTGAAAAACCTTGGTTTATTGGAAAAATTAATTCCGGTAGGTGTACCACTTCCTTGGCCGACGGCCACTCCGCCGGAAGGGTGGGTGCAATGCAATGGCGCGGCCTTTGATAAAGCGAAATATCCGGAATTAGCCAAGGCTTATCCTGGTGGTAATTTGCCCGATTTGCGAGGTGAATTTATTCGCGGTTGGGATGACAAACGTGGCGTTGATCCAGATCGTACATTATTGGTATGGCAAGAAGGGTCTTATCTACTACAGGAAATTGGTCAAGTTGATAATGTTGTTAACTTCTCACTCAACGAGCGTACGAAATTACAATGGGATACTCCCCAAAATAAAGATATTCCACTGAGAGCTAGATCTGTCGGTTCAGCAACGACTTGGACTACCAGTGCAGGTTATATGGGGGTATCAAGGCCACGTAACGTAGCGTTTAACTACATTGTAAGGGCAGCATAATGCTCATGTCTGTACTTGAAGAGATCCCAGTAGGAATACCACTTCCTTGGCCGACTGACATACCACCAAATGGGTGGGTGAAATGTAATGGGGCAATCTTTGATAAGTCTCTATATCCGAAATTAGCGGAAACTTATCCCAGTGGTAGATTACCTGATTTACGTGGTGAATTTATCCGTGGTTGGGATGATGGACGTGGGGTAGATATTGGTCGATATCTACTGTCCACTCAATTGGCAGATATTGCTCCACACAGTCACAGGCTTAACCGAATGTGGTCCAACTCAAATGGTGGAATCGATGGTTTAGGTACACCAAGCCGTATTCTCAATAGTGTCTACCAAGGCGTTAACTACGGAATTGATCTGCGCGGACTAGGCATCGCTATCGGAATGGGAGCTGGTGGTTTCGGTTATATGGATAATGCAATTGCTGCTTCAACAGGAATAGAAACACGTCCACGAAACGTGGCATTTAATTACATTGTGAGGATTGCCTGATGAATAAGGCTGTACTGGATAAAAATAATATTGCTACCAGTAGCGGAAGTATCGTTGTGTTTAATTACGATGCGATTACGTTGGAATATTTAAATAGTTCTGATGAGTATCTTTCTATTGGTATCGGTCTTCCTGCTAATTCCTGCACAGACGCGCCACCTGATATCCAAGAGGGGTATGTTGCTTGTCGTTCATCTGATTTGACCGGTTGGCAAATTGTGCCAGAGTATCGAGGAAAAATAGCTTACAGCACACAAACTGGGGAACAGAAAGAAATCATTAAACCCGGTGAATTATCAGAAATACTGACATTTAAACAGCCTGCTACCGATTTTGATAAATGGGATGGTGAAAGATGGGTAACAGACATTGAAGCTCAAAAAGCCAATCAGATTAAACAGGCAGAACAACAACGTGTCACTCTTCGCCAACAGGCTGATGAAGCCATGACTTTATTACAATATGCTATTGAGACTGAGATGGCCTCAGACACAGAAAAAGTATTATTGCTTGCCTGGAAAAAGTATGTGGTATTACTGAGCCGTGTTGATACTTCAATGGCTTCAGATATTGAGTGGCCACAAATACCAGAATAATAAAATTATCAAGACCGGGCGTCATTCTGTCTCCGGTCTTTTTTCAGTTAAGGCTATGTTGGCCTATCGATTTCCGATGCTTTTGAAGTATCAACCTGGTTAAGTATGGCTAGGTATTTTTTCCATTCCAATAAGACCTGGCGCATTAGGTAAACACTTATTGATTACCCTAAAAAGCCAGAGTAGAAAAGGGCCCGCGTTTTTTGAACTGCGGGCTTATATTATTTATACAGGTTGTGCAGGCCACTCAATATCTGGTGCTATAGTGGGATCAATTCGGTTTGCTTGCATTCGGTATTTTTTCCAGGCTTTGAGCTGTTCTATCTCTTCCAGAGTTGCTTCATTTAGATCAACGGCATCCTGTAAGGGAGCAATATTATTGCTGGCGAGGGCTAACAATTCTTCTTTACGTATTTCTGCTTGAATAATTAACTCAGCCTTTGTGTACTCATACGGAACAATAGCGCCATTTATATATTGCCATTTACCAGATATATCACAAGCATCAGGCAGATTACTCATCTTAGCCACACTCATTCCATCTGGGTTAAAAGCTGATGCATCTCCTGAGATAGAAGATTTTTAAAAACTCACCAATCCATGATAATTTCCGAAAAGATAGTCTCATATTGGTACTAAGCAGGGTTACATATGGGAAAGATTGTCTATATTCGGGTGTCAATAAATGACCAGAACTGTGGTTTACAGGGAAATGCGTTGATGTGTATAAATTACAATCTATTTTTGTAGGAAAAATCTGTGAAAAAATAACCAACGAACAGAGCTAAGAACTCATAATAGGAAGAAGCAGGCATTGATTTATAGAGGTTTCCCTTTCCACGATAATAAAGTACTTACAATTAAATTATTAGAAAAAATAATAAATTAACTAACCTGATTTGTATCATCTCCCACACATTTCCCATCGAATGATTTAATAATTCGGATACTTCAACATAGCGGGACACCTTAATAGGAGAACCGCTAATATGGCACAAGAATATCATCACGGCGTCCGTGTAGAGGAAATTAACGAAGGCACACGCACCATCACCACTGTTAGCACCGCTATTGTCGGTATGGTGTGTACGGGTGGTGGTCCTGAAGTAGACAAAACTTTTCCATTAGATACGCCAGTCTTGATTACTGATGTTTCAACTGCCATTGGCAAAGCCGGTACAACCGGTACATTGCCTCAGGCACTTAAAGCTATCGCAGATCAGTCTAAACCTGTCACTGTTGTTGTCCGTGTGGCAGAAGGTGACACGGAAGAGAAAACCACCAGCAACATTATTGGTACTACGACTAATGAAGGTAAGAAAACCGGTATACAGGCATTGTTGGCAGCACAAAGCCAATTAGGTGTGAAACCACGTATTCTGGGCGTTCCTGGGTTGGATACGAAGGCTGTTGCTATTGAGTTAGCGAGTATTGCGCATAAACTGAGAGCAATGGCTTATGCCAGTGCTTATGGTTGTAAGACTATCTCAGAAGTTATCGAATATCGCAAAAACTTCAGTCAACGAGAACTGATGCTGATTTGGCCTGATTTCCTGAGTTGGGATACTGTTTCTAATAAAGAGACTATCGCCTACGCTACTGCTCGTGCACTGGGTTTGCGCGCAAAAATTGATGAAGAAACAGGTTGGCACAAAACACTGTCCAATATCGGCGTCAATGGTGTGACCGGTCTTTCAGCAGACGTATTCTGGGATCTTCAAGAGCCAGCAACAGATTCAGGTCTGCTAAACCAAAATGGTATCACAACACTTATCCGTAAAAATGGCTTCCGTTTCTGGGGTTCCCGTACCTGTGCTGATGACCCATTGTTCCAGTTCGAAAGTTACACTCGTACCGCTCAAGTATTGGCTGACACTATGGCGGAAGCGCATATGTGGGCGATCGATAAACCACTTACTCCTTCACTCGTACGAGACATTATCGAAGGTATTAACGCTAAGTTCCGCGAACTGAAATCTGGGGGTTACATTATTGACGGTCAGTGTTGGTATGACGAAAACGCCAATGATAAAGACACCTTGAAAGCGGGTAAATTGACCCTCGATTACGACTATACACCTGTACCACCACTGGAAAACATGATGTTACGCCAGCGTATTACAGATCGTTACTTGATGGATTTCGCGAAAAGCATAAACGGCTAAGGGGACACAGATGGCATTACCTCGCAAACTTAAATTCCTGAACTTGTTTAATGATGGCAATAGTTATCAGGGAGTAGTGGAAGAACTTACTCTGCCTAAGCTGAGTCGTAAACTGGAAACCTATCGTGGTGGTGGCATGAACGGTAGCGCAACCGTGGACTTAGGCTTGGATGAAGGTGCATTGGACGTTGAATTTACTCTGGGAGGTATGGAAGCTCAACATTATCGGCAATGGGGACTGACCAAAGCAGACGGCGTAATGTTGCGCTTTGCGGGCTCCTGCCAGCGCGATGATACCAGCGATGTGATTGCTGTTGAAATCGTGATGCGTGGCCGTTTCCATGAGTTTGACCACGGTACCTATAAGCAGGGAGATAATACTCAGACCAAGATCAGCGCTAAAAATACCTATTTCAAATTGACATGGGATGGTCAAGTTCTGATCGAAGTGGATACCGTTAACATGGTTGAAGTCGTTGATGGTGAGGATCGCCTGGCAGATCACCGTCGCGCTATGGGTCTTTAATCTAATCGGATAAACAAGGTTGAACCATGACAGAAACACTAATTACTCAAAATGACGAGCAGCGCACAATCGTATTAGAAGAACCGCTTGCACGTGGTAGTAGCAACATCACTGAAGTGGTGGTGCGCAAACCGAACAGTGGCGCGCTGCGTGGTGCTCGGCTACAGGCTTTGCTGGAGATGGATGTGGATTCAATGATATTGGTTTTGCCCCGCGTCACCACACCAGCGCTCACTAAAAGCGACCTGTTGTCAATGACACCCGGCGATCTGATTAATCTCAGTGTTGAGGTGGTCAATTTTTTGTTACCGAAGTCGGCGAAGTCCGGTTTCCAGACCGACTAACCGTAGATGAATTGGTGGCAGATATTGCCACCGTTTTCCACTGGTCTCCGGCAGTGACAGATGAAATGTCACTACCGGAATTACTGGACTGGCGACATCGGGCCATCTTACGAAGTGGTGCAGAAAATGAGTAATACACAGTCACAGCTTAAATGGGTAATACAGTCCGTTAATAAGCTGACCAGCGCCTTGAAATCCGCGCAGCGAAATAATAAAAGGTTGGCGGATTCTATCCGGCAAAATCGTGACGAATTCAAGCGATTAAATCAGACTTATAAAGCAATTAAACCTTATTCTGCTCCTGAATATGCGCAGGAAACTGCGCATACCAGTAACAAAAAGGAAGAAAATCGCAGTGAAGGTCGTTATAGCAAAATCAAAGAGCTTCGTGACCGCGTCAGCCAATATGGTGCTAGTGCAAAATCAGCCGGTAGTAAGATACTGACAACCAGTAAAAACTTTCTGATGCCGGGTTATGATTTTAGTGCTCAAATGTCCAAAATTCAAGCGCAAACTAATATTGAAAAGAATTCTCCTGAATACACCATGTTGCTCAATCAAAGTCGTGAGCTGAGTAAAAGCACTGGGATTCCTGCCAGTCAGATTGCACAGGGACAGAGCCTTTATGCCTCCAAGGGTTATTCTCCTGACCAGATAAAGAATATGATGCCTGGCGCGGTATTAATGTCGCAGGCAAGCGGTACGGATTTTACCGCTGTAGCTGATATTGGTACCGATGTACTGAAAGGGTTTAAATTGCAATCCGAAGAGATGGGGCATGTTAGTGATGTTTTGACGGCAACGTTTATTGGTTCAAAAACAACGTTGGCAGGATTGGGTGACACCATGAAATCTGTCGCTCCAGCGGCCGCTTCTTTGGGGATTGATATTGAAACCGTTGCGGCTGCTACAAGAAAGCTAAGTGATGCCAATATCAAGGGAAATGAAGCTGGAGAGGCTTTGAGCAGTGTACTAAGCCGGTTGGCTGAACCACCTAAAGCTGCTGCTGCTGCATTGAAACAACTCGATATTAAAACTCGTGATGCTAAAGGTAATTTACGGCAATTACCTGATATTCTCGTTGAACTAGATGATAAAACCCGCTCAATGAGCAGTAAACAACGTACGAGTTATTTCACAACAATTGGTGGTGAAAATGCCGCTCCTGCTTTGGATGTGCTGGTAAATCAGGCAGGGCAGGGGGGATTGCAATCTTTTATCGCTGAACTAAAAAATGCTCAAGGTGAATCCCAAAAAGTTGCATCTGCAATGACGAATAGTCTTACCGGTGATATCCAAAAGCTTAATGCTGCCTGGAGTGATCTGGGTGTTCAGATGTTTTCCGGCGCAGAAGGTCCTTTAAGGGGAGTCACTCAGCAAGTGACAAATGTGGTCAATAAAGTCGGTGAGTGGATGGAGGCTAATCCACGCTTGGCTGCAACGCTTGCGACTATTACGATGGTAATCGGAGGGGTGTTAACTGTTTTTGGCGCATTGGCTCAGGCGATCGCTTCAATATTACTTCCGTTAGCTGTGGCGAAATATAGTCTTACTCTCTTTGGTAGTGCTGGTGTGAGAGCCCTCGGATTTGTGGGCAATGCTCTGAAAATGTTGGGTAGCACCATGATGATCGTCGGTCGTCTGATGATGGCTAACCCAATCCTCGCCATTATTGGTGTAATTGCTATGGCTGCTGTTTATATTTGGCAAAACTGGGAAACATTGGGACCGAAATTTTCTCAGCTTTGGGAAAATATTAAAATTAGCCTAAGTGAGAAATGGGAGTCTATTAAACAGAGTGTCCTGCAAACTTGGGAAAACATTAAAAATAGTATAAGTAATGCCTGGGAATTAGTTAAGCAGAACACATTGGATATTTGGGAAAATATTAAAATATCGATTTCGGATAAATGGAATGAAATTATTGCCGGCATAATGAGTCTGCCCGATAAATTTAAAGAGTTCGGAACAGCGATAGTTAATAGTTTGCTAGATGGGATTAATGAAAAGTGGGAAGCCCTGAAAAAGAAATTGACTTCATTGTCTGAGTATCTCCCTGACTGGATGCGGTCGAAGGAAGATATTTCAAAAGATGCCAGTAATAATGTGAATCCTAATGTCAGTTCGGTTCTGCCCAAACATGACAAAGGGGGCATTATTCCGTCTGGACGATTTGGCATTGTTGGTGAATATGGACCAGAGATTGTCACTGGACCTGTCAATGTTATTAGCAGACGACAGACTGCTAAACTTGCTGCGGCTGCTGCATTTTCTTTAAGCGTAATGGCGCCTTCTACCGTAGCCAGAACAGCACCGTTGCATACTCAGAGCTTGCCAGTTCATGCTTATCCGCAGATTCAGGAAAAGAAAGCGGACAAACGTCAGATAGTAGAGTACCGCAGTGAATCACCGGTTTATCACATAAATATCTATGGTGCACCGGGGCAGTCTGCGCAGGATATTGCCGCTGCGGTTAGGCGCGAATTGGATGATCGGGAGCGTAAACAGCAGGCTCGTTTACGTAGTTCATTCTCTGATAGAGGAGAATTCTAATTATGATGGCTGCACTGGGTTTATTTGTTTTTATGTTGAAAACCACACCATACCAGAGTATGCAACATCAGCAGTCATGGCGACATGCTTTTAACAGCCGTATCGGGATGCGGCCTGCCTGGCAATTTCTGGGGCCGGATAACGACACAATGACACTTTCCGGTTCGTTATATCCAGAAATTACCGGTGGTCGTTTATCATTGACGGTACTACAAGTGATGGCTGATAGCGGTAAGGCTTGGTCCTTTATAGATGGCAGTGGCACGGTTTACGGTATGTTTGTCATTGAGAGTATCGACCAGACAAAAAC
Organism: Photorhabdus sp. CRCIA-P01; assembly: GCF_003545805.1. Classification (GTDB taxonomy): domain Bacteria; phylum Pseudomonadota; class Gammaproteobacteria; order Enterobacterales; family Enterobacteriaceae; genus Photorhabdus; species Photorhabdus antumapuensis. The sequence goes on along the minus strand of NZ_NMQR01000030.1, from coordinate 11,097 downwards.
TGAATTTATGTCGAATGGTTCTGCCCGCAAAATTGATTTCACGTTGACATTGCGGCGAGTGGATAGTTCTCTAAGTGAAATGTTTGGTGATCTTCAGGAACAATTCTCTATGCTTACAGACAATTTGTCAGATAGAGTCAGAGAGGTATTGCCATGACGTCTGAATTTGGCAGAGGTTCCGAAAAAGGCAGTGCACCGGCATTTCTTTTGGAAATTGATAATAAAGATATCAGCGGGCGCATTCAATCGCGCCTGATATCACTAACAATGACAGATAATCGTGGTTTTGAAGCCGACCAGCTTGATATTGAACTGGATGATGCAGATGGAAGTTTGGTGCTACCTTCCAGAGGTAATGTGATTTCATTGGCATTGGGATGGCGTGATCAACCACTGATTAGTAAAGGCCGTTTTACTGTAGATGAAATTGGCCACAGTGGAGCACCGGACAAATTAACGATTCGTGCCCGTAGTGCTGATTTCCGTGAATCTCTCAATATGAGACGTGAAGAGTCTTATCATGAGAAAACGATAGGTGATATTGTCCATACTATTGCGGCTAGAAATAACCTTACCGCCGATTTGCATCAAGATATTGCGAAGATATTTATTAGCCATATTGATCAGACGAATGAGTCAGATGGTAGTTTTCTTACGCGTTTGGCAAGGCAAGAAGGGGCAATTGCTTCAGTAAAAAATAGTAAGTTGATATTTATTCGGCAAGGACAGAATAAAACAGCCAGTGGTGCGGTTATCCCTGAATTAGTGATTACACGTCGGTCAGGTGACAATCACAATTTTACCCTATCTGACCGAGAAGCTTATACCGGCGTGATAGCAAACTGGTTGGATGTCCGTAAACCGGAGAAAAAACATACCTTAACCGTTGAGCGAAAAGGTCAGAAGAATGCTGATAAATTAACATCTTATTTAGTGGGTAGCAAAGATAACGTATTGGAACTTTCCCGTACTTATGCTGATGAAGCCAGTGCTAAACGTGCTGCCAAGGTTACCTGGGAGAAAATACAACGTGGGGCAGCGACGTTTTCGATTCAACTGGCTCAGGGGCGTGCAGATCTCTACCCTGAAATACCAATCAAAGTTACCGGCTTTAAACCAGAAATAGATGCCGCCGAATGGACATTAACGACAGTTACTCACATGGTGAATGGATCTGGTGGTGGTTTTACAACAGCACTGACTCTGGAATTAAAAATTGATGATCTCGACATGAAATAATTGTTCTTTAAGTGAGATCACATTGCTATATTGTTCACATAGTGAGAGCTCATGTTTTAGTTAAAGGTAAAAAATATGATCAAGTGTCCTCTTTGTGGTAAAGCTGCTCATGCACGTAGCAGCTTTGAGCATTCCTGCCATACAAAAGAACGTTATAATCAATGTCAAAATATCAATTGTGGTGCAACTTTCGTCAGCCATGAAACGTTTGTCCGCTTTATTTCCAAACCTGGTGAAGTAATAAGCGTTAAGCCGCATCCCAAAGAAAAAACTAAAACTCAATTGAATATGACTTGAAAATTAAAAGTTAATTGTAAATATTTGCCACCAAACAGGTGGCTTTTTACTCGGATGCTTGATTTGTTATATATCTTGCTGCTAGCTACGTTGCTAAATATCTTGTGAATTAGTTAATAAATTCACTTGCGTCCCTGGTCATATTTTGTCAGTTTTGGTGTAATCAGAATCACTGATCAACACTCACTAAAATAGGACAATAATGATGAAAAGTGTGGGCTTTATCGGCTGGCGCGGTATGGTCGGCTCAGTATTAATGCAGCGTATGATTGAAGAGCGGGATTTTGATGTTATTCGTCCGGTATTCTTCACGACATCACAACACGGACAGCCCGCACCTGATTTTACTGGTCAGCAAGGTACGTTACAGAATGCTTTCGATATTGAAGCTCTTGGTGCTTTGGATATTATTATTAGCTGTCAGGGGGGAGATTATACTAATGAGATTTATCCAAAGTTAAGAGCAACAGGTTGGCAGGGATATTGGATTGATGCGGCGTCAGCACTGCGTATGAATGATGATTCTATCATTATTCTTGATCCAGTTAACCATGTGCATATTCAGCAAGGTCTTAATGAAGGTATAAAAACTTTTGTTGGTGGTAATTGTACTGTTAGCCTAATGTTAATGTCTTTGGGCGGTTTGTTTGCCAATGATTTGGTTGAATGGGCTTCTGCTGCAACTTATCAGGCAGCTTCTGGTGCGGGCGCTCGTCATATGCGTGAACTTCTGGTTCAAATGGGAGCTCTACATACTCAGGTAGCAAAAGAGCTGCAAGATCCGGCATCGGCTATTCTAGATATTGAAAGAAAAGTAACGGATTTTACCCGTAGTGGAGTTATGTCAACTGAGCAATTTGGCGTGCCGTTGGCAGGTAGTTTGATCCCGTGGATTGATAAACAACTTGATAACGGCCAAAGTCGTGAAGAGTGGAAAGGTCAAGCAGAAACCAACAAAATCCTGAATACTGGTAATAATATCATTACTGTAGATGGTTTGTGTGTCCGTATTGGGGCGTTGCGTTGCCACAGCCAGGCATTTACTTTGAAATTGAAAAAAGATATTCCGATTCCTGAAATTGAGCAATTACTGGCTGCGCATAATGATTGGGTTCGTGTTATTCCAAATGATCGCGAATTGAGTATGCATGAATTAACTCCGGCAGCGGTAACAGGCATGTTGAATACTCCTGTGGGGCGTTTACGTAAGCTGAATATGGGCCCAGAGTATTTGTCGGCTTTTACAGTAGGTGACCAATTGTTGTGGGGAGCAGCAGAGCCTCTGCGTCGTATGCTACGTATTCTGGCTTAATCATTTTAATCTATTTATTTATGTAAAAATCCACTCGTTATTCGGGTGGATTTCTCTATATGGCATTTGATGGTTCTGTTGATTGTTTCTTTATTGGTTTATTTTTGTTATATTACATAAATTATATTTGTGATTTTTATCTACCTAGTAGGGGGTTTTTAACCATAGCCCCCATTTGTTCCCTCGCTCCCTCCTAGCCCTTGTTACGTCTGGCTTTAAGAAGAAACTCTCATATAACCAATAAGCATGTACGGAAAACCTATAACCTATAATTTAATATTTTCGTATGGTATAACATACCGACAGGGTTTTTCGTATATTTTTTTAACCCTAAATAGATATATTTCCCTTTGTCGATCTTGGTTGTCGAAAAACCACTGTTTTCCGACAGTTTTTAAGTCTAATTTTCACTGATATGGAACTCTCAGATGGCATCTTCGCGTTTATCCATTCTTACCGATGAAGAAATTCATTCCCTTTATGAAATCCCTGATATTAATGACGAAGAAAGAGAATTTTTGTTTGAGTTAGACGGACGCTGAAGACATAAAATACCTTGACTCAATAAAAAGTATATCTCAGAAAATTAATTACATACTTCAATGAGGATACGACAAAGCGACCAATTAGAGAAAGAAGCCAAATCACTAGTCAAACGCCACGCTTTACCTAAATTTATCCTTCAAGAGCTATTAGATTACTGTTTAAATAACAATCTATTACGTCCAGCTTACTCAACAATGCAGAACATTGTTTCTTGCGCACTTCGCCAAGAACAACAGAGATTAAATAATAAGTTTTATGCCAAAATCGAACCGACGATTCGAAGCCAATTAGATAACCTTTTGAATATGGATGATTTATTTTATAAATTAACGCTGATAAAAAAGGATCAGAAAGATTTCCATAAGCCAAATTTAAACCGTGATTTCTATCGCTGGGAATGGTATGGACAGCAATCTCTTGTTATCAAAAGAAATCTTCGACCAATATTCAAAATATTAGAATTCACCTGTACAAATATTGAATTACGAAGTGCGGTGACATTTTTTAAACGTTATCTCCTTGAAGGTGGTGTTAATTTTCACTCTATCTCTATGGACGATATTCCTTTTGACTTTTTTCCAAAAGCACAACGTCATCACCTATTTTATAAAATAAAATCAATAGATGGTAAACAAATCAAATCAATTGATTCAGGCCGTTACGAATTTATGCTGTATTTTTACCTGATGAAAGGCATTGAAAATGGTACTGTATTTATTCGAGATAGCAATAATTTTAGGTCACTGGAAGATGAGTTAATTAATGCTGAGGTATGGAAAAGAGATAAAGAAAAAATTCTTTCACAGTTAAATATGCCATTGTTAAAACACGATATCGCTAATTTATTGGAGATAGTAGAAATATCCTTAGAAAATAAATACCATGCCGTGAATACCCGTATCCAGCATGAGTGATCTTATGCGTTTTGTTGCCGAAGAAACACGTTATATCAAATCTTTTACTCATATTCAGCCTCGTCACGCAAAAACAGAACCAAGAGGCGCTTCATGTGGTCATAGTTGCAAGTGCTACAGGTATAGAACCGGCTAAAATGCAAGAAATCAGCGATGTTGAAGCTAACAATTTCGAAAATATGCAGAACAATTTTATCCGAAAGCAAACACTCAGCCACGCAAGTGATCTGATTATTAACGAAATGAAAAAACTCCCTATTTTCAGTAAATATAATCTTGCAGACTATGGAGTTCATGCCAGTGTTGATGGACAAAAATTCGGTACAAAATACAGTACAATAAAATCTCGGTATTCAAAAAAGTATTTTGGATTATTAAAAGGGGTCATTTTATATTCTCTTAATGCAAATCATCTGCCTCTCTGTCTTAAAGTGATTGGAGCTCATGAACATGAATCACATTATCTTTTAGATATCATTGAAAGTAATCAGTCCGACGTTGAAATAGCTTCCATTTCCGGTGATATGCACAGCATTAATCGGGTGAACTTTGCATTACTCCATTTATTTGGATACCGTTTTATGCCGAGATTTAAACAGCTAAACAATAAAGCCAATAATAACTTAGTGGGATTTCAGGAGCCCAAAAAATACGCTAAATATGTGATAAAACCGAGTGATAAAGCAGATATTGGGTTGATTATTAATGAATGGGATAATGTTTTAAGGATCTTAGCCTCCTTAGCATTAAAACAAACAACACAAAGCAAAATTGTTCGTAAGTTATCGGTTTATAAAAAGAATCCTACATTGAAAGCACTGATGGAATTTGATCGGATCATCATGAATGATTATATATTAGACTATATAGATTCGAAGGAAATACGTGAAATTGTGCAGTCCGGCCTTTGTCGTGGTGAATCTTACCATCAATTAACATCAGCAATAGCAAAGATTAGTGGCGGTAAGGTGTTAAATGGAAAAGATGAAATAGACTTGGGTATCAATGCAGAATCCATTCGCCTTATTGCAACAATAGTTATTTTTTATAATGCACAGTTGCTATGTCGACTATATGAGTATTTTTTAAAGAAAGATCAGCAAAAAGCGAAAGCGATAGTTCAAATGTCCCCCGTTGCTTGGCGGCATTTAAGCTTCTTAGGAAAATATGAATTTTGCAACAAAGATAAAAGCATTAATATTCAAAAAGTTATTGAATTACTATTGATGAGTGCAGAAAACGATATTTGCCTTGAAAACCTGTCGTAGCAAGGGTTGAGAGGGTGCGAGGGAACAAATGGGGGCTATGGTCAGAAAACCCCATATAATGGCTTCTCTTGGTCAGAAGGAAACGACGCAATCATCCATTGTTAGGAAATTAAGCTCTTATGCTCGACAAAATAAAACAAAAAAAGCGTTGTGGGAGCTGGATAATATTATAAGAAGCATCTATATGCTTGACTATATTGATAATAAATCCCTGCGCCAATATGTTGCCAAAGCATTAAACCGTGATGAAGCTTACCACCGATTGAAAAAAGCGATAGCGCATATCAACGGGGGCAAAATGAATGTAAAAAGTGAAAATGAACAACATATTATCCACGAATGTACCAGACTCATAGCCAATGCAGTTATTTATTTCAACGCAGAACTCTTGTCCAATTTGCTTGAAAGAGGTGATCCTGACGGTTTATTTGAGATGGGACAGCTAGGGAAAATATCGCCAGTGGCGTGGCAACACATTAATTTCTATGGTCGATTTGAGTTTAATGACATAGCAACAACATTTAGCGTTGATGAGTTCGTCAAGTCGGTTGACTTGGCGACATTATTTACAGATTAAAGTCATAAACAGTGGAAGGACCTGAAAAGCAACTTTGAACCCTATCGGAGGATGGGCAAAAATAGCCTAATAGGTATTTAAGTAGCTTATTCTACTTAAATACCTATTATAAAAATATGTTCTTAATAAAGAATTTCAACTTGCACAGGATCACTTATTATTTTAATCATTCCAGTATTTGTTTTTTCAAAATCGATTTGATATTTTTCAGTGTTAATGCCTAAGATAATATTATCTAGATAAGTATATGCAAATCTTATTGATTTATTTCTAGCCCAGTTTGGTAATGAATGAATGTAATAGTTAAAAACTATAAAACCTTTTTTTTTGTTTATGTAGGTAATATTTAAAATTTCTTTTACCATCATTCTACCGTAACAGAAATCACCATTTTTATTATATTCTTTCTTTCCCAAATCAGTAAGTGTCCATGTCTTATTTTTTCCTTTTAGATTTGATTTAATCAAACCCGAATCAACAAGAGATTCCATTCTTGCATTGACCCATATAGAATTATCATTATTTGAAGCTGGCCATTCAGTTTCACCTAAACATAAATTAGTTGTTTTATCGATCGCTTTTTGCACTTCCTTTGTGTAAATTAAAACCTCTTTTGAGTGGCAAAAAAAGGGCAAAAAAAAACCAAAAAAATTATTTTCATAAGTTACACCTATCATCGAATTCTAAAATAGCATTGCTAACACTTTTATATGTTTTTTTTGTGATAAACTCATTAACGCGATCCCAATAATAATCAGAAATACCGGCATCTTCATCATTATATTTTATTTCATATATAATAAATTCAACAGGGTGCTCACCAAATATATCTTCTGTATCAATCTTTTTCTTTGAAAATAAAATATAATAAATACCGTTCTTTACTCTTAATTCATAATCTTGTATTTTTATATCATATGCAGATAATTTGTAATCAAACCAAGTGAACCCACTATCATTTGGAACAGGAATTATATTGAATCTATTATCTTTATTTTTTATGAAAACTGTTAAAGTATGGCTTGGATGTGATGTGTTATTTTCAAATTCAGCATAAAAAACCACATCTTTTTTTCCATCTCTGTTTAAATCTAAAAAATTAGCACCATTCTTTAGATTTACTTTACTTCCGTTACAAGAAAATGTATCAAATGAAAAAAGAAAGATAAAGATTAAATAATATTTAATTTTCATTTAAGTGATTCCTTACTAATCTAAATCCAACATCTGGAAGAAAATAATTTGAACTATGCATATCGCAGCTTGATAAATTTTTTGAGTGAGAAAGATAACTACCTCCACAAAAATAGTACATATTCACTCCATAAAAATCATCAATATGGTAAATCCACTCAGAAACATTCCCACTCATATCATATAAATCTAAATCATTTGGAGATAATTTACCTACTATTTGTGTGCCAAAATGATTTAGATTAAATTCAGGATACCATGCTACCTTTTTTGGATCATTGCTCCCTGAATGATAATATCCATATCTTCCTAATCGTAGTGCAGGTTTTCCACCTCTTGCTGCAACATGCCATTCATTTAATGTTGGTAAACGATAACCATTAGCTTTCTCATTTATATAAATATTTAATTCTTTTCTTTTTTTCTTAATAATTTCATTTCCTTTTTTTAAATATACAGGATTGAGATTTGATTTTTCACTTAATGCATTTGAAAAGACAATAGTATCTAACCATTCAATATTAGTTACAGGATGTTTCCCATTATCTTCTTCTGAGGGAAGACAATCTTCATAAGACGCACCATTGCAGCCATCATCAAATTCATAACCATTTAATATTGCCCATTCATATACTTCTTTATATAGTGAATAAGTTACTTCATTTTTCATGATATAAAATGAATTTAATTTAACATTAAAGTGATTTTCATAATCTTGAACACCAAATACATTACCAACATAAAATTCACCTCCTTCAACAAAGCTAAATTCAACATCATTAAATGAATATGATTTCAAAGATATAATTATAGATAAAAATAAAACAGCATTCTTCATTTTATTATTCCAAACATTTATATTTCAATATCACTAATTGGATACGAGCAGCAAGTTAAAATATATCCATCTGATATTTTTTCTCTAGATATACCTCCTGAATGTTTTAAGTTAACCTGACCAGAAACAAGTTTAACTCTACATTTTCCACAATGTCCAGAAGCACAATGATACTTTAACTTTACTCCATTTTTATAAGCACATTTTAAAATTGTCTCATTATACCCAAGAAACTTCAAGATGCAGTTTTTAGCACCTGAAAATGGTCGTTAATTCTAGACGTCAGCGAGTCCGCTATATCAGGTAGCGTTGTGGTGAAAAATTTGAAGACTTTGTCTCGAACCTCATGTTTATCCGCGAAATAACGGTTATTTCGAACATGTTCATTCATGACCTTCCATAATCGCTCTATCGGGTTTAAATTTGGGCTGTATGGAGGAAGGTAATGTAATTCAATATTGCTAACATAAGCCCACTCCTTCACAAGATGAGCTTTGTTGTAACCCGCCCCATCCACAATAAGATGAATTTTTTGATGATAGTCAGGATAAGACCTTCTTATTTCATTGAAAAAACAGCAAATGTTGTAGTCATTGAGGGTTTGATATTCCTGGAACACCGTACGACCAATGGCATTCAGGTTGAGGGCGCCCAATAGATTCAGGCGAGTTCGGCTTCCGGTTGTTTTGACTGTTTTTTTCTCACCTTTTCGCATCCAGCCATAACCGAGTTTGGTGCCTTGAGTCGGGTGAACCGCGTCAAGAAAAAGGAGGGGTTCGTCTTTCGCTGTGACTTTAAGATTTTCATCATATTCAATAAATTGTCGCTGTTTCTCTGCCTTATGGCTCGCCGGATCGCTGATTTAGGCCATGAGGCAAAGCTGATTTCTCCGCAGTTCGTCCGTCCTTTTGTTAAGAGTAACAAGAACGATTTTGTCGATGCTGAAGCTATCTGCGAGGCAGCTTCCCGGCCCTCCATGCGCTTTGTGCCCCCCCGCACAGAAGACCAACAGGCGATGGCCGCCCTCCATCGCGTCAGAGACGCACTGATATGGCAACGCGTTAAAACCACCCATCAGATGCACGCTTTTTTGCTGGAGTTCGGCGTCAGTCTGCCGCGCGGTATTGCCGTGATACGACGTCTGGCCGCTGTGCTGGAAGAAAATGACTTTCCGCCTTATCTGGCAAGGGTTCTGAGCAGACTCCACAGTCATTATGTTTACCTCAGCGGAGAAATTGAGGAAGTCGATAAGGAACTGAAAACGCCTCTGGCGGAAGATGAAACCGCGCAACGCCTGCTGACCATTCCTGGCGTTGGGCCGGTAACGGCGAGTCTGTTAGCCAGGCGGCTGGGGGACGGTAAAAACTATGCCAGCAGCCGTGACTTTGCGGCTTCAACAGGGCTGGTTCCCCGCCAGTACAGCACGGGTGGAAAAACGACACTGATGGGCATCAGCAAGCGGGGTGATAAAAATCTGAGACGGCTGCTGGTGCAGTGTGCCAGGATCTTTATGCCGCGGCTGGAGCATAATCCAGGGCGTCTGGCAGAGTGGGTGAACAGGCAGCTTGCCCGCCATCACTCGAACGTTGTGGCGTGCGCGCTGGCGAACAAACTGGCACGAATAGCCTGGGCCGTTACGGCACATCAGACGGTGTTCATTAAATAAAAGAGCCAACGAAAAACTGCGTTAGCTCAGTAAGTTAAGCAGTTACCATCTGGTTTTGCGACGACAGATAATTGATGACATGAACGGCATATCGGCCTGCTGATGAACCTGATATAGAAAATGGCTCTCTGAAGCCGACCGGTTTTTAAGGTTCGGCAGGCACGGAACTCATCGTGGCGCGGGCATGACTGCTCACCAGACGCCGCAGACGCCGAATAGATTTACGCAAGCCCACCATACATCAAAATTTGTGTTGCAAAAACGGGGGTGACCATAGATTTTTACCCCTGACGGTGTAGCCATTTATTCATGCCGGGAATACTAAAGGTAATATTCCAGAGCTGAGTGACATAGGCCACGATTTCATGGGTGTGATGGAAAAGATGTTGAGATAAGTGGTTGATTAAAAAATCAGTTTGTTCTCGGGAAAGTAAACTGTCAGACCCCCCATTACCCGATTTAAGTTTACCATGATTAAGGTAATCACTGATATGGCGGTCAACGGTGGTCTGATGGAGTCGCAATGCCTGGGCTATCATCACAGAACTCCACCCTTCAGAAGCCAGAAGGATAGCTTTTATTCTGTCTCGTACTTGACCATCGCGAGTGGTGTCGTGAAGACGCTCAAGTTTGATTTTTTGTTCTGATGTAATAAATATTTTCATAGCGAGGATAATGATCTCCATTTCGGATAAAATCAAGCATCTTCAATGACTACGGGTATAACGTGTTTCTTCGGCAACAAAACGCATAAGATCACTCATGCTGGATACGGGTATTCACGGCATGGTATTTATTTTCTAAGGATATTTCTACTATCTCCAATAAATTAGCGATATCGTGTTTTAACAATGGCATATTTAACTGTGAAAGAATTTTTTCTTTATCTCTTTTCCATACCTCAGCATTAATTAACTCATCTTCCAGTGACCTAAAATTATTGCTATCTCGAATAAATACAGTACCATTTTCAATGCCTTTCATCAGGCAAAAATACAGCATAAATTCGTAACGGCCTGAATCAATTGATTTGATTTGTTTACCATCTATTGATTTTATTTTATAAAATAGGTGATGACGTTGTGCTTTTGGAAAAAAGTCAAAAGGAATATCGTCCATAGAGATAGAGTGAAAATTAACACCACCTTCAAGGAGATAACGTTTAAAAAATGTCACCGCACTTCGTAATTCAATATTTGTACAGGTGAATTCTAATATTTTGAATATTGGTCGAAGATTTCTTTTG
>NZ_NMQR01000003.1 GCF_003545805.1 Photorhabdus sp. CRCIA-P01 | reverse complement strand
TTATTATATATGTAATTAATTTTTACTATTTATAAATGAATAAATTTTCAAAGTTATATTTACCGAATAGTAGATTATTTAAAGAGAATGCCGCTCGATTTTTGCGATCTGAGAGCTTGTTAGATAATCTCAAACGCCAATATCGCCATTCCTAAACACTCAATTTAAGCTTTTGTTTTTGCCGGTTTATTTTCCTTGTCTGAATAGAATAGAACACCTGTAGTAATTTTCACACGAAACTATTATTGTCAGTTTATGAAGCATGGGATTTAAGAAATTGACAGTCACTTCCGTTAATAATTTTCTTAAATTAAAAGTATATGTTTCCGACGTATCCCATTACACTATTAGATAACTAATATACAGATAGTTAACACAGATATTGTTATTCTAGTAAAGGTTTCGTCGATATATGAATAAATCATTATGCAATTCAGCGTCAAAATTAAAATCTTATTTATCCATAGGAGATATAGGGATATCTGATAGCCTTTTAGAAATACTTAAAAACAGTTGTGGTAGTTACCCATCACCAGTAAAAAAGTTCATAGAACTGCTTAAATATATTCAAAATAATAATATCCATATGACATCATTTAAGGAGTTAGTTGCCCTTCATGAACTTGTAGCCCCACATGATTCTGCTGTGGTTTCCATGATGTCAATTCATTTTAATTTAACCATAGGTACTATCGCTAACTTAGGAGTGCAAACGCCATATGTGGAAGATCTCTACCAAAAACTTTGTTCAGGTCGTGCTATTGGGGTATATCTGGCGACTGAATTGGCTCATGGGAATGATCTAATCGCAATCGAAACACAGGCTAATTATCTCCCGGAAAAAGGTGTATTCATATTGAATTCACCTAGCCCAAATGCATATAAATTTATGCCTAATACCACACCTTGTAAATTACCAAAAGTAGCTGTCATTTTAGCTCAGTTAAATGTATCAGGAAAGAAATATGGTATTTTTCCATTTATTCTGCCACTATCCGTAAATAGTAAATTAACTCCTGGCATTAAAATTACTCCACTTGGCGATAAGCCAGGATTTTATTTAGATAACGCAATCACCTCATTTAATAATGTTGAAATTCCTTTTGAAGGACTCCTTGCTGGCAATATGATAACGCTGACCAAGGATGGTAAAATATCATTGCATATTAAAGAATTAAGAGAAAGATTCTCGTTAATTACAGATAGAATACATTCAGGCAAGTTATGCATGGCAGTAAGCTCAGTTGCAGCAGCCAAATCAGCCCTTCATATAACCAACACATATGGAAATAAACGAAAAACATTCGGTTATTCAGGTGCTATGCCAATAATTAATTATTCTCATTTCAAAGAGGGTATTGCCTGGGATACTCTGAGTACGATTATTCACGCGTTATACTTAAAAGAATTAATAAGAAAAGTTTCAATTATATTATCAGAATCAGTTAAAAACTTTAAATTTAAAGATGAGCTACTTATTGAAATCATTACCGCTAAATCCCTATGCACATGGCGAACACAAGAAATATTAATTAATTGTCGTGAACGCTGCGGTGCCCAGGGATTATTTACGCTTAACAAGATATCCCCTTATCTAATATCTAATTTTGGTGCAATTACTTCAGAAGGGGACAATCTTGTATTATCACTAAAAGCCGGAGGGATGATCATTCTCAATAAGATGAAAGAAATAAACAAAACATCTTTCCAGCATAACCTATTTTCCATTTTGAATGATTATATGAATTTTTTATATAAAAAATTAAATAGACTAATAGTGAATAATAATAAGAAAATAAACTTAGACATGCTCAATAAGCATAGTGGAGATTTTCTAGAATTAAGCCAGACATATGCCGTTCTATCCGTGGTGACGACAACTATTGATACATACCACGATAATAATGATGATGATTTTGATATGATCATCGAAGGTTATCTTCTCGACTGGATTCATCGTACCATGAGCAATCTTCTAAAAAGTGAAGTGATCAATTTACAGGAATCTCAAAAAATAGACGAGAGACGCATCGAATATATACGTAAGCATGCAGAAAGAATCAATGATTATATTTCTAGTTTTGGCGTGGATAAGGCTGGAATTGAAACACCAATATCAAGTCATGATTATATCTCCTGGTATGCAGATAATCACCATCAAATAAAAAATAATTAATCATAAAACAGGTCTAAATGCGAGACATTGTCGTGAATATATAGAAAATTTCGGTGACCAGTTAAAAGGTCACCGTTAATGAAAGGGCGATTAACTATACCCTGATGAAGGGTATATACCTAATAGATTTCGAGTTGCAGCGCGGCGGCAAGTGAACGAATCCCCAGGAGCATAGACAACTATGTGACTGGGGTGAGTGAAAGTAGCCAACAAAGCAGCAGCTTGAAAGATGAAGGCTATATATTAGTTTCCCTTTAATGCAACAATATACTGTAACAATCGTGGAAAAAATCGATTAAGGTATACACCAATGACTTCTCTATTACCTCCGGGGTATATCTCTCTTTTTTCGCTAATGATTGCCTTAACAATTTTTCTGGCGCATAAATCGACTGGAATACCGTGTTCCAGTTCACTATCAATGCGTTGATAAGGCTCCCCATTTCCAGTGAGAGATCTGATAGTAATATCGGTATTAATAAAACCGGGGCAAACAAGTGTAACACTGATATTGTCTTTCATATGTTCAGCACGCAGAGACTCAAAAAAACCATGTAATGCATTCTTCGATGCTGCATAACCAGAGCGATTCGGAGTACCAAACTTACCCGCCACACTGGAGAGAACCACAAAATATCCACTTTTTTTCTCAATCATCGAAGGGAGTATAGTTAATGCTATGTTAACAATAGATAAAAAATTTAAATTCATCAATTTGTCATAGACAAAGAGCTGTGTGTCTGTGATTAAAGAGCGTTGACTGACGCCAGCAGTAAAAATGATACAGTCAATACTTCCCATCAGTTGAAGCACTTTATGCACCGCTTCTTTCGCTTCGTCATGATTTGTAATGTCGAAAGGGATAACATTTTCCTCCGGAAGATTAATTTCCGTCGCCAATTTTTTCAGCAAATCTTTTTTCCGGCTAGAAATGACTAGGTTTGTCGTATAAGAGTTAAGCTCTTTAACTAAGGCATGCCCAATCCCCATGGATGCACCAATTACCCAGATATTTTTTCCTGCCAAATTCATTTTATATCCTCCTCATCAGCCAGACACCGCCAAACACCATTAATACCCTTCACAGGTCTGATAGTAATACCTGCTTTTAGTTCCGGATATCCCTGATAACTTGTTTCGAAAAATCCTCTTTTACAAAACTCACCGATAATAATCGGTAAAACCATGCGAGCATAATTCATACCCAGACATATCCTGGGGCCGGCGCCAAAAGGAATAAAAGTACGGTTAAGCTTATGGCTGTATAGTTCACCGAGCCAACGCATAGGGATAAAGTCGTCAGCTTTTTCCCAGTAGTCTGGATGTCTCTGCAAACAATAAGGGGAAATAACCACCATTTTTCCTGCGGCGATCTTATATTCACCTATAGTGACATTTTCTTTAGCCGTCCGGGAAAAAGACCATACCGGAGGCAGAAGACGCATACTTTCATTAATAACCGCGTTGGTATATTTTAATTCGAAAATATCATTGGTCTTTTCCAATACAGCTTGGGTATATTCATCTTTAATAATTTTATGCCAGCGTTTATAGCGGGAAATGAAATAAAATGTCCAGGTGGCTGCGGATGCAATCGTTTCGTAAGACGTTAAAAAAAAGGTAAGTAATTGATTCTTTATCTCATCATGATCGGTTTCATTTTCCAAGATCATGTTTAACAGACAACCTTTCCCACTATGATTGTCATGATTTTTAATCATTTCAACAATTTGTCTGTCAAGTACGGATTTTTCCTTCCTGAATTTTAATGCAGAAAACGTAGGAATGTTAGGCGGCAGTTTAATAATCGCCTCAAGACGTTTAATGACATAATCAGAAGCATTTTCAAGCGCTATTGAAACGCTGTGCCTATTGATATCACTACTACTTTGTCCAAAGAGCGTTTTCAAGGCAATGTTCATGGAAAGATCAAGCATATCTTTGAATATGTCACGTCGATGCCCATCTAAAACAGTATTATGAGAAAAGTTCGTGACGATATCTTTTATCGGGGCGATCAACGTGTTTAAACTGGATATAGTGAAAGCATGCCTGGCATTATCGCGTTGTTTTTTCCATACCTCACCTTCTGTAGTGACCATCCCTTGGCCAAGCAATAACTCTAATTCGCGATAACTGGGGCTTTTAATAAAAAAATCTATCCTTTTTGCTAATATTTCTGCTACCCAGTCTGGGTTGTTAATGAAAATTATACTCTCCGGGCCCATTTTTATTGTGCAAATATCTCCATTCTCTCTTGCTGCATTAAGAAATAGTGATAAAGCATCCGATTTATAATCCAATATTGAACCAAGTAAAGGTAAACCTTTTACTTCCTTAATCTCTTTATAGTTCACGCTTTTACACTCCTTTTATACCCTTCATCTTTCAAGCTGCTGCTTTGTTGGCTGCTTTCACTCACCCCAGTCACATCGTTATCTATGCTCCTGGGGATTCATTCACTTGCCGCCGCGCTACAACTCGAAATCTATTAGGTATATATTTTATTAAAAATTGCCGATAATAAGAAAAGGCTTACGGATACCCGCTTTTTCGGCTTTCCCGCACTGATAATCGAAGTCGTGATACGCATGTTGCATCCGCTGCACTGTGGAATAACCATGAATGTTGAAAGAGGTGTTGATTAACGCTGCATAGCCAGTTTCATTTTCAACTTTCCGTAGCATTTCAATATCAACGTCTGATTTAACCACAAGCGGCCTGCCCGTGGTTCTACCATCATGTATTTTATGCATCACTCCCTCATATCTTTCTTCCGATATATTATCGTTATAACTTAGCGCAATAATCATGCCATGAAGTGAGCCTGTTACTCTGTTGACTTCTTTAATGTTAAAGAGAACCGGCAAGTTCTCTGATCTTAATACAGGGGCCATTGGCATATGGTCATCCCGGCCATTAAGAAGGTTAATTTCTTGTTTCAACTCACCAGTCGGTAAACACAGTGTAGAATTTGACATAAGTGCTCTGGGACCTAATTCCCCCCAGTTCTTTACTGTATTGACAATATATCCCTTACTCACATAGTGAGCGGTATTTTCAATAAAATCAGCTTGATTATCTGTATAAATGATATTCTTTGCATACTTACCGTTGTACGGCAAAGATAAATCACGCTTTAGCAATAACAGATTTACGCTTCTATTAGATAATGTATTATCAAGAATAACAGCGCCTGTCAGTGCATGCACAATATCACCAGCAAGGGGAGAGCAGCAGATATCTCCCTTTATACTATTCAGTAAAACATTATTGAGTTTGACATTGAAATGAACACCACCGCCAACAATCAGGTTTTCAACTTTTTCACTAGCAATGAATTTTACCAAATAGGTTTCTAAAAATTTGTTAGCAATATAGGAAGAAATAACACGGATCTCATATTGACTTAATCCATTTAAGTGCCGCAACAACCACAACGGCATTCTCACATGCTTCACGGCCATTTCCTGCATATATTTAACAGAAAAGCCATGTGAAAAATGCTGATGCGCGCTTTTTTCTAAAATAATTTCTGACGGAGACTTCTTTATCCCCAATAGGGTAACAGGCTTACGAGAACTGCTCCATTCAAGCCGGATTTTATTGCGTTCGTGGTAATACGCCTTTTTTTTAGAAAAGTTTTCATCATTAACACCAGGTAGGAAAGATTTGATATCACTTCTAATGGCTGATATCAAACCGCATTCCTTATTTGACAAAAAACCATCGGATAATTTTATGATAATTCGATTGAGTTTATTAAGTTTATTATCGTCTAACAGGCGTGTTATTTCCGTTTCGTAACCAAGTGACTTATATTCATCTTTCAACGGCGAAAAACCTGTATCGGCGTTGCATACTACACGGGCAAATAATATTCCGCATGAAAGATCTGCTGCGGAAATTCTTTTCACCCGTTGTAATGTCTTTATGCAATCTGCCAATGCTTTGTTTTTATCGATTATCACGGTATAGAGAGATGTCGATTCATAATCATCCCCCGTACCATCAGTAATCAATATATGATATTTTTTAGGTGGATTATTTTCTTTATGATGTTCCCAGGCTTCAATGATGCCATTTATCGCATGGGTAGCATGATGGTTTATTTTCAATTCATACAGCTTTACTCTTTTTATGAATTGCTCAAATATTTCTCTATCATTGCCACATAAAGCCTTTATAGTATGGTTATAATCAACCTCGCCAAGGAAATTAATAACATTCAATTCATCAATATCATATTTCATCAATTTCAATATTGTGTGGATGGGGACATATTCTCCACCTTTTGAGCGATTCTCTTTTTCATCTTCAATGGCAAACATATCATCGGCATTATTCCATATGACCGCTGAAGCATTATGCCCTAAAAAGAGACATGCGTTCTTATAATGCTCTCTTTTTTTTATCATCGTGCTCATTATTGGTTTCCATTATATCGAAAGTTAATTAAATGTGCTCTTTTATGATATTGAGAACTTTATTGATGTCCTCAACCGTGTGTCCATAGTTAATAAAAAAACGTAAACGAGCTTTATTCTCAGGTACGGCTGGATGCAAGATAGGTTGCACATTGATTAAATTCTCCCTCAACTTTTGATAAATATAGATACATTTATTCTCGGCGCCTATCATAAGAGGGATAACTGGGGTATCTTTACTTAATCCTGTATCTAGACCAAGTGAATTCGCTTTATTAACGAAATATTTTGATAATTTTTGTACTTCATGAACTCTGTACTTTTCCTTTTGTATCACTTTAATGGCGGTAAGCGCCGATGCGGCGGCAGCCGGTGGCATGCCCGTGGTATAAACAAAACCCGGCGTCGTATACCGTAGATAAGTTATAAAGGATCGCTGGCCCGCGATATAACCACCACAGCTTGCAAAGCTTTTACTAATTCCACCCATACAAATATCTATTTCAGATGGCATGACATCACAATGCTCGCAAACACCCCGTCCACTTTCTCCCAAAACCCCAATGGAAAGACATTCATCTACCATCAACAATACTTTATGCTTTTTCTTTATTTCAACAAATTTCTTCAAATCAGGAATATCGCCATCCATACTATAAGCACCTTCTATAAAGAGCATGACTTTCCTGTAATGTTTCCTTTTCTTATTAAGAAGTTCATCAGCCATTCGCCAATTATTATGCGCAAACGGCAACATATCCGCCTGAGACAATTTTCCGCCCTGGAGAAGGCTGTCGTGGCTATATTCATCGTACAAAATAAGATCGCCGCGCTGCATTAAATGACCAATAACGGTCACATTGCAAAAATTGCTGCTTACAAAAGTAATGGCGTCCTCATGACCGGTAAACTTCGCTATCTCTGCTTCCAGATCAACATGAACAGGGCGTTGACCCGCCACAATCCTTGCCGCGGAAGGGCTGGTGCCATATTTATTGATAGCTTCCATGGAGGCTGATTTAACCTCGGGATGTTGAGCCAAGCCAAGATAATTATGGTTAGAGAAATTGAGGTAGTTTTCCTCATTCATTACTGTATGAGAACCATTCACTCCTTCATGGGTTGTAAAGAAGGGGAGACTAACGCCTTTCATTGATTCGAGACGAGCCTCAATTTCTTTTACGCCTTTCAAATGTACAGGATTAAAGAACGCTTCGGGTATAGCATTAATATCTTCAAATACCTGATGATCACCTTCATTTTCTAGCTGACTCGTAATCTGCGTGCGCAACTCAGGCGACAGTTGGTTGTATCCGCTGATAAAATTGTAAATGGCTTCTAATTCATTTAAAAAAGACACCAAGTATTCATGGCGCTCAAAGATATCTGAAGGTAATTGGTGAGAGGTCAAATCTGAAAAATCGGCAAGCAAAGTCGCTTTCTGGAGTGAATCGATCCCGAGGTTATAGAGATGAATTTCTCCAGCCGTCATATCAGGCAGTGCTTCTCCCGTTTCTCGAATTAACCAGTTGTCAAACCAGTTTATAACGAAGGATCGATTCGTATCCTGATGGTTATTTTGCTGATCACGACTTGCAGACTGGGCATTCCATTCATCGATTACAGTTAACTTACCGGAAAGAAGCAATTCCTGCATGGCCTTGCGACGTACTTTACCACTTGATGTCTTGAGTATTCCGCCAGGCCGGATAAGAATAATTTTACTAACAGAGACCTCATGGTTATTAGTAATATTAACTCTTATTTTCTTCATTATTTCTTTGACATCGATTTTCTTAATGTCGCTTCTTTTTACTTCTTGTATGACGATAACCCCTTTTTCATCCGCAAAAGCGACACATCCCCCTGAAATAAGTGCAGTGTCAGATATCTGTGACGTATTTTCTATATCTTGGGGATAATGATTTTTTCCTCTGATAATAATGACGTCTTTTATCCTGCCACTAATATATAGATCTCCATCAAATAAAAATCCCAAATCGCCTGTTCGCAAATAAGGGCCTTTATTATCTGATGTATACTGATTGAATTCACTGCGGGTGGCATTCTCATTATTCCAGTAACCGTAAGTTACGGAAGGCCCTTTCAGCCAAATTTCGCCAACTTTACCTTCAGGTAATACGTCCGCCATATCAGTTTTGCAGATAATAATCTCTTGATTTTCGTATGGTTTGCCATGGCTGACCAATGTGATGTTACCATTCACGCTGTTGGCTTTAATAACGTTTCCTTCACTCAACGCTCTCGAATTAAAATTCTCTACTTTCATTCCGTGGTTATTAGTTACGGGCCCTGAAACATACAGGGTACTTTCCGCCAACCCATAACAGGGATAAAGAGCGTCCTTGTTAAAACCATAAGAGCTAAATCGTTCGGAAAAACGTTGAAGGATATCTGCTCTGATTGGCTCTGCTCCACTAAATGCATTCTTCCAATTTGAAAGATCAATAGACTCCAAATCCTTATCGCTTATTCTTTCAACACTTTGTTCATAGATAAAGTTAGGTCCGCCGGAAATGGTCGCTTTATATTTTGAAATGGCTTTTAACCACAGAGCGGGTTGCTGAATTACTGAAGTAGGCGGCATCAGTACAACTGGAACACCGCTATAGAAAGGCTGGAGTATACCACCTAATAAACCCATATCATGGTAGGGCGGAAGCCAAATGACGCCACAGCCCTCTTCTGAACATGCAAACCTGTTTTTTATTGCCTCCAGATTATTGATTAAATTTTCATAACCGACCATGACGCCTTTAGGCTCACCGGTTGAACCTGAGGTATACTGGAGCAATGCCAGATTCGATCCGCCACGGTAAGATGCATCTTCCTGGGCTTCTATCAATTCATTTGCTGATATTACCTTTACTTCATTAAAGCCGCTTTCTTTTGCAAATACTTCTTTTACTTTCTCACTCTGTTTTGAGGTCGTGATAACTAATCGGGCACCACTATCCATTATTATTTTCAGAATAGTATCCCAACCTCTTCCTTCGGGCCGGGCGCTATTCACTGGTACCGCGACCACACTTGAGTATAAGCACGCGGCTATTGTCTGAACAAAGAGTAGACCGGAAGGCAACATAACTATTACCCGATCGCCAGGCTGACAATATTGCTGTAAATAATAAGCGATACTTTTTTGACCCCGATGTAAATTATTCCAGCTTAATTGCTCTTCTTCTCTTTCTCCGTCAGAAAGGAACTTGAAAATTAACTCGTGAGCATTTTCCGATGCTCTTTTTTCAATCATTTGACAAATGATGTTCATTGATTAACCTTGTAGTGAAGCCCATGTTGATGATTCAATGTTCTTTAATTTAGAATGACACTTAAGAATATGTAAAGTGTTGTACATATTTAAGCTTGCAAAGAGTTTGAGGACTAGTGGAACGAAAACGATACGCTAAAATCGTCAGAACACCTTCATTAACTACTTGACTGGAGGCCGTATTTCTCCTTTCATCACGTGTCCAGACAGCGTAAACACTGCACCTTAAAATAGAAAAAGGGATAGATCTTTCTATTTTAAATATATAAATAATGGTTATATTATATATATTAATCGCGGTTACACCATGACCTTAAGATTGACGGTGAATAAGCCAAAAATATATTTGTACTATAATTTATTTTAAAAGATTTTTGATCTCAATATTTTCTTTAGATTGTTGATTACAACATCTAATATATTTATTGAATTACTAATTTATACCATGATTGAGATAATTAAAATAAAATCCAATATATTCATTTTGATTTGCCAAGTATAATAGGAGAAAATGATTTCCGGTCATTATTTTAATGACGGTAATGTCTGTTTATTCCATTATGATTAACCTTATAATATAATCACTATATTTTCTCAATAATCACCTGCCTTAATTGCCTATTATTAGTGAGCTTCCAACTTCTTCAGAATAGTAGCTATACTTGAGAATAATAATATCGCTCTATGCTCTATGTCATACGCTAAATACCTCTTAGATAACTTAAGTTAATATAGTGAGAAATGAATATGGATAATAACAGTAATAATATCGACGAAAAATTAAATATTGACCTTCAAACCGAAAGTTCGCTGTCAGGATGGGCTCCTAATGCTTGGATGGGACGATTACATGATGACAATCGACTTTTGAGTCATATCACTATTCCAGGAACACATGAAAGTTGTGCTCATAATGACATAATGGGGAATGGTCAATGCCAGGATTTGTCAATATCGGACCAATTGCAGTTAGGAATTCGCTATTTGGATATCCGATGTCATGCAAAGACGAATGATGGTGGATTTGTCATTGATGGCCATGAGGGCAGATGGATTTTCAAAACGTATCATGGAATTATCAATGAATACATTGTGTTCGGTTCGGTAATCAATGATTGCCAAAATTTTCTTAAAGCTAATCCATCTGAAACAATTCTGATGTGTATCAAGCAGGAGCAATCAACAGCATCAGACGAACTATTCGATGCTATTTTCAAGCATTACAAGGACAAATACTCTCCGCTCTTTCATGACGATAGCCAAATTCCAAAGCTTGGTGATGTCAGAGGAAAGGTTGTTGTCATCTCAAGGAATAAGGATTTGCCCGGGATCGCCTGGACATCAATGGATATTGAGGACCATTTTGATGACCCAGGGATGGAGGAAAAATATCATTTTGTCGTGGATCATCTCGAAAAGGCATCGAAGGATAGTGGGGATACTCTATATCTGACTAACACGAGTGCATACAGTGGCCTTGATGTCACTATTAATTATGCTACGTATATGCACAAACACCTTAAAGATTGGCTTGTTAACACCTACCAGCCTGCACACCCGGGCCACGATAAACCAACTCTAGGGATCGTAGCGATGGACTTTGTTGGCGGATGGGATAATGGCGATTTGGTTTCCCTACTTTATGAAGGCTGCAATTCTGACAGAATATATGAAATTTTGGGAAGCTAACGATATTGAAATTCAGTTGGTGAACCTAAAATTGCTGCCATCAATTACTGAGGTCTAAGTACAGCCTTGAAAGTGCTGTAGATGGCAAAGTGGGAGTAAAGCTGCAAATACCCGTTTAAAAAAATCAAATGTTGTATTTTGCAGCTTCGCTCCCATTAGGCTAGATTATGGTCACTGAGCCTAGTTGGTGCAATCGTCTCAATTGTTCGCACCCATTTCTTTTTCGATTTCGGCCACCCGTTCCTTAAGCTTTTGGGAACGGTTCTGGAAATTCTTAATGGCGACCAGATACTGGTTAGTGCCAATGTAAAGGTCACCATTTCTATTGAAGTAAATGCCGCCATACTCATGACAATATGTGCAGCGGGAACATGGTGTAGTTCTTCTTTTCGCATGGGGACTACATGATCGAATGGATTCATAGTTGGGCCTGTATTTTTGTTAGATTGTTAACTCCCAATCCCGACATTCAGGATTGGAATGTTCAAGTTTTAGGTCAGACACTCAAATGATGTATAAAGACTAGAAGCCCGTTATGGAATGTCAAGAATCGTTGGATGGTATTAGGAAGATTCCTTGATAAAGTTATTAAACATATAATTAGCTTTTCATCATTTTTGATACGAATTCCATGAGTGCAACTGACCACCATTCTGAAAAATTGCGCTTATTAGTCGAATCCAGCTATAACTAATAAATATATAAAAACGTAAATCTTATTTACAAAATTAACTCACTTTTATAAAAAATCGAAAAATATTTACCATCGCTTAAATTATTTAACATAAAATCCACATCAAGCAGTTTTATTTTTTTTGCTTATCATTAGCGGCAGCACCCCAAAAAATAGATAGATCTCATTCTGTTTCATTCGTGGATATTGTCGCGGGAAGAGCCCTGACAAACAGGCTCGGGCTACAAAGATTTAATTAGAATTGAATCACTCATGTCTATAATATAATCAAAATTAAGTTATTTATCAGTGCTTGACACAATAGAGGTGCTATGCTACTTATATGTCAAGCAATCATATAAATAACTATTCTTTATACTTAAGGATATTATCGAGAGAAAATAAGCCTGATGCTTCAATTAAAGCAGTTAAGAAACGGCAACGCCGGAAATCAACGCTGCAATTTATATTATTATTTATTTCAATAAACACCAACATGATGGGAAAATATAATGACTGAAAATACACGAGTACAATTAACTTCTGATGATAGAAGTGGATATCCACCTATTGAAAAGCAAATAGCAGGAGATATAATACGTATACTAAACTTTAAGCAAACAGATGAAGGTCATACAGCGGCATATGGAATTGAATATCGAGCCAAGAAAATAATATTAGCATACGCTTTATCTGTAAGTGGTATTCATAATGTATCTCAACTTCCAGAGGACTATTATAATAATAAAGATACTGCGGATAGAATTTATCAAGAATATATGTCTAATCTTGACTCTTCACTATTAGATGAGAATGGTGATCAAATCGCTAAAGATATGGCAAACGGTTTTTACAAGAACGAACTGGATTTTGAAGGTGAACATCCTGAAAATACTTGGGATGTTCCTAGTCTTGAAAATAAACCATTAAGTGCTTATTTAGATGAAGATAAATTATTAGCACTATATTTTTTCGCTTCACAGGAAATCCCACTGGAGGAAAATCAACAATCAAACGCCGCAAGATTTTTTAAATTAATTGATTTTTTATTTATCTTATCTGCTGCAACATCACTAGGAAAGAGTATTTTTTCAAAAAATTTTTACAGTGGACTAGAAACTAAATCATTAGAAAATTATATTGCGAGAAAAAAACTTTCTAAACCTTTCTTTCGACCACCACAGAAGTTACCTGATGGAAGAATAGGTTATCTGGCCGGTCCAACAAAACCACCTAAATTGCCTCCAATAGCACCGTCTACGTCTACATTGAACCCAACAGCACCGTCTAATTGGAGAGTTAGTTTGCAAAAACTGAGAGATAACAAATCTGGGAATGGATTTGCTAATATGGATGCTGCTGCAAAACAAAAATATAGCTCATTTATAAAAGAGGTGCAAAAGGGTAATGATCCAGCTACAGCAGCAAAAAATATTGGTACAGCAAGCGGAAGTAACTTCGAAAAACTGAAAGGTAGGGATTTATTTAGTATAAGGCTAAGCCAAGAACACAGGGTAACATTCATCAAAAATGACCCTGACAAAATAATCGAGATTCAAAGTGTTGGAACCCATTATAAAAATGTGTAGCCTGATTTATATACCTAATAGATTTCGAGTTGCAGCGCGGCGGTAAGTGAACGAATCCCCGGGAGCATAGATAACTATGTGACCGGGGTGAGTGAGTGCAGCCAACAAAGCAGCAGCTTGAAAGATGAAGGGTATAGATGGTGATAATACCTTTCCTTAGCGGTGACCGCCTGGGCGGTCACCGAATTCACTTACGTTACGGCCTGCATACTCGCTGAATCACTAAAATGATCCTATACACCAGAGGCTTCAACCGCTTTGTTACCGCCACGACTGCTCTGATTACTACCGGCTGGAACGAAAATTGCCGGGCGGGATTCGCACCCACTGAAAGACCGTGCCTGTGCACGGCGCACAAAAAATAGTACGCTAAGCCATGAGTGTCAGTTTGAACCATACCTATCCTGATGGCAGTTTTGCCAAGTAAAACATGTCAGAATAAACCCAATTATGCATTAATTGACATCTATTGAAGAGGATCATAGAGTCTTTCCTGACACTTCAGAACACAAAAGGCAATGAGATGGGCGAACTTGTCATTTATCAACCAAGCAATGGGGATAAAGTTTCAGTAAGGCTAGAAGGCGATACACTTTGGCTCACACAACGGCAACTGGCGGAAATTTTAGCAACATCGACTGATAACATTGGCCTGCACCTCAAAAACATTTATGCCAGTGGTGAATTGACGGAAATAGCAACTACCGAGGATTTCTCGGTAGTTCAACAAGAGGGGCATCGATCCGTTTCCCGAAAAATAAAACATTATAATCTTGATGCCATCATTTCTGTCGGCTACCGCGTTAATTCGAAACGGGGTACGTTATTTCGTCAATGGGCGACCAGTGTTTTACGCGACCATTTGATACAAGGATGGTCGCTGGATCGCACCCGTTTCGAACGCAACGCAGCCGAACTGGAGGCTGCATTGGCATTAGTCAGGAAGACTGCGCAATCTCCCAGTCTCATTGTTGAAACAGGCAAAGGTTTGGTTGAAATTGTCAGCCGTTATATTCAAACCTTCTTGCTATTGCAACGCTACGATGAAGGTTCATTGGCTGAACCCAAGGGAACAACGGGGGGGCTTATGCCGTCTATTGACGAAGTCAGACGTTCCATCGCTGGGTTGAAAGCGGATCTTATGTCACGGAATGAGGCCAGTGAGCTTTTTGGTCTGGAGCGCGGTGATGCACTCGCAGCTATTCTCGGCAACCTGGACCAGTCCGTATTCGGTGAGCCTGCTTATCCAACCATTGAACGTAAAGCGGCACATCTACTGTATTTCGTCATCAAAAATCATCCTTTGTCTGATGGTAACAAACGTACTGCTGCTTTTTTATTTGTTGACTTCCTCAGCAATAACAACGCACTGATACGAGATGGACAACCGGTTATAAACGACATCGGACTCGCTGCGTTGACGTTGCTTATCGCAGAATCAGCACCAACGCAAAAAGAAACAATGACCCGTTTGATTGAAAACATGCTGGTCGGTGTAAGGTAAATCTGCATGAAAGGACAGCGCATTGGCTACATCCGGGTAAGCACTTTCGACCAAAACCCGGAACGACAACTGGAAGGGATTCAGGTTGACCGAATTTTTACCGATAAGGCGTCGGGAAAGGACGTGAAACGCCCGCAACTGGAGTCACTTATCAGTTTCGCACGTGAGGGTGACACCGTAGTGATTCATAGTATGGATAGACTAGCGCGTAATCTCGACGATCTGCGTTATATTGTACAAGCACTGACACGGCGTGGTGTACTCATCGAATTTGTCAAAGAACATCTTTGTTTTACCGGGGAAGATTCACCGATGGCAAACCTGATGTTGTCTGTCATGGGAGCGTTTGCCGAATTCGAACGTGCGTTGATCCGCGAGCGACAACGCGAAGGTATTGCACTTGCTAAGCAACGTGGGGCTTACCGAGGGCGTAAGAAAGTACTTGAACCAGATCGCCGTGCCGAACTACGGCGCCGCGCCGCTGCCGGTGAAAAGAAAACGCAATTGGCGCGGGAGTTCGGTATCAGCCGCGAAACACTCTATCAATACCTGAAAATGGATAACTGACTATGCCGCGCCGCTCAATTCTTTCCGACAATGAGCGAGCCAATTTGCTTGCTATGCCTGAAAACCAAGGATGATTTGATCCGTTTTTATACCTTCAACGAGTCTGATAGGAGAGCATAAAAATGTGTAGGACAGACCGGGTAACTCATTCAAGCTCTCTGATAAGCACGTTTAGATGCTCATTTTATCGCTCAATGAATAAAGTACCCCAAGGTTTTTTATGCTCTCCTGAAAGATAACGGGTATAGGTTTCTTCAATACACCACGGTGTAATATATCAAGTCCTACGGCGTGATATAACTAACTTATCCTTAGGACGGTCCACCCAATCGGAGGGCTTATTGTTGAAGTTATCCGCCAGCAAATAAGACGGAGTTTTAGCTAACCAATCAGAGAGCGAAATATCTTGGTAGATACCGTTATCTAGCACAACCAGTACTTGAAGATCTTCATTGCCAATATTTTCGATATAGTGACCAAATCCCTGTGGCACATAACCAACGTCGGTTGGCCCATATTTTGCGGTTTGTGCGTGTCCATGGGAACTAAACACGGTCATACGTCCTTTGCCTGAAATGTAGTATTGCCACTCGTTGGCATTAGGATGCCAATGCAGCTCACGTATTGCGCCAGGTTTGATGGTCTCTATGAGGCCGGTGATCGTGGTGGAAATGGGAAATTCCTTCGATGATGCCCGATAAATACTTCCTGAGTCGTTCTCGAAGAAGGGTTTATTTTTCAAGAGTTCATAACGGTGGGTAAGGGGAGCATCGTTCAATCCTCCATCGTCAGCAGGTAGAGGAAGTTTTGGCGGTATAGCGCCACCAACGATGTAAGCTTCACCCTGTTTAATGTTAGAAAAAACGGATGCCGGCATGTTGACACTTTTCTCAAGCACCTCTTTCGGCATATGCGTTATCCAATCAGTAATGCTGAAAGTGCCAAATTCGGAGAAGTGCCCGTCATCAAAAGTCAGAATAAAATGTGCGCCATCTTCAAGCGCCTGAATGGAATGACCATGACCTTTAGGGAAATACCATACATCGCCGGGACCAAAATCGGCTACTTCACTTTTACCCTCCGGATCAATAATGGTAATACGTGCATGACCTTCAAGCATATATGCCCATTCAGCGGCAACAGCATGCCAATGAAGTTCACGGGCACCACCCGGTTTAAGTAACATATCAACACCAGCAATCCCTTCAGATATCGGGAATTGTTCTACCGTGGCTTCCCGTGCCCATCCATTTTCCAATACCCGTTTTTTGCTATCGGTAAATTTATATTTATACACACTTTTGGCATTTATTGGCGATTTATTATCGCCAACAGTGACTGTATTCTGATGGTCCTCAGCAACAGCAGCTTTAATCATACCGCCCATGCTAGCGGCAGCCGCGCCAATTGCGGATGCCTTCAAGATATCACGACGAGAGAACATATCTATTGCCTCCAATTAATTAATGGATACCAGCAAGAATAGTTGCAACCTAATATCTATCCATTTGATTTTTTTTAAATTAATGATTGTCACGGAAGGAAAATCAGAGGTGACTTACTTAAGCATAGTAGAAAATTAGTCGTCCAGGGAAAATCAGAGGTAACTCTGATTTTCCCTGAAGTGTTGTTATTCTTTTACTCTTTTTGGCCGGAGTAAGGGCGAACGTATTTCATAATGCAGTCAAGTTTTTCGCAGGTTTCCTGCCATTCTCTTTCTGGTTTTGAATCTCTGACTAACCCGGCGCCCGCCTGGAGCCAACAGCGCCCTTGATGCTGATAGAGAGAACGTAATACCAGCGCCGCATCCAGTTTTCCTGAGCTATCCAACAATATGACACAACCGCTATAAAGTCGGCGTGGTTCTCCTTCATAACGTGAAATTGCTTGTAAAGAAGGTTTCTTCGGTATTCCCGAAGCGGTTACCGCCGGGAATAAGGCGATGAACGCATCCCAACGATTTTTGTCTGTTTGTAGTAATCCTTTTACCCGAGATGCCAAATGTTGTACTGAACCCCGTTCACGAATCGCCATAAACTCTGACACACAAAGTGTGTCAGCCTGACAAATCGGCGCCAGCTCCTCTAATGCCAATTTAGCCGAAACAGCGTGTTCGGAGATCTCTTTCGGGTCAGAAAGCAAATCTGCTCTCAACCGTCGATCCTGATCTTTATCATGTGTCAATGCTCTGGTTCCAGCCAATGGTTGCGTGCTGACCCAACCTGAACCATCCGCTTCAACTACGGTTTCCGGGCTAAAACCATAAACAGAGAAATCTTCATCACGTAAGAAGAAAGAGCGGGCAGGCGTGTTAGCCTGGCGGCCTAACCAGTAACTGTGTGGCATGTCAATATCCGAGCTAAGTTCAACCCGACGTGACAGGATCACTTTTTGGTAGTGGCCCGAGGCAATGTCCTTAACCGCATTGGCGACGTTATCCTGATAACGTTTCGCCGCGTCCGATGTATTGATAATTTCCATATCTTCTGTACATGAGAAAACAGGCGGGCCTAATTGATCAGCCCGTCTAATTTTCTCCCTCAATATGGCGAGCTGACTCTCTTCGAGAGTTCGTATCAGAACCTGTCCTTGAGTTATACGTAATTCATGCTGCGGAATAGTGATTTTTATTAACGCTTCGTTTTGTTGTGCTAATGGCAACCCATAGGTCATATGGGAGAATTCAAATAAAGTTCTTCCATAGGCCCGCCAGTCCTGAATGGGAAGGGCATTGAGCACCTGTTCAAGCTTTTGGCTCAATGTGCTGATATCGTATGGATGACGATTACCTTGTGGATCAATCAATTGTCCCGATGCATCCGCACTGATAGTCTCTGCACAGCCTATCCCCAGTGACCATTCACCTTTCACTTCATAGAGCATATAAGGTTGTGCCTCGTCATCTGAAAGCAAATGCGTGATCAAATCTAACGGAGTGTTGGTAATAACAACAGTTTGCTCATGATATTGCCGCATTGGGCGGCCATGTTCCGCTTGTGCCATCTGTACCAAGCGGCGTTTATCAATTTTTCCCACGGTAGTGAGGGGCCAATGTGGGACAAACAACCATTGATCAGGGATTTTATGACGCTGAACCCCTTTCTGTTGTAGAAATGACTCTATCTGCATCGTTTCTGGTCGACTGCCATTCTTAGGCAAGCAGGCACAAATCCGTTCACCCAACAGTTCATCAGGCACGGAAATGACAACGGCATCATCAATGTCAGGATGTTGCAGCAACAAAGTTTCAACTTCTTGGGTCGAAATTTTCTCACCACTGCGATTAATCTGCTCTTTAATTCTGCCCTCAACGATCAGGTTGCCATCTGAGGTCATACGAACTAGATCGCCGGTACGATAGAATCCATCGGGGGTAAAAGCCACGGTATTATGCAGCTCTGCGCGGTAATATCCCATAATGGTGTAGGGACCATATGTAATAAGCTCTCCTACCTCACCGGGTGCCACCGGTTGCAAATTGGCATCAACAATTTTGATCTCATCTTCTTCTGATAACGGACGCCCTTGGGTATTAATGATGACCTCGTAGGGATCATCCAACCGGGTATAACAAAGTAATCCTTCCGCTGTACCAAACACCTGCTGCAAAGGCCCAAGGCGTGCTATTACTTGTTCCGCTAGTTCTGGTGTCAACCTGCCACCACCCACTTGCAAACAGCGTAGGGATGAAAGATCGCTTTGTTCCCAGTCGCGGGCCTGTTCCCAGAGCCGAGCCAGAGCCGGTACTAATGCTAGATGGGTCACTTTGTGTTGCTCGATTAGCGGCATGGCCTCATCAAAACTGGCGGTATCGCTCAGAAGGACACTTCCGCCCTGGGAAAGGGTACCCAAAATACCGGGACTTCCTAGTGTGAAATTATGTGCCACGGGCAGTACGGCGAGATAAACACTTTCTGTATTTACCGCGCACAGACGGGCTGACAGCACAAAATCATAGGTATAAGCATCGTGAGTACGTGGAATTAATTTCGGTGTACCGGTTGTTCCGCCCGAAAGCAGCAATACGGCAATATCACCATAACTTGGACCGGGAATATTTACCGGTTCATCATCAATGGATGCCAATGCGGTAAATTCTTCCGCTTCTCCATCAACAATAATGTGTTTTAGATCGGGACAAGACGCCGCAATTTCTCGTGCCATTTTTCGGTAGTCAAAATCATGGATGCAATCGGGGATAATGTAAGCAACCGGGCGGGCAATCTGGCAAAGGGCATGAACATCATATGTCCGCTGTGTCGGCATTAATAACACCGGATGAGCACCTAATCTAAACAGAGCAAAACAGGTAACGACAAAGGAGATACGGTTAGGCAGTTGTACCATAACGTTATCCCCACGACGGATCCCACGACGAAATAATCCGCTGGCTAATCTCTCTGCGGATTGGTGCAATTCACGGTAAGTTAGTTGTTGTTCTTGATAGATCAGCGCTGTTTTATCGCCCCAAATACCAGACCACCCGGCAAGTTGTTGGTCCAGCGTTTTGCCATTCCAAAGATAGTCTGGCGTCATAGTAAGTGTTTTCCCTGGAATAGAAAAAGGTGCCATTATGCGAACTCCTGTAAATAGACATATTGTATAAATTGCGTAATGTGACGAATAAAACTCTCAGGTTCTTGAGTAATATAAAAATGGTCGCCAACAACCTCCTTGTAGCGATATGAAAGATGTTGCTCTCCGTCTGCCAGCCATTGCTGCCACTGTTGAACTTCTATCGCGGAAGCCTCCTTGTCTTCACTACCATAAAGCAGCAATGTTGGTGTTTGCAGTTTTACAACGTCAGTCTGCATGACTCGGTGATAATGTTCCGTAGCAAAGAAATCAGCCCGTAGCATCGGTAAGAACAGCGCAAGCAAGCCAGGATCTTCTCGCAAAATCGGGCTACAACCGCCGATATCAATCAATTGTTCAAGAAACTCACGATCAGGTAATCCGCTAAGTTGGCGGCAAGATTGAAGATGAGGTGCATGGCACCCCGAAAGTACCAGCGCTTTGGGTGAACAGTTTTGTTGCTCAAGGCGTTGGCAAGTTTCAAAAGCAACTTGTGCCCCCATACTGTGGCCGACAAGTATCAGGTTTTCTCTCTGTGCGGGGGTGAATGACACCATCAGGTCAGACAGTGATTGCGCCAATGGCGCAATGCTGGTGGCAGCCTTTTCCGCCATGCGGCTGTCTCGTCCGGGGTAAATGACCAGCGAAACCGCTATATCTAAATTCTCCAGTGTGGGCCAGTGCCGGAATGCGCTGGTACTGCCCCCGGCAAAGGGGCAGATTAACAGCGTGTATTTGGGTTTGCCGTGAGTCGTCAGGCACGGACGAATCATCGGGTGTGTAGGGAGTGCCCACGTCATCAACATTCTTCCTTAGTTAACATCAATTTTGCTGGCTCAATCCAAACAGGGGACGATAAATCCTGAGTAATAGGTTCTCCCATAATGCGCAAAATTTGTTGCCATAAACCGGCTAACCGCAGTTGGTAATCGTAAGCAAAAGCAGGTGGGCAGGGGGCTCCGTTCAATACAGAACCCAAGGTATTGAGTAGAAATGCCACACCTTTAGCACCATCACATTCAAATGCCGTCATCCAGTTTTTGGTTGCCGGACAAAGAATTTGTGATGTTGCTTGGTACAGATAGTTATCATCCGGCTGACTGGCATTTAGGTAGAGGCTTTGTTCGTTATTCAGATGATCAGGTGCATGAAGGACGGGTGTCCAGATAACCGGCCCGTAACTGGCTTCCTGCGTAAGATAACCGACAGGCCAGATCAGCGTCATTTTATGCATCACCAGATTGTGCATATCGGGATCTCTCGGGTCCAGATAGGATTGCACGTTTAACGTTACTGTTGTCCCTGCAAAGCTAAGTTCAAAGCAATGAAATGCACTGCTGCGCTGACCGACATAGACTATCTCCATCCGTGCCGGACAGTGACATGCCTGTAACAACAGATCGAGCGCGGAAAATAGCAATTGGCGACTGGTTGTCAAATAACCACTTACCGGACATTGCTGTGATAAGTGACTGATTTGCCGCGCCGCATGTAACCAACTTCTTCCCGCATCACATTGGCTATAAAAGCTATTTACCCAAAATATTGCATCATGTTTGCTTGCGATTAATTGATGTCTTTTAATGGCTTCGACATCAAGGGGATGTTCCTGAATGACAGAAATTCCACGAGCCAAGAGTGCCTGAGTAAGCTGATCGCCTTTGCCGCCAATAATCTCCGCCCGTATTACCACGCAGGCAATATCAATATCCTCTGGTAGTTCATCCAGTGAGCGGAATAGGGGCACATTAAAATCACAGGCAAGTTGCTGCGAGCGAGCACTGCCCTGTGCCAGAATACCGGCTAATTCCAGACCAGACTGAGGTTGTAGGAACGCATTAAGATATAATTCGCCAAATTTCGAACCGACAATCAGAACCCGCCGTGGCTTTATCATATGTTCTCCTTAACAAAATTAGTGGTTGATACTGAATTCAAGATAGCTTTCAGACAAGTAACCAGTGAGCCAACATGTTCATGTTGGAATAAGGTGTAATGATCGCCCGCAAGTTGTGTCACATGAACTGGCCCAAAAGCCTGCCAGCCAAGATCGATTGAGGCGATGGTGGTTGGATCGAGATAATCCATAAAATCAGGCAATGCCCGTGCTGCCCGAATAAGCCAGAAAGGCTGTGAAGTCCGCGGTGGACAGTAGTCAAGCAACGCATTCAGGTTATGGCGCCACACGTCATAAAGTGCGGTCAGCGAGCTATCAATCTGGGCAGATTGTGGCAAGGCATCGTGCAACGTATTAAGGAAGGTCTCCGTATCGGCAGCGATAACATGATCATCCAGAGTTAGACCAGGGAATTGCCCCTGCAAATCGAGCAGGAAATGCCGATGACAAAATGCTTCATTCAGAGTCAAATCGGCCCGCACATTTGGCGCAAAGCTGTCAATCAAGATGCATTGAGAAACACTTTCCCCCGCCGCTCGTAATTGATGAGCCATTTCATAGGCCACCAATCCACCGAAAGACCATCCTGCCAAGGCATAAGGTCCTTGCGGCTGGAAGGCACGGATTTGACTAATATAGTCAGCCGCCAACACCGCCACGGAAGGCGTATCCGTATCTAAATTATCTGGCGAAAATGCTAGCCCAATCATGCGTTGGTCGCCGAAATTGGCCGCCAAATGGCGATACCCCAGCAGATGTCCACCAATAGGATGGACGATAAACAGGGCAGATTGCTCAGCGCTTCCCTGATTCAATATCACCCCTTGGCAAGGGTTTTCTGGCTGATGTTCAATAAATTCAGCCAAAGAGTGTACGGTATCGTAAGTTTGTAGCAGGCTGAGCGGGTATTGACGGTTAAACATCTGATTGATTTTCACCATTAACCGTACCGCCGCCAGAGAATCGCCACCTAGCGTAAAGAAACTCTCATGTACACTGATAGCTTGTTGTTCCAATACTGATTGCCAAAGGTTCAATACAGCGTGTGCTGTCACACTGAGAGCAATTGATGATGCTGGATTAACTTCCTGTGCATCCTCAACCAAGGTAGCCAATGCGCGTCTGTCAATTTTGCCGTTGTCTAACACGGGGATCGTATCAAGAATGATAAAGCGCCGTGGACACATCCAAGCAGGCAAGGTTTGTTGCAACCAATGAGGCAGAACCGGTAAAAGCTCTGTAGATAGCGGTGCTTCGTCGGATAAACGCACACCCGCGACGAGTTGCAATGCACCTGTTGACGTAGTATGTGCAAACGCTAACGTTTGTTGTATATCCGGGTGCTCGCATAAGCGGTGTTCGATCTCGCCTAACTCAATCCGGTAGCCCCGAATTTTAATCTGGTGATCATTGCGCCCCAAAAATTCAATATTACCGTCTGGCCGCCAGCGCCCTAAATCACCGGTGCGGTACAACCGTTCACCCGTTTGAGGATGAGTAATAAAGGCTTGGGTGGTTTTTTCCAAATCATCCCAGTAGCCTAGCGCTAACCCTTGTCCACCAATATAGAGTTCCCCCGTTACCCAAACCGGGCAGGGTGAAAGCGTTGCATTGAGTACATGGAAAGTCTGATTAGCCAGTGGTTTTCCGTATGGAATGCTACGCCAGTTTGGATCAACCTGAACAATAGGATAGGCAATAGACCAAATTGAGGCTTCGGTTGCACCGCCCAAACCGAGAAGATTCAATACAGGGTGAAGGGTGGATAATCTTTCCGGCAAACTGGTCGGTATCCAATCACCACTCATCAATACCCAACGCAGGCTATCCAAGGAATGGGGATAATCGCTGGCGTATTCCTCAAGCAGTTGCACAAATGCCGGAACAGAATTCCAAACTGTGACCGATTCTTGTTGTAACCACGCCAGTAATTTGTCGGGTTGTCGGCTGTCACCGGGAGAAGGAATAACCAGTTTTGCCCCACAACTTAAAGTACCGAACAGATCATAAACTGAAAGATCGAATGTCAATTCTGATATTGCCAATACGCTATCGTGTTCATTGAGGGCAATGCGTTGGTTAATATCAAGGATAGTATTAACCGCGCCCTGATGGTCTATCATCACGCCTTTTGGTTTTCCGGTAGAACCTGATGTGAAAATCACATAAGCCAAATCCTCAGGACAGGCAAGCAAGCACTGTTCACCGGTATTTTTCGGTAAGCGGTTAAGTAATATTTCATCCAGAGAGATAACCTGTACACCCTCAGGCCAATCCATCTGTTGAGCAAAATTAGGTTGAGTCAATACAGTATCCACTTCACCCGATGCCAATAACTGATGGATGCGCTGTTGTGGGTAGCTGGCATCAATAGGCAGATAAGCCCGTCCCGCCAATAAAATCGCGATAACCGCGACAATCTGTTGCCAACCCTTTTCCATCACCACGCCAATCAGAGACGAATACTGATTTTCTTGTGCTTGCAGATGGGCAGCCAGCGCCAGGCTTTGTGACCACAAAGTGCGGTAATCAATTTGACGATAAGCATCGACTACAGCGGTACGTTGTGGGTAGCGATTTACCGCCTGTTCAATTAACGAACAGAGCGTATGGGGCGGAAACACATTCTTTGTCGCATTACTATCTTGGCACAAAATCCGATCACTTACCGGGAGCCACTCTGGCAGTGGGGCCCTCCATTGGTAATCGGGTTCAAGCAGGGCGGCGATACTAGCCTGATAATGAGCAAACATGTTTTCTGCAACTTGTGGCTGGAACAGTTGCGGCAAAATTGCCCATTGAATGATAACGCCACCCTCTGAGCCGGAAATCAGCATACAGTCGAGATAAACATGCGGTGTTTGCGCACCAAAAAGATTCAGCGTTCCCAACCCTGATGGCCCTTTACCCGCCGTACCGGTTGTATCGTTAAATACGATTGGCATACCGGCATTCAGATTGTGACGGTGCTGATTTTTCTCTCTGAGCACCAGTTGGCCGTCAAATAGCGAATGTTGCAAATCAGCTAACCACTGTTTCTGTATCCGACTTACCGCGTCACTGAATCCTGTGCTATCGCGTAAATCCACTTCCAACAATGACGTGGTAGACAGATTTCCGACCAACGTATCGCAATGTTGCGGCATTAGCAGCCGGTTGCCATGCAGAACATTGATGGTGAAATGCTCGCTGTTGCTCCATATCGCCAGAATATGGGTGAATAACGTCAGCATCACCTGTGATGGTGAAGCCCGGTATTCTGCTGCACGTTGTTGCAAACGTTGCCATTGTTGCGGGCTGATATATCCCGTCAGACATTGTTGATTAAGCTGCTGTGACTGATGATCTTTTAACGGTAACACTGGAGCATCAGGCAGATAAGGTAAGCGATTAAGCCAATATTGCCGACTTTGTTGCCAGGCTTCCCCCGTTTTCTCATCCTCCAGTGCTTGAATATAATCATTAATAGTCACTGCCGGTGGTTCTGGCCGCCAGTTAGGTTCCTGATACCCACGCTGCAAATCGCGTAGGATTAACGTCAGACTTTTCCCATCAGCAACCAATAGGTCGATAGTCAAATGCAATAAACATGCCCGGTCATCGGTATGATATAGAGTCAAATCAAACAGCGGCCAGTTATCGCTAGGAACACCTTTAGTGCGCAGGGTATCGCGGGCATCAGCGAGTTTTGTCTCGCGTTGAGCGGGCATCATGTTACGACAGTCAATTACCGTCGGGGTATAGCAGGGAACTTCCGGCAGAATATGATATTGCCCATCCTTCACATAGCCACGTAATTGCGCATGGTGGTTCACCACAAGGTTCCAGGCAGTAGTGAAACGTGGCAGATCAAGATCGTTGATAGCCAATTCAGCGTAGAAATGCGCGATACCGTTACCAAACTGAAACAGTTGGCTTTCACCTAACCAATAAGCATATTGCAACGCTGTAAGTGGAAGCGTCTGTTCCGATGCTAGCTTAGTCTCAAGTGGAACAGCCTGTGTAGCGGGTGTTATTTCAACTACTCGCAAGGTACGACAAAACTCACTCAACTTAGGATGTTCAAACAGCTGTTGCAGATTTGCCTGTTCGTAACCTTGACGACGCAATTGCACTACCATTCGGGTAGCAATTAAGCTGTCACCGCCACTTTGGAAAAAGTCACTGTGGCGCTGTATTGGCTGAGGAAGCAGTGAACACCAGAGCGTGATTACCTGCTGTTCTATATCATGGAGCGGGTCATCCGCTGTTTCCGGTTGCCCTGTTTCCAGCGTTGATGACTGTGCCACGCTCTCTTTAGCGGTCACGATCAAGGGTAATTGTTCTTGCTGTTGAACATGCAATGAATAAGGCGAAGTGGAAAATTGTGCCGCTATTTCACTGACATTGAGCCGTGCTTGCCGCTCAGCCCGCGCCAGAATCAGTTGTTGATGCAGTTCTGGCCCATCTTGCCCAGGCCATTCCAATGAAACCCGATAGCCGGATTTCTCCAAACACTGACGCCAGTCCGCAAGCTCCATCAATGCACTATCGCCGCGATCATCACTCCAGGCATTAATGCCTTCAATAAACCCAACACTAGCAAGTTGCATCGCACTTTCACGTTTCGTTGCTTCAATAATCAGCAACCATCCACCGGTTTTCAGTAATCGTGACAGACGCTGTAGGGTGTTTCGCAGATGAGTTGCGTCATGTAACACGTTAACCGCCATAATCAGGTCGTAACCGGATTCAGGATGCTGGCTAAAATCAATACGCTGATTAATATCGAACAGCGCAAATTTTACGGTTTCGCCATAGTGATTAAGCAACTGACGTGCATCATCCAGAAATAGCGGTGAAACATCGGTAAAGTGATAGCGTTCAATCGATTGTGCATTGCGTTCAAGCACCTTCGCTGAGGTTGCACCGGTTCCCGCACCGACTTCCAGTACAGTGAAATGCTCAGATACCTGACTCAATTGCCGGACAATTTCAGCGGCAGTTTGATTCAGGCAACGTAACGCTGGATTCTCACTATAGAGGCTGGCAGTGGTCTGTTTATCGGCAAACAGCAGTTCCAACGCATTACTTCGCCCGGCAAGCAGGGCATCATGTTGCTCGATACATGTCGCGACATAGCGGCTGATCGTGTGGCACCATACGGCATCGTCTAGTTTTGCCGTAGGAGCAGGAACATGATTAAGCGGTTGCAGACAACGGTAACCATCAGCCTTTTTTTCAATCAATCCTTGGTTGTTTAATAACGACAACCATTGGGTAAGAAGGCGCTGATACTGTGGCGCAAGTTGTAAACGTTGTTCAATCTCCGTGCGAGAGTGACATTGCCGTGGAGAGGTGAACAAGTTATGGCGCAGTAATGTCTGGCTCAAACCAAATAATGCTTGCTGCTCAATGTATTGCCAAGAGCGTTCAAACGCCCGTTGTTCTGTTAATTCAGGCAGTGGTAACACATCGGTGTTTATTGCTAACGGTTCTGGTAGCGATAATGGCAAATTGTCTTCTGCCACCAGCCATACGTTATAACCTTGCGTGTCGTCCTGACGTGGCTGAATCTCTGCTAACCGTATTTCAGGTTTAGAACGCAGATATTGTTCGACTTGACGCAATTCAGGTTGTTGCGGCCAGAAGTCATAACAGGTATGACCGGAAGGCGGGATATGAAGATCATAATGTTCCATGCAGTCAGGCTGGCGGCAAATTTGCACTAACAGCGCATTATAAGCGGTAAACAGTGCCTCAATAACCCCCGGTTCCAACACATCATCCATACAGTACCAGTTAAACAGCAGATCACCATCTACTTCCATGACCTGATGATCCAGCCAAACTTGTGGGGTTTGACTCAGAACAAAGACTGGATCACCCAGTAACTGAGTAATGGATTGTTTGATTGCAACACCTTCTTGTGCCATTCCCAACATGCTGGTGAAAACCACCGGCGTCAGCGGTTGTCTGCTCTGTGATTCACCGTTTTGTTGGCGGCCAAGTTCTCGCAACACCTCAACACCATTGACATCGTTATGGCTCAGCCGTTGCCATAGCAAAGCTTGTGTCTTCTCCATGCTGGTACGCAGGGAAGTTGTCTTGCGTAAGTCAAAATCCATCAACATGACGGAGGTAAAATCACCAATCAGATCTTGAACCTCTGGATGGAAAGGCTGCCGGTTAAAGAATGTTAAGTTAAGAGTAAACAACGGATGGCGGCTGTACCATTCCAGAGTATGCGCAAACAGCGTCAGCAGACCAGCAGAAGGCGTCACGCCCCATTGTTGCCAGCGTTGTTTAAGCATTTGCCAATCAGATTGCGCTAATCGACCTTCATAAGTTGTGAATTGTGGTTGACTACGCTGAGGCAGTTGTGGATTCAGCGGCAATCTTGGCGCCGGAGGCAACGAAAGCAATTGTTCCTGCCAATATGCCCATGATGCCCGCCACTCTTGACTTGACCGTTGAGCTTGTTCCGCCATCACATAGTCACGGAAAGTAAACACCTGTGGAGCCAGGGGTTGCTGATGGTAAGCGCGTTGCAAATCGTCCATCATGATCCGGAAACTCTGTACGTCAAATTGCAACAGATCCAAATTCATATGTAAGCGGCAACGCGCATTCGGTAGCAAGGAAACAGAAACTTCAAACAGTGGCCACTGTTCCGCTGGCGGGACCTGGTAAGAAAGTGTGTGGCGACGCTGAACCAGTGCCTGTTGGCAAGCAGTTTCATCCAACATACGCAAATCATCTTGTGACAAAGCATACCAAGGGGTTTCAGGCAAAATTCTTTGTTGCCCGTCTTCATCCACTATCATGCGCAACATGCCATGACGCTGAATTAAAGCATTCCATGCCTTCTCAAAACGCGGAATATCAAAACTATCCAGTGTCAGATCCCATTCAAATAAGACGTGACACGCGACGCCGCCAAAATCAATGGCCTGAGTACGACCAATCCAGTAAGCGTGCTGTATGGGCGTTAACGGGAATGGAGCGTGACGTTGGACGCTGTCAATAATGATCCCAGGCTGAGAACAGGCTACTGATTGTTCAGGTAATGCGTCGCCAATGAGCCGATTAAGCCCCTCTAAAGTCATATTCCGATAAGCCAACTCGGCAGTTAATCTGAAACCAAATTGCTGGTGGATCACCGCATTTAGCTCCAAAAACTGTAGGGAATCCAAACCGAATTGCAATAAGTCCTGTTGTGGCTCCAAACGCTCAGGCTGTTCTAATCGTAACAATGCAGCGATACGTTGACGCAACCAATTAAGCCGTTCTTCGCTGTCCTGATACAGCGTGTTATCGACAGAGTGTGAAGGAGCAGGGGCTGCCACCGGATGGATATGAGCAGTGTCAGCCTGTAAACGCCGCGAAATATCAGGGTGATACTCATCTAACCGTATTGCCAGATAACAGGGAGATGCGGTATGCAGAGATTGATTAAAATGCCAGATACCTTCATTGACGCTGAACGGTAACATGCCATCTTGTGCCAATTTTTCCACTAAGCGCCGCTCGCGGGCCATACCAACGCCACCCCAAACACCCCAAACCAGTGCTTTTACCATCAACGAACTCGGTGCTGTCAGCGCCAAAGATTCCAGATAAGCATTGGCAACGGCATAAGCACCTTGTCCTTGAGCACCTAACATTGATGCGGCAGAAGAATGAAGTAACAGATAGTGTGCATTATGTTGTTTAAGAGCAGTTTGCAACGCCGATGCACTCAGCGCTTTTACTGATAACATCCGTGACAGACGTTGAGGTTCAAGTTCTGCCAACCGGGTGTGATCAGCGATACCCGCCGCATGAATTGCCCCGGCGATATCCTCTTCTTGTGCCAGCATTTGCACTGCATTTAATAAAGCTGGCGTATCAGTAACATCAACTTTAATCCAGCGTATCTCAGTCTCGGTATTCAGTGATAACTCTTGAACAAAACCATCCCAATCCGCATGTTGACGGCGGGCAAATACCGCAATTCTGCGTGCACCTTGAGCCAACAACCAACGGATGGAAATCTGACCAATTCCTCCCATCCCCCCGGTCACGATATGCCAACCCTGATGGGGAATCGATATCGACTGTTGGGAAAGCAATAAGGATTGGCGCTGTAAAACCGGCACCGAGATTTGATTTCCACGCACTCTCAACCAGCGATTATGTTCACTCAAATATCCAAGCGCTAATGACAAAGCGTTAGCATCGTTGATATCAGCAATATCAATCGCTTGAATACGACGATGGGGATATTCTTCAACCGCGACACGCAGCAATGCCCAGACAGCGTATTGAGCTGGATTGATATTCTCTGGTGATAAGGTGGTTTCCGGTTGAGCGCCACAGGTGACAACGGTTAATGATGTCGTTTCATCACGTTTTAATTCGGTAATAACCTGATCACATAATTCAACTACATCACTGCCGGTAAGCAGTAATAAGATATTTCCGCTTTCTGGCTGTAAATGAATACCCGCCTGACGCCAATGCTTAACCATCTCGTCATTCACAGTTGAAGAACGGAGAGTATATACCGTTGAAAACCTTGGGTTATCCGTGGTGTTTATGGTACGCCAGTGTAGGGCATAGTGGGTATCAGGACACGGCTGTGGTACGGGCAGCCACGAGTTGGTCTCAGCTTGTGTTGACACAAACTGGCGCGGCAAATCGCAACGATCGCTTAACAGGGCGAATAGACGCTCACCCGCATAAATCAAAGCCGGGAAAGCAGTGAGTAAACGTGCCTCTAATAATCTGCGTTTGGCATATGGCAAGGGACCATCAGGACGGTACATTTTACTTGCTGTTGGCCCAGAAACTTCCCGGTAATAACCTTGCTGGACGCAATAAGTTAGCAATTGTTCCAACAAAGGGCGCCAACAAGGTTGCAGCCGGCCAGCCCGAATAGTATCGATAGCACTGAAACCTTGTTCAGTATCACGCCCATGACATTGATATACCAATGCATCGGTATACAACTCGCGTAGTGTTGCAGCATCGGGGTTTTGCTCAATAGTAGGATCGAGCAGAGCATTTACATCAAGTCCAGCATTGGTATTGGTTGTAGATTGCCCAGATTTGATTGCAGGGAAACGATAATGCTGCTCATCAAATGGATAGAGCGGAGCATGACATTTTTCCCCAGTAAGTGAGAAAAGATGCAGCCAGTCAAGGTGCACACCAGCACAGTAAAGTTGCATGAGAGCCGTTTGCCGAGCTGTCTCTGGAGAGCTTTGACGCTGTACGCTAGCAATCCAGATTTCCTGTGGCAGACTGACACGCCGCCCGATGCCGGTTAATTGTGCATCAGCCCCCATCTCCATAAATAATGCCACCCCTTGCTGGCGAGCAAATTCAACAGCCGGGTAATAGCGTACGGTCTGACGCATATGGTGACGCCAGTAGTCTGGTGAACCCAATTGTTCAGCCGTTGCAATATTGGCTGTCAGGGTAGAAATCAGCGGAATTTTCCCCAATGCAGGTTGCAACTGGCTACAACGCAGAGAAAATGCCTCCAGTACACCATCAAGCATGGCTGAATGTGCCGCACAGGCAACGTTAAGACGCTGGCAACGAATCTGCTGTTGTTCCAGGCGTTGAGCCAAAGTAGCAATTTCCGTCTCTGTACCGGCCCAAACCCAGTGTTGTGGGCCATTGCAAACCGCCAAATCTAATGCCAGCGAATGAACGAACGGCAGTACTTCTTCTTCATTGGCAAAAACCGCCAGCATTGCGCCCTCTTGGGCGCGGCTTTGCATCAGTTTGCCTCGTACCGCAACGAGCGGCATTACCTGTTCAGGTGTGAAAACCCCCGCGACAACGGCAGCGGCAAATTCGCCAACCGAATGCCCCAGTACATAATCAGGCTTTAATCCAAGCGCCTGCCAATGTGCCGCCAGCGCAATTTGATGCGCCACAATCGCCGGTTGTGCATATTCGGTGGTGGCTAATGCAGCATCATGCTCCCCGAACATTACTGCTTTTAATGGCAATGCCAACTCTGATGCACATGCTGCACAACAACGATCCAACATAGCGGAAAAAACAGGAGAGCTGGCATACATGGCTTTTCCCATGCCAGACCATTGACAACCTTGGCCGCTAAATTGCCAAAGTTGCTTACTTTCGCTATTGACTTGCCCACTGAAAATGTTTGGTGTTGGTTCTTTGTTGGCAAAAGCGGATAAATTTACAGCGCTTTGTGGCGTTAGCGTCAACGCTAAACGCCAAGGTAATGAAAGATCACGCCCTTGTAATGCGGTCAAGGCCAGATCCGCATGATGCTCTGGTGCATCATTAAGTGCAGTCGCATAACGTTGCGCCAATTGACGCAACGAGGATTCAGAAGCGGCGGAGAGCAATAAAGGCGAAGTCCGCGCATGACGGACACGGTGACGACGTAATTCCTCTGGCAATGACTGCACCACAACATGACAGTTAGTACCACCGATACCGAACGAAGAGACGCCCGCGGTACGTAATGCTTGTGTCCAGCGCTGCCCTTGTGTTGCCAGCCTGAATGGACTCTGTTCCAACTGTAACGCCGGGTTGGGTTGCTGGACATTGATCGTCGGTGGAATATAGCCATGCCAAACAGACAGAACCGCTTTAATCAAGCTAGCAATACCGGCGGCCGTATCAAGATGACCCATATTGCTTTTCACTGAGCCAAGATAACAAGGTTCCACCGCCACACTACGGTCAGAAAATATGCTGCGTAGCGCGTCAACTTCTATCGGATCGCCAAGGGGAGTTCCTGTGCCATGTGCTTCAATCATGCCAACATCATCAATGCTAACATCGGCCAGTTGGAGTGCTTCGGTAATCACGCAGCGCTGACCATTAACCGACGGGGCTGTAAAACCAACTTTCTCATTGCCATCATTATTAATGGCACTGCCACGTAGCACAGCCATGATGGGATCGCCATCACGCAGAGCATCACTCAAGCGTTTTAGTGTGACAACACCTACGCCATTGCCACCATAGGTACCATTTGCCTGGCTATCAAAGGGGCGACAATGCCCATCAGGCGAGAAGATCATGCCCGGCTGATACAAGTAACCACTTTCTTGCGGGAAAGAAACCGCCACGCCACCAGCCAACGCCATGTCACACTCACCGGCACGCAGGTTTTCACAAGCCATATGCACGGCAACCAGTGAACTTGAACACGCTGTTTGTACCGTCAGTGCCGGGCCTTTTAGGTTTAATTTATAAGCGGTACGTGTCGCAAGATAATCTTTATCGTTACTGATTAACGCTTGAAGCCCTTTAACTTTGCCAACATCGGTCATGGAAAATTGTGACCATGAAGGCCAAGTACTGACTCGGCTACTACCAAAAACACCCGTTTTCAAGGGGACATGACGTGGCGCATAGCCAGCATGTTCAAGAGCATGCCAGGCGGTCTGGAGAAAAAGACGCTGTTGAGGATCGAGCATCTCCGCTTCCTGACGTGAATAACCA
Source organism: Photorhabdus sp. CRCIA-P01 (assembly GCF_003545805.1). Classification (GTDB taxonomy): domain Bacteria; phylum Pseudomonadota; class Gammaproteobacteria; order Enterobacterales; family Enterobacteriaceae; genus Photorhabdus; species Photorhabdus antumapuensis. The sequence goes on along the minus strand of NZ_NMQR01000003.1, from coordinate 216,276 downwards.
AACAGCGAGGCGTCAAATTGTTCCGCCTTCTCTAATACCGCTGCCCGATTGACAAAGTTTTCACTCTCAATGACTTCGGGAGGAATACCTGCATCTAATAATGTTTGATGAGAGAGTGGAACAGTACACTCAACTCCGCGTTGCAGGTTATGCCAGAAAGTCTCGCTATCTGGCGCCTGCGGAAAGCGGCAGGCAAGGCCAATCACTGCGATAGGATCGCAATTATCGTAGTGAGGCGTTAAATCAGTCATTATGCAGCTCCTTTATGACGTTTTTCCCGTTGTTGCAGACGCTTTTGTTGTTGACGCTGACGAGGGGTAATCGACTGGCGATTTCCGTCGTGAGAATCCTTCCGGCAGCGCAAACTGAGCGTCTCTGGTGTTGGATAAGCAAATAAATCAGTCACGGCAAGATGATAAAAACCCGCATGTTGTAATTTGCCATGCAATTGAATTAGCTGTAGCGAGCTGGCTCCTGCCTCAAAAAAGTTCTGTTGTGCGTTAATAGGATGATTTGTTACGGACAAGAACAGGTGTTGAATTTCGCCGCATATTTGTGGGTCATATCCCCCTGAACGCTGCGATGGCGCAATGGCAACAGCCGTATTTTCAACCATCATCGATTGCTGGCGTGGCATCAGTTGTTCCAGTGCCGCATGCCAACTTTCTGGCTGTGCCGCAAGGGTACGCAATAGCGTCATGTAGCTATTGAACATGTTTTGTAACTGACGCGGTTCAAACAATTCTTCGACAGCATCCCAATTTAGACAAAGTTCATTGTCGGATTCATAAACCTGGTGATCCAACCAGATTTGTGGCGTTTGGGAAATACCCCAAACGGGTTTCATCCACGATGAATGCGAAAGGAATTGTCCTTGATGTGTTCCCAATGCACTGGTGAAAACAACCGGCATAATGGCCGTATCAGGGCCACGGCTCTGGGCCAATTCACGCATCACTCTAATTGCTGAAATGTGACGGTGATCCAAATCCTGCCATAGCTGTTGTTGCAATCCACGAGCACTTGATAACCAATTTTTCTCCGGGCGCCAGGCCAATAATGACAGGGAAGTGAAATCACCCAGAATGTGATTAATATCTTCATGCCAGTGTGGACGATCGAACAGGGTAAGGTTGAGCGTTAGCTCCGGTTTGGTACTGAACGCAGAAAGAACCGCTGCATAAGCCGCAATTAATAGAGCAGAAGGTGTTATCTGATAAGGAGTTGCATGTTGTTTTAACTGACCCCATTCATGTGCGGACAACCGATCGCTATAGCGCACAAAACGTGGTGATTGAACACTTTCCGGGGCAATACACAGTGGCAACTGTGGTGCCAGTGGTAATGTTTTCACTTGCTCCTGCCAATATTGCAGTGAACGCTGATCTATCGGCATTTGCTGCTGACGTAGCACACAATCCCGGAATGTGACTTTCAACGGTGGCAATTCATGCTGCTCGTCGAGATAGCGCTGTTCTAATTCGGCCAGCAATATCCGCATGCTCAACCCGTCTAATAGCAGATTATCCAGACTGACAAATAGCCGGGAGACAATCCCATCGTCTTGCGCCAGCTGGAAATCGAACACCGGCCAGTTACTGGCATCTAATACCTGATGTGAAAGTTGTTCACGTAATGTGTCGGCCTGCGTAATGTCGGTGAATGGATGTTGTTTGACGGAGAACAACGGGACATTTTCTAATACCTGCTGCTGCCCATTGACAACCACGGTTCTGAGCATTGGATGACGCTGGATCAGACGATTTAGCACCCGATTTAAACGTTGAACATCTAACCGTTCTATCCGGTATTCAATAAAGAAATGCGCCCCAACACCACTTAAAGCGAAACCCGGATGGCGTCCGACCAAATAAGCCTGCTGAACTTCCGTGAGTGGGAAAGGTTGGTATTCATTTTGCTCTTTCGGCAGAGCGCACTCTGCTGATGAGGTTTCAGCCAGAGGAACCAGCGTAGCCGCAAATGCAGCCAATTGTGGGTTACGGAAAAGATGACCCAGTTCACCTTTGAAGCCTTGTTGTGCCAGTTCACCAACCAAACGTGTAGCCAAAAGGCTGTCTCCGCCAAGTTGGAAAAATTCACTGTCACAGCCTAGTTGCTCTGTATTCAACAAACGTTGCCAAATGCTGGCAACGGTTTGTTCCACCGCATTCAACAAAACCACTTCATTCTGGCGTGGTGCTGTCTCTGTTTTTGTCGCTGTCTGTAGTGCTTGCGACAACGCCTTGCGATCAATTTTTCCGTTAGGTGTCAATGGCAGGCGAGGAATAATATGCAAGCACCGTGGGATCATATATCCCGGCAGATGTTGTGCCAGCACCGATTTAATTTTTTTCCGATCAGGAATAGTGACGCTGTCACTTGCTTGCATCAATAACACACTAAGGTTACCGATGGTCATTGGCGTTTCGGCCTGTAGTGACGATACCTGTGGTGACGATACCTGTGGTGACGATACTTGTGGTGACGATAATAGTGATAATAGCGATAACCACTGTGACGCAGAGCGTAATTGAATACCTTGAGGTGAAAGCAATTCAGTCGTAATCAGGGAGAGAGACGATGCCTGTTGCAACTCCATTGCTAATATCAACGCGCCAGGTTGAGCAAGCGGTACCAATTCCTTGATACAACATGCGGGATCTGCTTCCCGGTGTAATACGTTATTCAGCAGAATAATATCAGCCTGATGTTGCAGCGACTCAGGAACTTGTTCAGACCAACATTGTTCAAACCAACATTGTACTGACGCATGAGCATAACCGTTTAACCGTGTTTGCGCCTGATTGACCAATGCCTGAGAACGTTCAAAGCCGAGATAACAGAGATGTTGATCAGTAATATGCTCAGCCAACCACTGCGCGCAGCGACCGCTGCGAGCATCAAATTCCATCAAAGTCACAGGGCGCTGTAATCGCCGAGAAAGGGCCGCGATGACCTGTTGCAATCCGGCCAACCATTGCTGGGTTTCTGGCAACATAAACAATTGTTGTTCCGGTGCGAATTGCGGATCGTCAAGTAATGCAATCGCCGTCTGTTGACCCGTAAGAACATCACGTAGCACGGTATGCCAGCGTTCCGGGATGCATATCGCCTCATTATTGGATGTAGCAGGTAACCATCCAGCCTGATATACATGCGGTGTAGATTCAGCCAGTACTTTGCATTGGCAAAGATATGCCAACATACGAGCAAACCAGTCATGGTATTCCGGTTGTGGCCGATAGTGTTTCAAGCAATCTGCCAGTGATTGCGGTGAAGTAAACGTAATACCGTGACGAGATAGATGTTCCAGCAGGAACATTGCAACTTGAGGTTCACTGTTATCCCTGGTTATTGAGTGCGTTGCAGGGAACAGATCACGATACCGAGTCGGTAACTGTGGCGCACGATTTACCCGTTGGCATAAAGAATCACCTTCCAATTCAAGGAACGCCACCAGCGACTTCTCTTTTTCGCCACTGGCTAATGCCACCCCTTTACTGATTCCAGTTACTTGATTAAGGGCCGCATCAATTTCTCCCAACTCAATTCGGTAACCACCAATTTTTACCTGGCTATCACGACGTCCCAGAAATTCAAGCCAGCCTTCAGGATGGTAACAACCCAGATCACCGGTGCGGTACCAGCGTTCCCCTTGATCGACAACAAATTGAGCGGAAGTACGCTCTTTATCATTAAAATAGCCTAATGCCACACCGGCACCCCCAATCCAAAGTTCACCGACAACCCAGTCAGGGCAATCACGGCCATCCTCACCTACGACACGGTAACGCTGGTTAGCCAGGGGATAGCCATATGGAATGGAGCGCCACTGTGTTTCAACCCCTTTGACGATATATTCGTTTGACCAAATAGCCGCTTCCGTTGCACCACCCATTGCACTCAAAACACCATCAGGATTGAATGAACGGTAACGTTCAGGCAGTGACAAGCCGATCCAGTCCCCGGACAACATCACGGTACGAAGTGCTTTCGGTGCATCGAGCTCCATACCTTCGCAATAGGTCAGTAACATATCGAACAGTGCAGGCACGCTATTCCACAACGTCACATTATGACGCGCGATCAACATTTCCCAGGTTGACGGGTCACGACGTTGTGCTTCATTAATTAATACCAGCGCGCCTCCCGCAGTGAGAATACCGAAAATGTCATAAACGGAGAGGTCGAAATGTAGGGCAGAGAGTGCCAATAACCGGTCGCTACTGTGGACCTGATGACGTCGATTGATATCCAAACAGGTATTGAGTGCGCTTTGGTGGCTGATAACCACTCCTTTTGGCATACCGGTTGAACCAGAGGTATAAATGATATAAGCCGGATCAGTAATCGCACGCTTAGCCATATTTGCCAAAGGCGGCCATTGCTCATCCTGATGCCAGGAAACACAGTGTATCTCTTGTGACCAGTCATCATATTGTTGTTCAGGGTCAATGATAACGACACGGATTCCAGCACTTTCGCAGATAGCACGACGTCGGTTTACGGGCTGATCAACAGGAACTGGGACATAAACGCCGCCGATATAAAGTATCGCCAATACCGCAACAATTTGTCCGACACCTTTTTCCATGCTAATGGCAACCCGATCTCCCGGTATAACCGACATTTTTTGCAATACGGTTGCTAACCGGCGAGCGGCTAAACTTAATTCACCATAACTAATTTCTTTATTATTAGTCACCAAAGCAACAATATTTGGTGTACGTTCTGCCTGCAAAAACACACCTTCATGCAGCAGGGCATCCGGCAAAGGTTCAGTTGTGTCATTGATCTGATATCGAAGCTGGTATTGCGATTCAGGCATCAAATCCGGTAATTCTTTACTCCACTGCGTGGCGTTTTCCGTTAGGTTGCCAATGAACTTCTGATAGGCGGTAAATAAGGTATCCATTAACCCATCAGGGAAGAGTTCATCGTTACTATCCCACTGAATATTCAGCGTGTTTTCATGTTCAAACGCAACGAAATCCAGCCATACCTGAGGTGTTTGTGATATTCCCCAACTTGGTTTTCCCAGAACATCACGGGTATTTTCACCATATAAAGGTCGGCCTAAATTGCTGGTAAACACAATTGGCGCACCATGTGGATGGCTGCCGCGTTTTTTAAGTTCACGTAAAACTTCTACACCAGACCAGTGGCGATGTTCGTAAGCTTCGGCAAATGTTGCCTGCGCATCTTGAGCCAGTTGGCAGAACGGCAAATTATCAGCGGGAATATCTAATAGCAGAATATTAGTAAAGTCGGCCAGCAGGCTATCAACCGCGGTGTGCAACGGTGCTCTATCAAACAATGTCAGGTTAAACAACAGACGGGGAGCATGATTCCAGCGACATAATAAACCGGCAAAGGCGGTCGCCAATGCCATTGTTGGCGTCACACCATTTTGTTGAGCAAGTTGTTTAAAACGTTGCCAATGTTCAGGAGCCAAGCAGAAACATCTGCGCTGAATGCGGACGTTTTTTATTAGGGAAGGTTCCTTAGCCAGCGGAAGTTGCGGGGCAGGGGGAAGGGTATCTAACCGGTTACGCCAGAATATCTCTGCTTCTTGTCGAGCCTGCGCAAATTGCGCCTGATATTGCGCCAAATAGCGGCAAAAATCGTAGTCAGAAGGGATAACCGGCAGGTTGCGTTTAACAATTAATGCCGCCAGTTCAGTAAAGAACAGGCTAAAACTGGCGGCATCCATGATCAGCAAATCAATATTAGCGTGCAACCGGTGTTGATTCTCACCAAACAAACTTAGCTGAATATCGAACGTTTCCCCTTGCTCAACCTGTAATACCCGATGGCTTAGTTGTTCACGTATATTATTCAGCGCTAGTTGCTGTTTGTCTGCTGTCAAGCTGCACAGGTCATGAACCGTTAATTTTTTCCAATAAGCATTGGTCATACCTTGCTGGCGACCATCTGGCAAAAACCGTACTCGTAACATCGGATGTCGCTGAATCAACCTATGAATTGCCGCTTCCAGTTGTTCAGGTTCCAGCCCAATACCGTCAAATTCTTGATATAAATGGCAACCTACTCCTCCCAACGTCTGTTCCGGCGAACGTCCAACAAAATAAGCATGTTGTACTGCGGTCAATGGGAACGGACGAGCATCTGCAATCAGTGGTTGCAAAGCGGCGTCGGGTTTAGGCGCTGTGTGAGTGACAGGCATATGACGTTGCAGAAGCTGGTTCCAGGCATGCAGTGTGGGTTTTTGATAAAGTTCACGAAGGGTGACGCGATATCCTTGCCGCCTCAACTGGTTTAACAATGCCATCATTTGCATTGAGTCCAGCCCCTTGCGAATTAAATCATCGTTATCATCCACCAGTGTATTTTTTTGAGTAAACAGGCCAGATATGATCTGACGCAGTGAATCTGGAGAGACAAGATCCGTGTGCATGAAGATATCCTATAAATAATGACGGTTACGAAACGGTGGGCTACACCTTATTTGGCGTATTTGGGTAAATCCATAGGGTATAGATGCCAGTGCTCCTCTGAGCCAAGATGGTTTTCCCAAAGGGATTGATAAAGTGAACAACGTCCTAACAATTCGTCGTGAGTGCCGCTATCACAAAGGGTTCCATGATCCATCACCAATATTTGGTCAGCACGAGTTATCGTGCTCAACCGATGAGCGATAACAAAGACCGTTTTATTCTGGGTAAGGGAATCAAACGCCTGTTGTATCAACTGCTCATTTTCGGGATCGAGAGAAGCCGTCGCTTCGTCAAGGAATAAAACCGGAGATTGCTTTAAAATGGCGCGAGCAATGGCAAGGCGCTGACGCTCGCCACCAGACAGCGTACCGCCATCCACCCCTAGCGGTGTATCGTACCCTTGCGGTAATGCCATAATCGTATCGTGAATATTGGCAAGGCGAGCAGCTTGCTCCAGTTCTAACTGGGTTGCACTGGGATCACCCAACCGGAGATTGTTAGCGACGGTATCCTGAAATAGTGCAGTTTCCTGAAATACCATAGTCACGGTGTCATACAATGCCTGAGTTTGGTAATGATGGATATCGTTCCCACCCAACCGGATTTCCCCCTTATCCAATTGATAGAAAGAGAGCAGCAGATAAGCCAGTGTGGATTTCCCACTGCCACTGGGCCCGACAATAGCGGTCATACTGCCTTGCGGCGCATAAAACGACACATTTTGGATAGCGGGTTGATTTGTACCTGGATAACTAAACGAGATGTTATTAACTTCAACATCATATTTGACTGGCGCGGCTAATGGCCCGGAAGCTTGCGTTGCAACCGCTTCTATCTCTGCAATATGAGTTTCACCTACTTGCGTTAAGGCCGTGATATTGAGCAGGGGGATGATCCCACGTAGCGGGGTAATCGAGGCAAACAACAACAGAATAGTGATAAGCATTTCCGAGAGTGTTAATACTTCTGGTGAATTAAAGCGCAGAGCGCCAGCCAAAATGCCAACAACCACGCTGGTATCAATGATGATGTAAAACAGGCTCAGTAGCGGAATACTTCTGAATACCCCACGGCGGAATGCAACCCGTAATTGGTCGATTTCTCGGTCAAAACGCTGTTCTACCGTCGTGATCGCTGCCGCAGCACGAATAAAGGACATACCTTGAGCGTACTCAACGATAGCTTCGGATACATCAGCCATCATAGTGGCACGCAAGCGCAATATTTCATTCAGTTTTTTACGGATAGCCCCCAGGATGAACATCCCAACCATCAGCACTAATAATGCACTACCGGCAACCACCCAATCGAACCAGAATAAAGCCAGGTAGATGAGGGTCAGCATCATCATCTGACAAGCGATTTGCGGTGTGGTATAGGCTGACTGATTTTCCTGCCATTGCACATCTTCCGATAACGTCAACGCTATTTTTCCAGCACTCAATCCCCGAATCGTGGCGATAGACATACTGACAAGGCGTTGTAGCAGAGCGCGACGAATTTCTATACCCAAACCATAGGCGGCAATAGTGAGTTTACGTAATGCACGAGCCATAAAAGTAAATCGCAGCAACAGTAAAATAACCAGTAATCCCAAAGTGATAAGCGGCAACATAGGATTGTCACTTTCCCCTAGGTGGGTAATAGCCCAGGCGGCAATAGCAAGTTGAGCCATAATCGCAACGGTATCAAACTGTTTATATAACAACCCTTTGAACCAAACTCTTTGCAGTTTTGGTGATAGATGTTGCTGGAGACGATTAAATAGCCCCATGATAATTTGCTCCTGTCCCGGTTTTTTCTCCCCGCCAAGCAGCCCACTGTCTGGCGTATGCCCCTTGCCGCGCGGCCAGTTCTTCATGGGTTCCTTGTTCGATAATCTGTCCTTTATCTAAAACTATTATTCGATCAAGATGACGGATAGTCGGTAGACGATGGGCAATGACAATCACTGTCTTATTGCGGCATAAGGCATTGAGGGCCTGCTGCATCTCTTTTTCACATTCTGGATCGGCATAGGCTGTCGCTTCGTCCAATACAAGAATTGGCGCATTTTTCAGAATAGCGGCGGCAACGGCAATACGCTGTTTCTCACCTACCGATAAACTCACGCCACCATTCAGTACGGTGTCGTAGCCTTGTGGTAATTGCTGAATAAATTGATGTGCTTGCGCTGCGTTAGCAGCCGCTTCAACTTCGGCCCGTAAGGCATTAGGACGGGCTAGTCGTATGTTATTAGCCACCGTATCGTTGAACAGAAACACACGCTGGAAAACAAAAGAGACGTTATTGCGTAGCGTCGGTTCATCCATATTACGGATATCAACACCGCCAATAGTCACCTGACCATGCCGAGGGTCCCAAAGACGTGCGATAAGATTCGCTACAGTAGATTTACCCGAGCCACTGGCACCGACCAAGGCTAATGAACTACCCGCCGGTATAGAAAATGAAATGTTATTTAATGCATTCTCCTGCTCATCTTGGTAGGAGAAGCTGACATTGTGCAGAGCGACGCTGTGATCGGCTGGTGTTTGGCTTTGGGTACAAGGCGCTAGTTCAGGCTGATTCATTAACCAACGATAGCGTGTGATCAACGCCTCTTGCTGTTGCAAACGTGTCATCACGGCGAACATGGATGAGGCGATATTGCCGAATGCCATTGCAGCCAAAATAAAGAAAGTGAATTCGAATAAAGTGATCTCTTGTCGGTTCAATAACCAAACCGCCAAAGGGAGGACAAACAACAGATTAGCACTGGATAACACGAAAAACCGGCTGGATTTGACCTGCACTTTCTCAACCCAAACATCAATAATCCGAGTCAGGGCGGTAAACGCTTCCTCGGCGCGTTGCAACGCAACCTTGCCGCCTGAATAGGTTTTGACCACCGGAATCGCATTAATAACTTCACCCATTGTTGACGCAATACGGTTTTGAGCTGCATAAAAACGCTGAGTTGTCGTTTGAACTTTTATCTGAATATAGACAAATAACAGGCAGGCACCCAAAGTTGGTGCGAATGCCGCCAAGGCTAACCGCCAATCAATGGCTAGCATGACGCTCAGTGCGATCAATGGGCCAAACAAAGTAGCAGACATCTCTGGAATGATATGGGCAATACCCTCTTCAAGCTGTTCGACGTCATCTAGCATCATCTTTTTTATTTCGGTGCTGTCGGTCAGCATGAAAAAACCCAAAGGCACCGACTTCAACTTACTACTGATATTGTGGCGAACATCAGCTTGCACATCAGCGGCAATCAAATGAGCAAAAAACGTTGAACCACTAAAGGTCAACATAGCGGCAAAGGTGAATCCCAATAACATAACGCCATAATTCAATAGCGTGTCATATTGCCCGTCATAGATAGATTGGGTGATGAGCCCAGCCACTGCCGCCGGCAATATTTGCAGGCCGGCGGAAAGAATAGCAAGCGCAATAGCAACGTAACTCAACGTGCGGTATGGACGCATCATATACCATAACTCTTTAATAACGCCGGCATCAGCCGCACGCTGCTCCGGCGAACTCTGAACAGAAGTATCATGATGACGCATTCACGCTCTCCTTGTGGAAATCATGGAATTTACGCAATGTCCAGAACAAGGCAATGAAGGTGAAGAGAAGTGCAAGAACGAAAAGGGCGGAATAGCCTGCTTTGGTCACAATCAATCCACCCAACACTGAACAGATAATTGCAATACCCATATCTGCGGATTGCATCAACGCAAAATCCACACCGGACTGAGCACCTGCGGCGAGCGACATCATCTGGGTATACAGCGCAACAAATTTAGCGGCGGTGATTAAGGTGATGAAGACATATGCGGCTGAAAGCAGGGATAACGGCGCCTCTGGTTGCCGGGCAAGCCAGAAGATACAGGCTAATACGATAGATTCAAACAGCATGACAGACAGTAAAGTCTGGATAGCACCGAATTTACGTACAATGAGGCCACCAAGCAAAACACCCGATAATCCAGCTAATGCACCACCACTGGCGGCAATGATACCGAGTTGAGTTAAGTCCACACCGCGATCGATCAAAAACGGTGAAAGCATACCAAGTGAAAGGCGAGTACCGATCATACACAGCAATATCAAAACCAGTGCTTGCCTAACCGGCGCCCGACGGAGTGCATTTTTGAGAGAAGGGGCAACTGGGGCTTTTAAAACCGTTGGGGCTTTTTCTATCTGTGTTTCCCGCAAGAATAAGGCAGGTAATGACATCAATAGAATCACTATGGCTAACACCCCGGCGCCAATGTGCCAACCATATAGTGAAACAAGGTATAGAAACAGACCGCTGCCGATGATAGAACCCAAATAACCGCCGCCAACTTGCATAACATTGCACCAAGGGCGGTGTTTTGGTGATAACCGGTCAATAGCGTGACCATCGGTGGTGGTATCCACCACGGTCAGACAAATGGTGATCAGAAACAGACCGACGATAATCAGCGGCATATGTTCGGCAGGTTTTGCCAGTGACATTGAACAAAAAAGCAAGGTAATTAACAGATTACCGCAAATCATGATACGACGAGGGTTTGTATCCCCCGAACCAGATTTGCGATAGCGCTCTATAATAGGCGCCCAAAGGAATTTAAACGCCCAGGGCAACATCAATAGGTAGAGCAAGCCGATTTTATCCGGGGTTACACCGTGGCTGCGCAAAAACGCTGGCATACTTTGTAACGTTAACATGCCGATAGTACTTTGGAGGGTGTAAACACCCGCCAAAGTTAGCAATAGCAACGATATATGGCGGGGATGGGAGATATTATGCGTCATAGTGAGACACTCACATCCAGCCCAACATTCAAGCCTTTATTCATCATACTGAGCGTATTTGGCCCCACAGTGAAACTGGAGACACGGTACTTTTTATCGCCCAGATTTTCGCCATAGAGTTTTACATTAACCCCATGTGCCATTTCTAAACTTAATGAAGCGTCATAAAGGGTGTATCCCCCCTGTTCAAGGGTATTCGCTTCATTAAAGTAGCTTTTTGAATAGTAACGAGCACCGGCATTTAAATAGAGGTTACCGGGTAACAATGTTTGATCAATCAAGTAGTCAAAACTTGCATTGAGCATGACATCTGGCGCATAAGGCAGACGTTTATTGTTATAACTTATGCCATTCTCTGTATCGGTTGCATCAGTGAAGTTTGACTTACCAGCGCTACCACCAAGAGAAAATTTGAGCCCTTTCATTGGTTTGATCTGGCTACTCAACTCAATGCCTTTGCTTTCTGCATTACCGACATTACGTATAAATTGCGCACCTACCGGACCAACATAAATTTGTTTATCTTTCGAACGAATGTAATAAACAGCGCTGTCTAATGTCACTGAGTTATCAAAGAACGAGGTATGCCAGCCGAGCTCATAATTATCCGAGGTTTCAGTATCGTAGGGTTTTCTATCATTGGCGGAGTAGACAATATTATTGAATCCACCGGGTTTGTACCCTTTCGTGGCAGAGAAATAGAAACGGGTATCCGGCGTCAATTGCCAACCCAATGCGGCCTTAGGTGTGAACTCATTGCTAGAAACTTGGTTATCAAAAGCGTCGATCGCCGCCATGCCAGAACGGCCCGCATAATCTATCTGCGATTTTTCATGGGACAAACGACCGCCCAAGGTGAGATCCCACTGAGCAGCAAACGGCAATTTCACTTCACCAAACAGCGCCAGCGATTTTGCTTTTATTGTGTTAGCGGCATTGCCATAGTAACCGGGATAACCACTGGTATGATGTTTATTATTTTCATCTGAAAACCAGCCGCCAAGAACGCTGGTAATCCCATTTGAGAAATTGGAGTTTAAACGCAGTTCTTGCGTAGTGGCATGGTGTTTTTCTTTCCATTTACCCCCGATGAAATCACGGTAAATATCGCGATCCTGATAGGAGGTCACACTGGTTAATACACTGTCGCCAAAATCATATTCAGCTTTGAATGCATAACTGTTAACCCGCCGGGTTAACTCGGGGATAGGGCCATCGTATTCTTTTCGGCGAAATTGTTCGTCGGTTAAATAAAGCTCTTCATGGGAATCGAGATCTTCATGAGCAAAGCTCAGTTCAGCACTGAACGAAGAATCTTCCGGTGCAAATGTCAATTGCCCTCTACCAAGCCAGGTTTTGCTGGAATCAATATTTTTATCGCCGCGATTTGGCGCATCAATTTGCCCAGGTTCTTTTACCCAACGTAGGCTGGTACTACCATAAAGGAGATCTTCAATAAGCGGTATCGATCCGCTGAAAGAACCGCCTTGTTTCAACTTAGAGTAATTACCGGAAAGATTAAGCCAGGGGCCTTCTTGCGGCGAACGAGTGATGATATTGATAACACCCGCTTGCGCATTTCCGCCATATAAAGTCCCTTGCGGACCGCGTAATAGTTCCACACGTTCCACATTGATTAATTCTTGTGTTAGGAACTGGTGATCCTGAGGGATACCATCAACATAAATTCGAACAGAAGGCGAATAGAAATCCGGCGAACTAATCCCGCGAATGGTGGTTGCTGAATAGGTTCTATTACCCCGTGAGCGGATTTGTAAACCAGGGAAAACGCGCTCAAGATCTTGTACTTGGGTAATACCGGCTTGCACAAGTTCTTCACCCGTTTTAACCAGAACGCTACCATCCACTTTATTTAATGCTTCTTCCCGTTTGTTGGCCGTCACAATCAAAGCATCTTCTGTCGCGCCAGGAGAATGTTCCGCCCATGCCATAGGCGAAATCAAACAACATAAGACAGACGCCTTAGCGTATTTTTTTCTCATATAAATAACTCGTTATGCACTGTTTAAATCATGTTTTACAAAAATTAAGTGTGGTAAAACAAAAAACATAACGGGAGACTATCGATAGTAATCAGCCATAGCTAACGGAATAGGGACAAAAGTAGCGCATTACGTACTATTGATAATGATTATCATTAATGATAAATTGCGTGATATTTACAATCCGAATATATATATACAATAAAAATATAATGTCTTTAATATACAAAAAATACTGTTTTAAGTACGGAAACAATTTTTAACTGATGCTGATGCTAATTTTACAGGGGATCTCATGAAGACAATCTATAGTAAAAAACTAGAAGTTTTCACGGCTGACCATTGCAATTGCATGCATTCACATGCAGAGAAAAATAATACAGATACACCTTTACTGATTGAGGAATTATCTGACGGCATTCACATAAACCGGATGCGCTTTGAACTCAACAAGGATGTCACAGAATATTGTGAAGGGCCGCCAACGGTGTCAATTGCGTTCATTTTAAATGGGAGAGGGAAAATGGCGATTGAAAACGGCGATGCATTAGATATTAATTCGGGAATGATGATATTTTTCCATGCACCTAAAATGACGCGAGGCATGAACTTCTTTGGCCGTGGATCATGGCATATTCTCGATATTCGTTTTTCATTGAGCGAAATTGAAGCTCAGGAATTACCCCCTTTTACTCAATTATCAGCAGGTTTTGAGAAGAACGCCAGTCACAGTCATGCATTGATGATGGCATGTCCTATCTATCCACCATTTATGCAGATAGTGAATCAAATAGAAGAGTGCCAATTAAGTGGCAATGTCAGAAAGGTTTATTTAAAGGCAAAAGCATTAGAAATACTCGCTTGTGTGGCGTCTAAAATTTATGATTGTCAATATAATATGATCAACGGTTTACAACGTCGCGCCGTTTATAATGCCATAAAAATAATTAACAGTGATTATCATTACCCTTGGACAATAAAGTCATTATCAAAAGCAGTGGGTTTAAATGAACGGAAATTAAAAGAGGGATTTCGTGCGGTTGTTTTTCGCACTTTCCATCAATATCTGGAAAATGTCCGCATGACGACCGCAGAAGATTTATTGAAAAAAGGCATGAGTGTCATTGATGTTTCCACTGCGGTGGGTTACTCCAGCCCAAGCCATTTTTCTAAACGCTTCCGGCAACATTATTTGATCAATCCTAAAGCATGGCAGGCGAAATATGCCGTTGGTCACACTTTATTAACAGAAAATATCGTAGTCGGAAAATAAATGAAAATCTCTGTTTTGTAATGCTGACTATTCAGTTGATTCTAGAAAAAGATGGCCATTTTGACATGGCCACTTCATGAATAGGGATATCGCATGATTTATATGTTATGCCAGTATTATGTTATCTACCGATAAGCTGTCCATGCTGACGCCAACCAGAGTGACTGAGTTTTGTCCGAAGGTAAACACCAGATCATTGTCCACCATAGAAGCATGATCCAGATAACTACTTTTATCACTGCTTCCTTCAGTACCCAGGAACACCAGTTTATCAGTCTTATTGTAGCCATAAATAATGTCTTGTCCAAAATCACCGCTGAACAGGAAGGTATTGTTATTACCCTGACTTTTCATGACATCGTTACCTTCACCACCGACGAAGACATTTCTGTTGCCGAAGCCGATCAACGTATCATCACCATCCAGACCGAACAACCAGCTACCGGAGGTTTTAGAAGTCAGAGTATCATTCCCATCGTTGCCTGTGACTGAATTGGCGTATTTCGTCAATCCACGGCTAGAATACAAACCATCGGCTCTGACTTGAGAATCCACCTGTTTAGTCAGAAACAGCCAGGTACTTTCCTTACTTCTTATAGCCGAGATATCTGTAGCAATGGTGATACCGCCTTGTGCATCACGCATATACAATGTACCCGCCTGGTCATAGGCTATTTCCGCATTTTTTAGTGACTTCTGTAAGTCAAAGGTATTATGACCTTGCCCACCGGCAATAATGTTAAATCCTCCATCATCACGGAAGATATCATTGCCGTCGCGCCCTTCCAGATAATCGTTTCCTTTACCACCTTTAATTAGGTCGTTGCCGTCGGTACCGATAATAAAAGTACTACCCGTGTGTTTCTCAGCATTCCGGTTTAAATCCTGCACCCAGGTATTTTCACGAGTGACATTGGAAAGGTTGCTGACAACAATAGTAGAGTCTTTATGCGTCAGGTCGTAGAACGTTGACTCCATGATACGTTGCATACCACTCTGATAAAATGGCGTCACATGCGAAACCCAGGTTGACGCATTAGCAATGGAGAAGGGCAACACATTCCACCAGTTTGACGCATAGTGATCGTTAAAATTAACAATATTATTTGTCGCGGAATCCCTTGGTGTATCGTGAACTCCCGCTGATGATGAATCAACGCTGGTGCCGTTTAATACGCGGAATACGGGATCATTCTCGTATCCCACGTTCAGCACCTTATTACCTTTCTCATACTGTGATGGCGAAGCGAAAGTGATATAGTTCGACTGAGAGTAAAATCCCCCCCATTTCGTATCGCTAGACTCCGCCATACTATTCACAGCTAACCCACCCAAACTATGGCCGCTAACCACAATGTCATTGCCCGTCAAACCGTGAGCTTTGGCATAATTGGCTACATGGTCCAGCAGCCGGCCGAAAGCGTTTGGCGCGTAGTCATTCGAATAGTCTTTCTTACCTAAAGCCACCAGCACATTATTCATAACGTCGCCAAATGTATCGGTAATAATTGACTCTCTAGGACCACTCGTACCGCGAAACGCAATGCCAATAGAAATCAAATTACCATCAGCATCATATTTTCCCATTACCTCTGCCTGAGCAGTGGAATGACTTGATTTTTCGCCGAAAAAAGTACCGCGGGCATCCGTTTTTCCCTGATAACCTAACTCATCGGCACTGATAGTAAACCATCCTGAGTCATTGAGTTTATCTTGTGCCTGTTTTTCCGCGTCCGGATTCCAAGGCAATTTAGGTGTGACGCCCTGCGATGTCGTGCTGCCGAGAAGTGCGGTCAGCAACGTTAATGGCATCCCCAAACCAAAACCATAACTGTAATACCCCTCAGCAAATCCGCTGCCCAGATTATGGTAAGCATACCCGGCGATAGTTTTTGCGTCGGAAAATAACTCTTTGGAAGTAGTGTCATCAAAGTCTTTGTACTGAAAAACACCCATGATGCATATCCTTATTAAGTTAAAATAAAGTTAAAAAAGTGTTCTAAAAATATTAACTAACTAGGTAAGTATAGATTGACGCAGATCATTTAAAGAGTAATTATCTAAAAATTTATAAATTAGTGAGCCATAATGAAAATTTAATATTTTTACAAATATTAAATTGAATAAATTGAGTCTATATGCTAAGAGGTCTCGCGGGTGATAATAAACACACTGACATATCTATTATCATAGTTGATAGTTTTTATCAGTGACTAAATTAATAGATAACTATATTACATGACATGATAAAGGGAGATTGATTCCATTTAATATTCTTGAAAAATATAGATGTGTGGATTGTGGTAGAAAATATTATCGCTGATTTATTTAATTTAATTGATTAAAGAAAGATAATTAAAACCCGTTATTCCATATAATGTCTTAACGTTCTTGAATATTGATTCAATATAAATTAATTTATGATATTGACATTCATTCTCCATTTATGAAAATAAATTTTCATTACACTATTAATATAAACCCCTTAATAAAGAACTCATTAAATAATTAATTTTTCATTTAAAGCAAGTGGTTAAATTAATATTACGTGTTGCATTCAAACAAAAGGATTATTTTAAATCGGCTAATGGATACATATCAGCGAGAGCAGACGGAGACCAAATCAAACGTGGCATTCTGGTAACTCCGCATCTTCTCCTGCTTCGAGCTTAGCTAACCAGTCATCCGCTTCTTCAAACGTCAGATGTAGTCCATTCTCTTGATATGCTTCCCAAGCACGCAATGCATCCTGTTTGAAAGATTCACGTTTTTCTTCACGCTCTACATAATCACGTATAGCTTCACGCATTATCCAATGAGCTGAACGATGTCGCACTTCTGCCAAATACTGGATCCGGCTTTTCAAGTTATCGTCAAGTTTTACTGAGGTTGCCATTTTCTTCCACCTTAATATTAAAAGGTAATACCTTTTAATACTGTATCATGAAATCTCCGCTTTGCTACCAACCAGGTAAAGAAAACCTTCGTTTTTCACTTGGTTGGGGCATTGGCTGAACTTGAACGTAATCTAACAAAGGGAAAGGACGCAAGCCAGACTTAAAGCTGCACGAGCCAGAGGGCAGAAGAGGAGGAATGACTAAAATTTGCTCCCCTTAGCATTATGTAGTAACGTACCTACATAAATTAACTGTTATATCGAGGCGCACCATGTCAATCACAACCTTATCGAGTCGGGAGCTTAATCAAGACGTCAGCAGGGCAAAAAAGGCGGCTAAAAGCGGTCCAGTGTTCATCACAGATCGTGGCAAACCGGCACATGTCCTGCTAACCATTGAAGAATATCAACGAATCACCAAGCAGCGTAGAAACATCGCTGATGCTTTGGCAATGCCCGGAGTTGAAGATATTGAATTCAATCCACCACGTGTCGCCATCAATAGCCGTCCAGCCAATTTCTCATGATGTATGTTCTTGATACTAATATTGTCTCCGAACTTCGGAAAGTTCGAGTGGGTAAGGCTAATGCCGGTGTGGCTGCATGGGCTGAAAGTGTTGATACAACAGAACTTTTCCTGTCAGCTATTACCATTATGGAACTGGAAACCGGCATCTTACAGATTGAACGACGAGACATAACCCAAGGCGCATTATTGCGCTCATGGTTCAACCACCATGTAGTCCCGGAATTTACTGATAGGATCTTGCCAGTAGATATGGCTGTGGCTCAGCGGTGCGCCCGGTTGCATGTCCCCGATCCATGCTCAGAGCGTGATGCACTTATCGCCGCAACCGCGCTGGTTCATGGTATGACTGTCGTCACACGAAATGTGATTGATTTTGAATTGACCGGCGTGCCAATATTAAATCCTTGGATTTAAGGATGATGAAATATTTAAATATTCATGTTTATATTAATCAGGAAATAAACATGAATATTGATTTATTTATTAAAAATAAAACCAAAATACAATATTTAAATATCATTTAACAAATTTGAAAAATATTTATCCAATCATTTTCACCTATTTTATTTACGTCATTATTCCAAATAAAAACATTTTCATGCTTTAACTTTATTAGTTTATGGATTTATTTTACAGAAAAATAGAAAAAATAATTCACACACATTACCCCGTTTATTCCATTGTCTTATACAAAAATAATTATCCCTATAAGTTATAAAAACATTCCATTATTATTTTTCTGAACTAGACTATGATTGGCGCCAATGGATAGAGTTATCTATACGATAATTTAATATATTGATCACATGGAAAATAATTTAATTCAAGAGGGGAATATGAACCAAAAAAATGATTTTAAAGCTTTTTCCATTAGTAATAATGCTAATGTGGTAAGTCAAGAAAAATATGAAACAGATAAGAGTTTGCAGGAAGGGTTTCCACCAGGAAATATCTCTACACATTTATTAAATAAGGCATTACGCCAATCATCAACAATAGCCTCTGTGGTGGCTAACTTTATCGCAACACAATCTAGCGATGATGTTCTGGATGATGGGGATATAGCTAAACTTACCGCCAAATTAAATCAAGCGTTAAAGCAAAAAGTCACCGCAGAAATTCCCAATGCCTCATTAACACAAAAAGGCGTTGTTCAATTGACCAATGAAACTGGCAATAATGAGACATTGGCAGTGACACAAAAGCTGGTGCAGGAAATCATCAATTCATTGCGTGGAAATATTGATGGCAAAGTCTCCAATAGCCGGAAAATAAATGGTAAAGCGTTGACTGAGGATATTAATCTGAACGCAAGTGATGTGGGGGCATATGCTCGTGCGGAAGTATACACTCGAGAAGAAGTAGATCGACTGATTAAAGCAACCAGTGAAATTCCTGTTGGTTCTCCTATTCCTTGGCCGTTGCCTCATCCACCCTTTGGCTATTTCACTTGTAGCGGTGCAGCTTTTAATAGATCACAGTACCCAAAGTTAGCAGAAGCTTATCCTGATGGCAGATTGCCCGATTTAAGAGGGGAGTTTATTCGTGGCTGGGATGATGGTAGAGGGATAGATGCCGGCAGAGTACTTCTGACAAACCAGAATGATGCACTACAAGATTTAAAAGGTTCATTTAAAGGAGATGGTGAAGTAGCAGAAAGCACAGAAGGCGTCTTTGCTAATGGAGGTGCAGTAAGTGGTCCATTTGGAGCCCAAAACGATAACGTTGGTTATAAAACTATATTTGACGCAGCACGAGTAGCCAGAACGAGCCATGAAACCCGTCCTCGAAATATCGCATTTAACTACATCGTAAAAGCAGAATAATAATGACCTAAGAATATAAAAGCTCATCAGGTAAGATGAGCTTGCTTATTTTCCAGCCACACTCAAATTTGGATTGAGCATTATCGCCATATTTGAAAATCCCTGATGGACAAGAATACGGTTCCTATGCTCTGAAAAAGTAGCTTTCCAGTTCGGTATGTTATTGATGAGCAAGTTCATCATCAGAACGAGGCACTTCTCCACCTGTCCGGAACAGGATATCCCTGAATGCTTTCATATCAGCAGTTTTGGCACGGTCTGAAAAAAATCGCTCAGTTTCCAAAGCAGAAATTTTTTCCGCAACTGCGATAGCAATAAACTGGTTAACACTGGTACGATCACGCTTTGCCACTCTTGTGACTTCCTCTCTCAAGGATTTCGGTAATCGCAGTGGATAGGTTGATGTTTCACTCATTTCTCATTCTCCTAATAGCAATGGCCGGTGTCAGAACCTCAATATTGAACGTTCTAGGTACAGTACCATAGTCGCGTAAATTAAAGGTCACAAAATGGCATTAGGGCTGCCATTAACCGCTGCTTCCAATACCATTTCATCATTGGGATCACGGAGCATTGGTCGCCATAAATAATGCGTTTTGACCAGCTCAATCAATGCTGCAAGCCCATCAACGAAAACCTAATAATCAATGAGTTTGATTAAAGTTAATGGTTAATATAAGTCGAATCGATATTTCATTAGTACTAAACATTAACTGACCTAAAAAGACACAAGAATAATAGCGTTAAGGCTTTACCATCATCAAATATTAATAAAGCGCTGTTTTTCAGTCAGCACTTTGATTCAATAAAAACTCGTAAAGTATTTTGTTTTTCTTCTAAATTTCATCCAATCCAAATTAAATTCTAATTCCATCCATATTTATATTTTTCTGACTCGTCAGATTCTGATTATTAAAAACGGCAGAATGAAAAATAAGACAAGTATGAAAATACATTTTGACCACGATGTGC
This sequence comes from Photorhabdus sp. CRCIA-P01, assembly GCF_003545805.1. Classification (GTDB taxonomy): domain Bacteria; phylum Pseudomonadota; class Gammaproteobacteria; order Enterobacterales; family Enterobacteriaceae; genus Photorhabdus; species Photorhabdus antumapuensis. The sequence continues at coordinate 195,522 of NZ_NMQR01000003.1, read as the reverse complement.
TTTCTCGATTTTTCAACATAAATACAATCAGTTACAAAATAACACAAAATCCCCGGCATTATATTTCACTCTGAGACTATTGCATTAAGTTAATATCCGTGAGAATTTATCAACCGCCGAAATACGGTGGGCTTTAAATATCATTAAATGCGTCACGGCATATTTACTTGCTATAAATAGTATTAATTGATCTCTCCATTTATTTCTCATCTTATTATTCGGCTATTTAATCAGGTTTGGTGCGATTTAACGTAAGTTTGCACTTCCTGTCATATATAAAGGTAAAAAGGTTCCATGAATACTCAACGTAAGCTTGATAAAGTCAGACCGCCCCGAGTTCAGATTACTTATGATGTTGAATTAGGTGGTGCGGTCGAGAAAAAAGAATTGCCTTTGGTTATTGGTGTTATTGGGCAATTTGCCGAGCAATCTATTCCCATGCGTGACCGTCGTTTCATGCATATTGATAAAGATAATTTTAATGCAGTGATGGATGGTTTATCACCTTCATTGGAATTACAGGTTGAAAGCGCACTGCCAGGTCAGAGCGGATTTATTAATATCGATTTGCAATTTAAATCAATGGCTGACTTTGCCCCTGAGAATTTAGCGAAGCAGGTAGAACCGCTACGCAATTTACTGGAGGTACGCGGCAAACTCAGTGATCTGAAAGGCCGTGCATTGAGCAATGAGAAATTGCGTGACCGTCTGGCGGAAATTCTGGCTGAACATGCGGATAAATTACCGCAGGTAAATGAAGAAGCAGAAACCGCCGCTACAGAAAATAGAGCAGATGACGTCACACCGGAAAATAGCAATACCCCGGAAAATAACAATGCACAGTGAGGACAGAATGGAACAGAGCGTTGTTGAACAACAAGAATTGAAAACGACGGAAACAAGCGGTGATTTTCTTGATCAAATTATTGATAACACCCAAGCCATTCGTCGGGAAGCGGATCGTGACCGGGTAAAAAGCCAGCTCGACCAGTTTCTGGCCGAAGTCACTTCCGGTTCACTGGTGGTTTCCGGCGATCTGGTAAACAGTATTGAGGAACGTATCGCAGCGATTGATGCGCTGATGTCCGCTCAACTGAGCTTAGTATTACATCACCCGGAGTTTCAACGTCTGGAATCTTCTTGGGTAGGGCTCAAAGGATTACTTGACCAAAGCGAAACGGATAATACTCAGATCCGCATGTTGAACGCGACGAAAACCGATTTGATTAAAGATTTTAAATCGGCATCGGATTTCGATCAGTCAATGCTGTTTAAGAATGTGTATGAATATGAATACGGTACCTTTGGTGGTGAACCTTATTCAGCGTTTGTCGGGGATTTTGACTTTGATAATAGCCCGGAAGATCTTTACTTACTGGAGCAGATTTCTCACGTGGCAGCGGCAGCCCATGCGCCGTTTATCAGTTCAGTTAATGCGGGCATGTTGGGGCTGAATGATTTTAGTGAACTACCACGTCCGCGTGATTTGTCCAAACTATTTAACACATCCGATTATCTGCGCTGGAAACGCTTCCGGGAATCAGATGACTCTCGTTATGTCGGCCTGACTTTACCGCGAGTGATTGGTCGTTTGCCTTACGGAGCAAAAACCATCCCAGTTGAGCAATTCTGTTTTGAAGAGCAGGTAAAGGAAGGGAATAGCAGCAGTTATTTGTGGATTAATGCCGCTTATGCACTGGCGGGGCGTATGGTGGCTGCATTTGAACAGTATGGTTGGTGCGCGGCAATTCGCGGTGTGGAAGGCGGAGGATTGGTCGAAGCATTGCCAACTCATCATTACTCCTCTGTATCTGGTGAAAAGATGCTGCAATGCCCGACCGAGGTTGCCATCTCTGATCGCCGTGAAAAAGAGTTAGCAGAATTAGGGTTTATTCCTCTGGTTTATTATAAAGGGACTGACTATGCCGCATTTTTCTCGGTGCAGTCACCGAATAAGCCGAGAAAATATAATTCTGACTTGGCAAATGCCAACGCAAAATTATCAATCCAATTGCAATATATTATGACAACTTCTCGCTTCGCCCATTATTTGAAAATGATTGTGCGTGACAAAGTGGGCAGTTTTATGTCCCGTGGAGAATGTCAATCTTATCTGCAAAATTGGATCAACCAATATATTGTTGGATCTGATACCGTTGGCGCAGAAATAAAAGCGAGTCACCCATTACGGGAAGCAAGAGTTGATGTTGTTGAAGTTCCCGGTTCACCGGGAACATATCGGGCGGTGGCCTATTTAAGACCGCATTTCCAATTAGAAGGATTAAGTATGTCTTTACGGTTGGTGGCTGATTTACCGCCGTCATCAATGGCCTAATTTTTCTATTTATTAATATTTATCCTATTTATTACAACTAACTGGAGTAGTTAATTATGAGTTCTTCAATTTTTTTACAAATTGATAGTATTAAAGGTGAGAGTACCGACAGCAAACACAAAGAGTGGATTGAGCTGGAGCATGTCAATTTTGGTGTGTTTAACCACGCACGTATTGCAGACAGTGGTAAACGTAAAATTACCGCTGGTACAGCGGATTTCCGTACCATTGACTGTGTGAAGGTGATGGATACCAGTTCTATTGGCTTACTGTCCGCCGTGGCACAAGGTACCGCGATTAAGAAAGTGAAACTGGAAATCTGTACGATTTTCAAAGGGGAAATGCACCCTTACGCGGAAGTTGAAATGGAAGAATGTATTATCTCTGATATTCATGAAACCTGTACACGTGGCGGTACATTCCCACAAGAACAGATTTCCATCACCTATTCCAAAATTAAATGGACATTCACACCACTCAACCCAGACGGCACCAAAGGCAACAAAGTCGGTCCAGAAGGTTGGGATCTTATCGAGAACAAGAAACAGTAATTTTTATTGCCGGCCAAAGGCCGGCAATTTCTAACCGGAAAAATATGATGATTCAACCTTCATTACTCCATCGCCTGAAAGATGATTACCCACAAGATGAAAAACGGGATATCACACTTGTCTGGTCACGTCAGGAAGTTGTACAAAGCCTGATTTATGATTTGAGTATGTTATTTTCATCAAGACCGATTTCTGAAATTTCCCCTTTATTTGGTGAGTTACCGAAATCAGTTTTAAATTATGGCGTTTCCGATGTCATTAATGTGGATATTTCCGATGATGAACGTATTGATGCACTAAGCAATAATATTTACCAAGCTATTTCCTGGTTCGAACCACGTTTGCAAAATGTCGTGATTACATTACAAAAAAACACGCCAGAAAATATAATCTTCTGGGTAAGTGGAATTTTCTTCAACGAACAAGTGGTGTTTTCTATCTCATGGAACAGTACCGCCTATACCTATTCAATTTCATGGGATAAATAACAAGATGATGTTATTACCACAAAAAATACTGACTTATTACAACCGGGAATTAAGTTATTTAAGACAATATGGCGCTGCTTTCTCTCAGCGTTTTCCCAAAATTGCCAAACGTCTTGGGTTCGCGGAAGGCGTTTCAGAAGATCCACATGTAGAACGGCTGGTGGAATCTTTTGCATTTTTGACAGCAAAAATCCATCAGCGGATTGATGAAGATATGCCGGAACTCAGCAACGCCATGTTGGAGGTACTGGCGCCACAATTTCTACGTCAAGTACCGTCGGTATCGTTGGTGCAGTTTCAACAGGACCCATTAGCATCCGGTGTGACCGGAATGATGACGGTAGCGCGGCATACTCCGTTGATTTCTCAACCGGTAGGTGATGTGACCTGTCGTTTCCGCACTGTATATCCGCTGGAGATGTTGCCATTAGATTTAACGCACGCAGAACTGATACCAGACCCTTATGATCGGGACTTTATCTTAACGCTAAGTTTTACCCTGTGGCCGGGCGCCAGCTTTCAGGCGAAATATATCCGGTTGTACTTACATGGCGCACCGGTGCTGACCCACAGTTTGTATGAATTGTTGTCGGCGCAAGTTAAGCAACTGGAATGTCGTTTGGGCGAGCGTACATTCAACCTGAATAGTCGGGGTGTTCAGGTGGTGGGCTTTGATCCGCAAGATAACTTATGCACTGATGATCCATTGATAAATCCGGTTCATCACTTATTTCGTGATTATTTCAGTTTCCCAGAAAAGTTCCTATTCCTGGATATTCCGTTACCAGATGCCGGTTTGATCACCAGTTTATCAGGCGAGTTGCAATATCGTTTCCGGCTTAAGGATTGCACCGCATTGCGCCGTATTGAACGTATGAGCGATAAAGTCAGCAATGAAACCTTCCGGCTCAATTGCGTCCCTATCATCAACTTGTTTTCTCACCAGGCGGAACCGATTATTCCACTGGAAACGGAACATGAATATCTGGTTCAACCGGATGCGCGTCGCCCACAAAGTATGGAAGTTTATACCATCAATCAAGTCGAGATTGTCAGCCGTCAACAGGAACAATTAAGTTCCAAACCAGTGCCATCATTATTTGGTATTGAACATACACAGTCTGACGAACAGTTCCCGTTATTTTGGCAGGCAACGCCGCGCCCCTCACTCAGGCATAACGATCTGGGGATGAATATGTTTATCGGTTTTTCTGATAGCAACGGCGAACATCTGAAACCTGAAACCGATGTGGTGGTCCTGAACCTGACCTGTACCAACCGTGATATACCGCGGCAGTTGAGCAACGGTCATCCTGATGGCGATTTCGAACCAGAAAGCGCGTTGCCAGGGGTAAAAATTCTGGGATTGATCCGTCCTCGATTGCCGGTACGTCCACAACCCAATAGTGCATTAAACTGGCGGTTGGTATCACAACTCAATTTGAACCAAATGCTACTGAGTGGTCCGCAGGGGGTTCAATGCTTAAAAGAGGCGCTAGAACTCTACAACTTGCTTGGCGATCCCGCCATATCACGGTTGATTGCACAATTACAGCAGATTGCTATTGCGCCGGTGAGTGCACGCCTGAATCCCGCCGATCCCTATTCTCTGGCACAGGGGCTGGAGGTGACACTGACATTTCAGGCACAAGCCGGGGAATTTGTGGATTTTTATCTATTTTGCAGCCTGTTAGAGCGTTTTATCGCAATGTATGCGCCAATTAACAGCTTTACGCAGACCGTAACACAGCTAGAGACAGTTAATAATAGTACCCGCCGTTGGCCACGTCGCAGTGGGAGGCTGACATGGCTATAGAAAATAGGCTGCGTTTAGCTGGCGGCCGTTTTTATCAAAATGTACGTCGCCTGCTCAAACGTTGTCGCCGACGGGGAGAAACGGCAATCACCCCTGATGATGTGGTGCAATTCAGCTCGGTACTGACATTAGATGCGCCGGAAAGGGAAATCGAGTCGCTATTACCACCGCAAGAGGGTTATGAGCAGTATCGCATGGCGGTACATCACTTTGGTCTATTAGGAACCCTTGGCGCATTACCGTTACGTTACACCGAATGGCTGATTGATAGGCGTTACCGCTATGGCGACGAATCAGCTCAGGCATTTATTGATATTTTTACTCATCGCCTGCTTAGCCTGCGTTTTCAGGCATGGCAGAAATACCGGTTATATATCAATACAGAGTTACAAACCCATCGGGCTTTACCGGCAGTCATTCCAGCGGTTGCCGGCCAATTGATGGAAAACAAAATACAGCGCTCTCATCCAGCTTGTGCCGGATTACTGGCAACACCAGTCCGCTCAATGGTGAATTTGCAACATCTGTTGCAGCGGGAATTTAGTATGGCGGTCAACATCCAACCTTTTAAAGGGCGCTGGCAATATGCTGAACAGGCGCATTGTTGCTGTCTTGGCCGCAGTTTATTAGGCGATAACCCGATGTTGGGTCGCGCTTATTGGGATATTCAATCCGGGTTTCATATTCAGTTGGGGCCGTTTGCCGCTCGGCACCGCGCCGCTTTTATGCCGGGAAATGAACAACATCGCAAACTGACACAATGGGTGTGGCAATTTGCCGGGCCGTTGCTCTCCTTTTCACTGGAATTGTTGGTACAGCATAGTGGGCAAGGCAATGTATTAAATGGCAGCCGTCAGTTGGGGTGGGACGGTTGTATGGGGGATACCGACGAGAGCAATATTCAGCGTATTTATTTGGCCGAATGTACGGGTCCTTATGCAAATTAAAGCAAAAATGCAGGTAATAAAAAGATGCTGTTAGGGCAAAAGAATCGTTTTTTACAGGTTATCGGTAGCCTGTCAGATATTGTGGCACTGAACAAAATAGAGGGTGAAGAGCACCTGTCGCGGCCTTATTCATTTTCTGCTCAGCTCTATTCCAATGCAGACTGGGATAAGCTGGAGTCTCATATCGGTAAGCCTTTGGCATTTCGTCTGGGTGAAGCGCCGAATCACCGCATTGTGCATGGCCTATTGACTGAATTGCAGCAACAAGGTTTTAGCGACGGCCAGTTTTGTTATCAAGCACGTATTGAACCCTGGTTGAAAATGCTGACATTAACCCATAATTTGCGCGTCTATCAGCGCATCAGTGTGCCGGATATGGTATGTGATATTTTCCGTAAACGTGGGTTTAACGACGTTGAACTGGCGCTAAAAAGTCGTTATCCGAAGCTTGAATATTGTATGCAATACAAGGAATCAGATTTTGACTTTGTGACGCGTCAACTGGAACAAGCGGGGATTTTCTATTTCTTTCGCCATGAAGAGGGGCGGCACGTACTGGTATTAGCGGATCACCCTTCGACGTTTATTAACGCGCCCTTAGCGGTATTGCCATATCAATCGAAAGTGGGTGATCAGCAGGGTTATGGGCTACGCGCCTGGCATATTTATCGCACAATGATTCCAGGTACGGCGGAAATGAATGGTTATAACGTTAAAAGTGCCGCGGCAATCAGTGCCAGTGCCAAGGCGAACAGCGGCTATTCTACCAATCCCAAGCTTTCTATCTATGATGATCGACGTCAGGAGGAACGTAATCAACTGGAAGTACAGGCAACGCTGTGCATGGAACAATGGGAATCACAGTCCTATTACGCACGGGCCGTTAACAGTTATCCCAGTTTACAAGTGGGGCATCAGTTTACCCTGAAAGGGCACACCAGTGCCGATGGCCGTTATGCGGTGGGCCACCAGCGATTAAAAGCCGAGAACAACCTGGAGGAAGGCGAATTACTGTTTTCGTCTCAAGTGACCTTATTTCCGGCGAATAAAACATTTCGCCCGCATCCTTCTGTTACGCGGCCCTACATTTCCGGCGTATTGTCCGCGTTGGTGGTGGGGCCGACATCGGAAGAGATCCATACTGATGAACAGGGGCGCATCAAAATCCAGTTTCACTGGGATAAAGAACATAAAAAAAATGATGACAGCTCCTGCTGGATACGTGTCAGTCAGTTCTGGAATGGCGCAAAGTTTGGCGCACAATTTGTGCCACGCGTGGGCAGTGAAGTATTGGTGAGTTTCATCGATGGCGATCCGGATAGCCCGCTGGTGACCGGAACGGTTTATAACGGGGTGAAGATGCCACCATTCACACTGCCGGGACAGAAAACCCAAAGTGGGATTACGACGCGCAGTAGTGCAAAAGGCACGGTGCAACAAGGACATCAGTTTTGTTTCGAAGATAAGAAAGGTGAAGAATTTATTTTGCTTCACTCACAAAAAGATATGCGCCTGAAAGTGAAAAATGATTTTTCGGCGCAGATCGATCGCAACGTGTTATGGGAAATCCAAGAAAAACGCAACACCCAAATTAAAAAGGGCAATGACACGTTAACTTTGAGCGCAGGCAGTTATGAGCTGGCGGTATCCAGAGGCAATGCCACCATCAATGTGGGTCAGCAATGCACGATTACGGCAAATCAGGGCATTGAGCTGAAAGTCGGCGCTAGCCAATTATCGATTACCCCGGCCGGGATCACCATCAAAGCCCCATCTGTCATGGTGGAAGGCTCGGGAAAATTGGCGTTGAAGAGCAGCGGCATGGCGGAATTAACCGGAACCACGGTAAAAGTAGAAGGCAGTGCAATGGCGCAGCTAAAAGGCGGCATTGTTCAGATGGATGCGACCGGCATTGCCATGGTGAAAGGAACTTTGACCAAAATTGGTTAATAGCAGGATCAATGAATAATAAGAGTTTGTAGTTATGGCTAAATTACGACACTGCCAACTTTCGCCACAGGCGGAATTGGTACTACAACAACACGCGGCACATGAACAGAATCTATCGGTGCTCAATAAGGAAATGTTGTGGCAAGACGCGGTGTGCTACACCATTTTTATGTTGCCTTACACTCAGGCTCTGGAGCTGGCACTGACATTTATCTCCTGCGTTTATGAACGCGATCTGATGCCAGAACAGCGATTGCTGTTGCAACAAGTGCGACGCTGGCGGGTTGATGGTGGAGATCCTCTGCGTCATGAATTGTTCGAACAGGCACAAACAGTCGGGTTCGATAACCCAATCTCATGTCTGGTGCTTTCCGTTTTTTGGAGTGAAGGCAGCATGACCACCCCGGATTTGGAAGCTGTCTATCCACAACCGGGGCAGTCACTGGCGGCATTAGCCGATACGTTGTGCTTGATATTGCACGTTCATGGCGAACAGCCGGAACGACAAATGCGGTACGTTGAGCAATTTTTTCAACTAGCACACGGCCAACTAAGGCAATTGCCACCGTCACAAGATCAGGGGCGCAAAAATTATCTGTACCATGAAGCCACATTATCAGGAGAGCAATGATGCCAATGCCAGCCGCCCGTGTGGGTGATATGCATATTTGTCCAATGGTGTCGCCCGCGGTACCTCCGGTGCCACATGTAGGCGGACCGATTATGCCGCCAGGTGTACCGACGGTGCTGATTGGTGGATTACCAGCGGCAACAATGGGCTCAATGTTGGTGTGCGTCGGGCCACCGGATACCGTGGTCATGGGCAGCCCAACAGTATTGATCGGTGGACGGCCCGCAGCCAGACTCGGCGATCTGTGCGCACATGGCGGCACGATTACCACTGGCTACCCATTAGTGATTATTGCTTGAAATGGAAGCCACTGTGAACTTAGCTCAAACAGATATCGCACGTTTTTTACAGCCCATTGCTGCTGACAAACCAGCGGGGTGCGATATCGAATACGAACCTATTTTTGAGCAGATAAACGCCGCGCGCGAAACCGACGATGATTTTCTCCGGGACGACGCATGGGGATATGAAACCCGTCAGGCTGATTGGATACGGGTTTCAGCGTTATGCCAAGAGGTGCTGGAAAAACAGAGCAAAGACTTGCAAATAGCCTGCTGGCTAACCCAAGCGCAAGGGGAACTGTATGGCCTGGAAGGTATTAGTAGCGGTATCACATTACTTACCCATCTACTGGAGGCTTTTTGGCCGGTACTTTACCCGCCGCTGGATGATACAGAGACAAACAGTGCGGATGCTCGTCTTGGCCGGTTAAGCTGGTTGGATAAGCAATTGGTAAAACAATTGGACAATCTGACATTGACCGATGATGGCAAATTGAGCTTGGTCGTCTGGCAACGCGTGCAATATTTTGAACAACGCGTTGCCGTTAATAGCGAATTACGCAGTGCCTTGATCAGTGATGGTTATTTCGGTATCGCTGAGTGCGACGGCAGTATTCGCACTACACCAGCCGAACAATTTAACCAATTGCTGATGCGAGCTGAACAAGTTAATAAGGCATTAGCAGAACTGCAAAAAATCATGGGGGAGCAATTGCCCGATGCCGGTAACAGCATGAGTGCCAGTACGCAGCGATTGCAAGATCTGCTGGCCTTAATCGAACGGTTTCGTGAAATGGTGACCCCGGAATTAACTCAGGAATATAGCAATGAAGAAATAGCGGTAGGAGAAAATGCACCCAATGACATAAATACGGCTTTTTTAACAGAAGGTCGGGCGCACCATGAAATGCGCGTTATCGCCATTAGACAATTGATCAATATCGCCAATTATTTTCGCCAAAATGAACCTACCAGCCCAGTGCCTTATTTAATCGAACGAGCAGCACGCTGGGCAAATATGGGCATGGCCGAATGGCTGGAAGAAATGATGTCAGAAAACACCTCCGCGCTACAGGAAATTATGCGCGTAATAAAATGATCATAAATAGAGAGCAAAATGAATAACATGAATTTTCATAGCGTCATTAAACGCCATTTTTTAATATTGACAATGCTTCTTTTAACAAATGGTTGCAGTCATTCTACTTCCAACGATGAAAAACGCTTGCAGGCAATTGAACAAGCCAAACCAGTTTATGCCAGCAATGCCATTCACTTAAGAATAACCGCAGTTCCACAACTGAATGTTTTTAATAACATATCAAACAGTTGCACAATATTAATTGCTCAAGCGGAGAAACGTGAACAATTAGATAAATTACTGGCTAATCCGGTGTTATTACGCAATTTATTTGCCGGCACCGGTGCAACAGAGCATATATTACAGTTGGATAATTACGTAATGATGCCGGGGCAATCGGTATCTTTACATATCGACAGAGCGGAACAAGCGCGTTATATCGCATTAATTGCGGGTTATTACCCGGCGCCAGATAGTCCTCATACGCGAGTATTATCACTGCCGCTGCGCCTTGAGCAACACGGTTGGTGGAATAGATCCTGGAGCGCTGAATTTGTTCCCATGCACATTAATCTGACGCTAGGGCGTTATGCCATTATTCGCAGTGATTTCTCCGCGGGTAACACGGGAGATGCGGTGATTTTCCCCGGACAAACGGCAGAAAATTCAGCCGTGACCGAAGTTCGTTGAGGAAGTAACACTATGTTTGAACATAAACCGATATATTGGTATTCAGGATTATATTTACAGCCTCAACACTTTCAAGCCCATGAATTGCGAAATGAATATTGGCAAGGGCGTTATCAGTTACTGACTCAGCCTTATGCTTTTGGTGTGGTGAAACTCGCATTCAATCTGGCCGCGCTAAGTGATGAAATACTGAGTGTTCATCATGCCGAGTTTATTTTTCCCGATGGTTGTTACGTGGATTGTGATGTCAATGGCGTACTCAGTGCCCGATCATTGCGGGATTGCTGGCGGGTACGAGACAAACCGCAGCGCATTTACGTTGGTTTGCGTATGTTCAGCCACAATCAGAGTAACGTCACCGGCATCACAGATGCCAACAGTGTCGGTAATATCACCAGTCGTTGGGTAACATGGCCGCAAGAACAGCGTATGCGGGATGCTTTTGGCGAGGGGCCGGAAGCAGAAGTGCAACAACTGACCTATAACTTACGTTTTTTCTTGCACGATGAGATTGCTCAGGCAACGGGTTACACATTATTACCGGTGGGCCAACTGCATTGCACCAGTGACGGTATCGCGCTGGATAACCGCTATCTACCACCATGTTTAACGCTCTATGCCGTGCCACAACTGGGCCAACGTATTGCTCAACTTTGTCAGGAATTAACCGGGCGTGTCCATCAATTGGAAGAGTTGAAACGCCCGCAAACGCTGGAAGGGGAAATTTATACCCAAGAAAAAAGCACATTATTGCTGACACTACGGACTCTGGCGCGTTATGTCGTGCAGTTGCACCATTTTCAGGAGGCGAGAGATGTTCATCCCTTACAGATTTTTGGCTTATTGCGCCAACTGATCAGCGAACTTTCCTGTTTTACCGACCGTTGCTCCTTTTTAGGCCAGTGGAACGGGCGGGAAGAAATACTGGAGAAATATCAGCATCTGGATTTGGCGCTAACGCTTGATAGTTGTGAACGGACAGTTGCCGATTTGCTTAATGCACTGGTGCTGGAACCGAACACCGTTATCCCTCTGCAACAGGAAAGCCACGGTTATTATCATGCTGCTTTCAATGCAACGGGCGTCAATGAACAGCAACGGCTCTATTTGGTACTGCGCTCTGACAGCTTTACCCATCGTGAGCGGGAAATTCCTGATGATCGCCTGATTAAACTGGCGGCAGCGGAACAGATCGACAGCATTATTAACCGTGCTTTGCCCGGTGTACGTCTGTACTACCAAGAAATTGCGCCACATGGTTTACCTAACCGGACAAATACTCGCTATTTCCGGGTAGAAAACCGCGGTGCGTTGTGGCGGCAGGTAGAAGAGAGTAAACGTGTAGCGGTGCATTGGGCAGATGCGCCGGACGATTTACAAACAGAAATCGTTATAGTGAGAGCATCATGATGCAGTTATTGGATTGTTATATTCCAGTATTCACTTGCGTATTGCGCATGATCCAGCAGCAGGTGAATCAAGCGGAAACACTGCGGCAAACCGTATTAGCTGAGTTGACACAAGCGCGGAATAGGGCACGTTTGCAGGGTTATGGGGCACAAGATATCGAAGAGGCAAATTTCGCCGTGGTGGTTTGGGCAGACGAAGCCATTCTGTGCGCAGGTCAGAAAGAGTTGGGCGTTTGGCGCCAATCGTCGTTACAAGCAGAGCTTTATGATGCCGAACTGGGCGGAAATACATTTTTTGATCGCCTTGCTGCGTTAGTACCGGATAATTATCAGGTTCGATTAGTTTATGTTTTTTGTCTGCTTGCCGGATTTTATGGCCGTTATGGCAAACATGATAATCTGGAATTACACAATATTATCCAGCAAGAATTAAATAATCTTCCTGATACGTTGCGTGGTTATCTCTCTTTAGAAAATCACCGATTAATGAATAGATACGATAATAAGTTGAAAAATAAGCGTTCCAATCATAAATGGCGCAGGAAATTAATATTATTCATATCATCTATTATATTAATTTATATTTTCATCACTGTCTATTTATTAAGTATTGGCCGATAAACTCGGAAATTAAACATGAAAAAATTACTTTATGCCATTGGCTGGCTTAGCGTGATGGTTATCCTTTTATTACTCAGTTTAACTATTGCGGTGGCATTCTCATGGCCGACAATAGGTGGCTTGTTATTATTTATTTGCCTACTCATGCTGTTATTATTGCTGCGTGTAGCAATTGCATTCATGCCGCAAATAATGAATAAATTGCGCTGGATAAATACATTCTGGCGAAAAGGAAATAACCGTCTGGAATATTTACTCTATCAGCACTGGTGGCAGGGAGGATATTTACAAAGTTGGCGTCGCTTCCGCTCACTGTTACACCGTAACGGTCCCGTTCCACCCTGGTTTCTGGTGGTAGGGGAACGGGGCAATGGTAAACAGAAGCTGTTAACACACTGCAACGTGGCGCCCATGACGGGGAAAAATCCGCCGTCGCTGGCAACAAACACCTTTACCTGTCGCTGGTGGTTCTTCCGCCGGGCAATGTACATGGTCGTTTCCGGCCGTTATACCGAAGGTCAATCCCTGTACCGGCAAGCCTGGTTGCGGCTGATACGCTGGATAGCGCAGGTGCGTAAACCGGCTGGTGTACTCGTTTGCTTATCGGTGGAACAGTTGCTCAACAGTGACAATAGAGCGCTCTATATCGCTGCACGTCAGGTACGGGCGCAGTTGGAACCATTACAGATACGTCTGGAACGCCGTTTGCCAATCTGGTTGATCCTTACTCATAGTGAAACATTGCCGGGATTTGACCATTGGTGCGCCCAACTGTCAGTAGAACAACGTGCTGAATTGCTAGGCGATTTTATCGAGCACCACACGGTGGGTCATGTCACCGACATGCTGGATAAGAGTATGAACACCATTGTTAACACGTTAAAAATGATGCGCCTTAAGTTGCTCAATCAGCAACGTCAGCAACCCAATGCGGAAGTCTTAGCATTACCAGAAACTATAGCCCAACTGCAACCAGCGCTAGGCTGCTACCTGAATGCACTGTTCGACCAAGACCATTATCTGGAGCATGGCCTGCTACGTGGCCTGTTTTTTACCGCCGAACATCAAACCGCTGGCGTTTTCAGCCACCGTTTGCTGGGAGAATCTCTGCCTGATCAAGTTAAACGTAATCAAGATCAACGTAATAATAGCGTACTGCTGACCGGCTGGCGGACATTAACCAAACGCATATTGGTTAGCCTATTGATTTTGATGCTGGTATGCGGCGCAGGCAACGCACTGATGACGACCTGGCGTGGTGTTACGCAACTTGAAAATATCCATGAAGTAGACCCCCTTGAACGGAGTTACTTGCGCTATCAACAAGTTGAGTACTGGTTACAGGAAACTCTGTCACCTCTGCTTTTTTATCCAGTCAACCATACACTGGAACAACGGATGGCTCGGCAGTACCAACAACAAGCACCTGTTGGTGTATTCAACCCGAAATCGGTAGCAACACACTTGCTAGCACGTTTTCGTCACGCGGAAGCACCGCAAAAACGACTGTTGGCTTTACACTGGGCTCGTTTCATTAACACTGAACAGGCAATGGCGCATGGCGCTACGCTGGAAACGTTACAGCATATGCCTGCTTATTCAGCCTCACTATTAAGTGGTGGAAACGATCCTTTATCAGCAGAACAACGCGTCGCACTCCGTCTGGCGCAATATCGCCAAGGCAACGCACAGCAAGAATTTGATCGGTGGCAAAATGTATTGCAGACACTACTGGAAGATGGCAATAACTGGCAATGGCTGTTAGCCGACGAACAACCGGCTGGAACGCATTCGCTGACGCTGGCTGATTTCTGGCCTCTTGCCAGCGATGATGTTGCCACAATTAACGCACGTATTCGTGGTGTTTATACCCAAACCGGCGAGCAAGATATTCAGGCAACCTTGGGGGAACTGGCACAAGCCCTTAACAGACCGGCATTCTTTGCTCCTTTACAGCGCTCATTCTATCAACAATATCAAAATCAGCGCCAATCAGAATGGTTCGCATTCGCCCAGGCTATGCCTCAGGGAGAAACATTAGTGCGAGGCAAGAAAAACTGGCAAGCGTTGGTATTAGCAGCAGGTCAATATGGCAGTCCCTATATCGCCTTTCTGACCCAGTTAGAACATGATTTATCCACGGTAGAAAAGGCGGATCAGCAGTCCTGGTTGCAGGCACAGCAGCGCTTATGGCAACTGCATGGTTATGTGCAAAAAAGTAGTGTGATGCAACGAGTTTCGCTAGGTAACCTCTCTTTACGCCAGCGCATCATGTCATGGCTTGGTATTTCACCGCAGATCTCAGTACGACTGGATGACACTGCGCTGACGCGCTATCGCACCTACCGGCAAGCAGTGCAGTTAAATAGCCAACGCGAGTTGCTTAGTGATATGGAAACCGAGGTATTGGTTAAAAATGCGCTAAGTAATGAGAAAGGAGAGTTGAATGATAACGGTTTACGCGCATTGTTTAACCGTTTCACCCTGTGGCGCCATGAGACCGAAAGCAAGCAAGACGCAGGAGCAAATGAAACCTTATGGCGACTCTATCAGGGTGATGCGCATCTGGTACTACGTTACGCCTTCTTAAGTGCCGCCAGTCGCTTGCAAACCCAGTGGGAAAGCAAAGTGATTTGGCCGATGGAGAAATTAAGCAGACAGGAACTGTTTGATGGCCGGGAATTGAACGCGCGTTTGTATGAATACAGTAACGCATTTGTACGGGATACCGCTGAGTATGCGCTGGATATTCGTCCAGAAGGTATTAAGCGCCAGGAAATAGAAGATGTGGTCTTTCCGTTTAGCGACGATTTCATTTTCTATATCAATAACCTCATTCAACCGAATGACCTACTTTCAGCGACATCGGATATTCGCCGTCGCCTACAAGAGAAACTCGCCTTACTGGAAAGCGAACAGCAACTGACGACGGTACATCAGGAACCGGAACAGGAGCAGAAGCCATCGGCGGAAGTGACAATTGTCAGTCAGCCGGCAACCGCTAACCGGGGGGCAAGGGTATTGCCAGTGGGGAGTTCAGTGACGTTGAGTTGTGATGATGGCGTACAGCAGCTTAAGAGTATGAATTTCAATGACAGCATGACGCTGCATTGGAGCCCAGGAACATGCGGTAAAGTACAAATTGATGTCTATTTTCCTCGCTTTACATTAAGCAAAAGTTACGTTGGCCCCGATGGTTTGCTGAAATTTATGCACACTTTTTCCCGCGGCGAACTGACACTGGCAGCACAAGCGTTCCCACAGCGGCGCGATGAATTAAGCGCACTGGGTATCAATAACATCACTGTGCGCTATCAGGTCAGCGGAAGCAAAGCGGTTTCAATACTGTATCAGCAGTGGCAACAACATCAGCAACAACAGACGGCGTTGTTGGAACAGCGCAACCGACTGGATAGCCAGTTGTTAAATTTAAGTGAACCAACAGTAGCAAAAGGAACCCTTTCTACTTTGCCATCACAGATCACCACCTATTGGAACGAATCAAGGAAACCGAAAAGTGAGTAATTATCTTAAACAGATCGTCAGTAAATTAACGGTAGAAGCCCGTCAATGCCTTGATGAGGCAGTTAATCTGGCAGTGCGGCGCACCCATCATGAAGTGGAAATTGAACATTTGCTGTTGGCTTTGTTTGAAAAACAGCTTCCGACGATGCAACAAGTGTGTCACCACGGCGGTATTGAGGCCATGACATTGCTGAATGCCTGCCAACGGTCCCTGACATTATTACGCAGTGGTAACCATCGTCCGCCGGTACTGGCTACCAGCCTGACTGAATGGATAGAACAGACCTGGATGTACGCCAGTACTCACTGGGGAGCATCACAGATTACCGCTCAGGCATTGATTGTGGCACTGCTCATGAATCCGTCACTGCACCATTCACTTACCTCGGAGTTACAGCAAGCGTTACAGGGTAACACCGACGAAATAGAACAGTGGTTGCGTACACAGACACATACGGAATCGCAACACATTACGACGCCTGTCGGGGATAATACTCAATCCGCACTGGCGCAATACACGCATCACCTGACACAGGCGGCGCGTGACAATAAACTCGACCCGGTTTTAGGGCGTGAGCGGGAGATTCGCCAATTAATTGATGTGCTATTACGCCGTCGCCAAAACAACCCATTGTTAACTGGTGAAGCGGGTGTCGGCAAAACCGCGCTGATCGAGGGACTCGCTCAGCGGATCGTTGATGGCCGTGTCCCGAAAGTTTTGGCGCAGGCTGAATTATTTACGTTGGATATGGGGCTGTTACAAGCGGGCGCCAGCGTAAAAGGCGAGTTTGAAAGCCGCTTGCAAAAATTATTGGATGAGGTGAGGGGGTATCCTACACCAGTGATTCTGTTTATCGACGAAGCACATACACTGATTGGCGCAGGCGGCCAAGCCGGACAAAACGATGCAGCCAATCTGTTGAAACCTGCGCTGGCACGTGGCGAATTACGGGCGATTGCGGCAACCACCTGGTCTGAATATAAGAAGTACTTTGAAAAAGACGCCGCGTTAGCCCGCCGTTTTCAAGTGATCAAAGTTGAAGAACCTTCGCCAGAGCTGGCAATCGCGATGTTACGCGCCATGACACCGGCAATGGAAAAACATCATGGCGTCAAAGTGCTTGCAGAAGCGGTCACAGAAGCAGTTACGTTAGCCAACCGTTATATCACTGGACGTCAGTTGCCGGATAAATCGGTTAGCTTGTTGGATAGCGCCTGTGCTCGCGTTGCAGTTTCACAGACGGATGAACCGGCGCCGATTGAAGATCTGCGTGCCATGCTGGCAAACATTGCTAGCGAGCAGGAAGCACTACTGCGTGAAGGTGGACATGAAACCCAGTTACAGAAATTGGCACAGCGTCAGACCGAATTGCAGGCATCACTGGCAGAAATTTTGCCTGAATATCACGCTCAACGTCAGTTGGTCAATGACATCCTCACCTGTGAAGAACATGACGAGCGGCTACCCGTGTTACGTGCGGAACTGCATCAGCGCCACCATCAGCACGCTTATGTCTTTGACTGTGTTGATGCCGCCTGTGTCGCAGACATTATTGCCGGTTGGACAGGAATCCCCCTTGGCCGGATGGTAGAAAATGAACGTGATGTGTTGCGTCGGTTGGAAACCCGTCTCGGCCAACGGGTCATGGGACAAGCTCATGCACTCAGCCAGATAGCACGCCAAATTCGGATTGCTAAAGCACAACTGGCGGACCCGGTCAAACCTACCGGAGTATTTATGCTCGCGGGGCCTTCGGGTGTGGGGAAAACCGAAACTGCCTTAGCGCTGGCGCATGAATTGTATGGCGGTGAGCATCATTTGATCACAATTAACATGTCGGAATATCAGGAAGCCCATTCGGTTTCTGGTCTGAAAGGTTCTCCCCCAGGTTACGTCGGTTATGGACAGGGTGGTGTATTAACCGAAGCGGTTCGACGCCAACCTTATAGCGTAGTGTTACTTGATGAAGTGGAGAAAGCTCACCCCGATGTACTGGAGTTATTCTTTCAGGTGTTCGATAAAGGCATGATGGAAGATGCCGAGGGGCAACAGATTAACTTTCGCAATACGCTGATTATCCCGACCACCAATGCAGCATCAGATTTGGTAATGCGGGCGGCAATGCACGGCGTAAAAGAACAGGGGGAAAACCGCCCGGCCACCCTGGAAGATATTCAGGAGATTATCCGACCAGAGCTGCAACGTATTTTTACACCGGCATTTTTAGGCCGTTTGCAGGTTATTCCTTATCTGCCGGTACATGGCGAAATTCTGCATACCATTGTGCGTCATAAACTGAATAAAGTTGTCGCACGTTATCGTCAATCAACCCAATGTGCATTGCACTATAGCGACACGTTGGTGGATTTTATCGCTAAAGGGTGCCAGATCGCGGAAAGCGGTGCCCGTGAAATTGACAACCTGTTAACACAGTTTGTCCTGCCGTTGTTATCAGATCAATTGTTACTAGGTGATGTGCCAGTCAATCAGGATGTCTGGATGGATGTTATAGACGGTCAAGTACAGTTACACTCAGACCAAAAGAAACTATTACCATCTAATATTATCAACTAAGGGTAGTAAGAGCACATCTCTGCTATTATTATCTTACGATGTAACATCAGTGTTACGGAATAGATCCCGATGAAAATGAAAAAGATAGTGATCTTCTGGTTTATTTTTACATTGGTCAATTTCGCGCTGGCACTGTTAAGCCTACAGGTACGGGATGCATGGAGTCTGTCATCACTGGTATGGTTTCCGGCAGGCTTGTTACAAGGCATTTTTTGCGTCAGGACGCCACGGTATTGGCCGGTCTGGTTAATGACGGGCGCCTTGATTTCGCTAACTGCCAGTCAGTGGTATGGAAGACCGGTAAACGTATCGCTGATCTTTTCCAGCATCAATGTGATGATGCTGGTGGTAACAGCGCTGATCTGGCAGTTTTTTTACGGTGTCATGTGGGCGCCGAAGCGGGCAAGGGACATCATTAGCCTGACCGTACTCTGTTCGTTAAGTGGAATCATTGAGCGATTTATCGCGAAATGGATACTTCATCTCTTTGGTTATCCTACCGACATATCGGTTTCATTACCGATTATCGTAGGCTCAGTGTTGAGTTATCTACCACTTACGCTGTGTGTTATCTACTACATCACCCATGAGAAAAATGGAGTTGGGAACTGGAAAATCCATGGCTTATGGCTGGTGGCCCTATTTGCCATGACAGCATTGTTCATCAGTCCACCACCGGAAGCTGGGAAAATTCACTGGCAAGGGATCGCACTGCTGTTTTCCTTTAGTTTGCCGATGCTGCTAGCACTCAGTGGTAATCTGCTGGTATTAAGCAGCTTTTTATCCCTGTGTACGGTGGGGATCGTGAGTGCCACCATTTTTGGTCTTGGGCCATTCTCATCTCCGTTAACCAATCTCCAACAAAATGTGCAGATAGCGGCTTGGTACAGTACAGCATTGACCTTGCCCGCATTATTATGCTGTAGTTTTTTATCTAACATAATCAATGTATTACATCTCCGCAAAGCGCGTTTTCTGTTAATGAGAGCCATGCTGGATCAAGAACAGGTGAATTGCTTTCGGTTAAGCGCCAAAGGACATCTGTACTGGCATCATAATGATGCTGCCTGGATGCGGCGCGGAAAAGCACCGGCCTCCTGGTCGCAATTGATGGCTTGGGTACATCGGGAAGATCGGCATAAAATCGAACAGCTTAAACATTCAGTCTCGCAAATACCACAGACACTAAAAATTCGGATTGCCGATGGCAAAGGCGAATTTAATCTGGTCATTATCGCCTTAATCGTCCATGTGGGAGAAAACGCCGGTTTTATTGAAGGAACGATACGTGAAATAGTCAATAGAAAATAATCTGGAGAAATAACCCATGCCCAAACGAGTCATTATTGCCGACGATCATCCGGTATTTTTATTAGGACTACGTACGATACTGGCAACATTGCCGGAGAATTACCAGATTGTGGGGGAAGCCCATGATGTCACTTCGCTTTTCTCTCTGCTGGAGGAAAAAGAAACGGATATGCTGATTACGGATTTCATTATGCCGGGTAATAACCAGATCGACGGTCTGAGGATGATTAGCCGAATACGGGAACAGTATCCGAATTTGCCGATTGTGGTGATTACGATGATCAGCGACCGGAAAATCATTGCTTCATTAATTGATTACAAAGTAAAAGCGATTTTGAACAAAAACAGTTTATCCCATGAGCTGGTAAAAGGGTTGTACAGTACAACCGGACGTTATGAACCCTATTTAAGTGAACAATTTCTCGAATCACCGGACGAGGAAGTTGTAAAAACGCTAACCAGCAAAGAATTGGAAGTGATTAAATTGTTGGGACAAGGGTTAAGCGTGAATGATATTGCCGCGCGTTTATACCGTACTAAGCAGACGATCAGCGCACAAAAAATCAGCGCAATGAAAAAGCTAGGGTTAGATAATGAAGCCGCACTTTATAATTATTTGCATCAGATTGGGCTAGGGCTATAAGCCATGACGTGCTGGCGCAAAGAATGGCGATGGTTTGCCCCGTTGGTATTACTGTTACCGCTATCTGGCTGGAGTCTCAACCTATTCGAGTATCGCAATGCGCAAGAACTGCCTGCCAATGGATTACCGGTGGAGTTTTATTCAAACATCACGCAAGAGTCGCAGGAATTTTTGCCGTTGCCCATTAAAGAACAAGCGGTTCTTCCCTCACGCTTCCCGACATTAAAAGTCGGCATTCTCTGCTGTATCGGTGCGCCATTGGTTATCCATCGTTGGGACGGCAAGTTGGAAGGGATTTATGCTGATTATCTGCGCTTGATTGAAACTGTGCTGAAAAGGCCGGTGGAAGTACGGCTATTTGGCAACTGGGAATCAGCTTATAAAGCGTTGCAACGTGGAGATATCCAGTTGTTATCGAATTCCGCCTCATCACAATCAGGCAATGAAGCAAATGACACTTACCCAATTCTGGTACAACCACTTGCCCTGATTATGCGCAAAGAACAAGTCAATATGCCATTTGCCAAAATGAATATTATGGCGGCACCCAGCAGTGATCCGAATGTCATTAAGCAATTACATAAACATTACCGCAATATTTTAATAGCAAAAAATCAGCAAGAAGGGATACAGGCCGTCGTGGATGGCGAAATGGATGCCTATCTGGATGGACAAAGCCAGATTGCCTATTTACTGGCTTTTCGTCCGTTTACCGGATTGACTTACCGCCGGGATATTTCATTCGGGGAACGGTATGATTTTCTTGGTCACAACGGTGATGGCATGGTTGAAGCGGTCAATCTGATTTTGACATCCATTCCTCATGCCATCAGAAATAAAGTTTATGAACGTTGGATTTCTGGACTGGCGTTGGGCAACAATAACGACGCAGCAATATTTTCGTCGCAAGAAAAAGCCTGGATTAAAAGAAATCCTGTCGTCAATGTGGCACTGAATCGCAATGTACCGCCTTATTCCTTTCTGGATAAAAACGGTCAAATCACCGGACTGGATGTAGACATTTTACGTCTACTGGGGGAAAAAAGTGGCATCACCTTTAATTTCATCCCAACAGATGATGCAGTAGGCATTAAAAAACGGTTAGAAGATGGCGAAGCGCAAATGACCTCCATGATCAACACGCCCGAACGTCGCCGTTGGCTCTCTTTCAGTCATCCCTATGGTACCGTGGAATGGGTGATGATCACGCGCAGTGAGCGTAATGCGCCTTATGAGTTTGAACAACTTAAACACCATCGGGTGGCGATTCAGCGCGGCAACGCACTTTTGTCACTATTGAAGCAATATCCAGAGATTTCCATCGTGGAAGTTGACAGTGTGACACAAGGTATTGACATGGTGCTGGCCGGAGCAGCAGATGCCACTTTTGATAGCCTGATTAGTGCTGATTACCTACAAGCAAGCCGCTACGGCGCCAATATTTCTATTCAATCCTTTAAAGGCTCGTTGCAACCGGAACAATACGCCATCATACCGGCCTATCCTCAACTGGTTGACATATTAAATAAAAGCATTGATGCACTGCCACCAAATGAACTGCGGGTATTACGGTTGAAGTGGTTATCCATGGCGAATGTCACGCCTTATGATGACCATAAAATCTCTCCTTGGGTGAAGCTGTGGGGAGGGGCATTACTTGTGATTGCGTTAAGCTCGGCTTTTTGGGGCAGTTATCTTGCACACCAGATCAGACGACGTAAAACTGCGGAAAGCAACTTACAGAATTTGCTGGCGTACTGGGAAACACTCTTTAATAACATGCCTACGCCAATGTTTGTCTGCGATCCCACCATGTGCATCACAGCGGCTAACCTCTATTTTCGACATGAAATGGGCTCTATTGGATCTGAAGTGATTGGCCGTAGTCTTTTTTCCCTATGCTTTTTGAAACCGACCGATGAGCAAGAAATCAGCCTAATTTTTCTACGCTGTTTGGAAGGTGCTCCTGTACATTTTTCTGATCGCAACATTGTTATCCAGGGGCAGGATAAAGACGTTTATTTGTGGCTCGAAAGTTATAGCAATACCGAAGGCGTTGTTCAGGGAATCATTGGTGGCTGGTTTGATGTGACCGAGCGTAAATTGCTGGCGCAGGAACTACGCCAGGAACGTGATAAGGCAGAACTTGCCAGCCTTGAGAAATCAGATTTTCTGGCTCACATGAGCCATGAAATCCGCACTCCGCTACAAGCCATTATCGGTATTCTTGATCTGGAGGTAAAACAGCAAACTCAACCATCCACACCATTACATATCGCCTGGCAGGCGGCTATATCCTTGCAAGGAATCATCGGTGATGTGCTGGATTTCTCCAAGATAGAATCAGGGCGGATGGTGCTGAATCTCAAGCCGGAATCATTGCAGGCGATTTTGGAAAATTGTGTGGCAACTTTTAGCCATCGAGCAAAGGAAAAGGCATTACTTTTCACCTATCAGTTTGATATGCCGCCTGAATATTATCATCTACTGGACGCGACACGCGTAACCCAAGTCATCAATAACCTGTTGGGTAATGCCATTAAATTTACCGAGCAGGGTAGTGTACAGATCAGCGCCAGCTATCAGCTTATTCCAGGGAGTCACCAAGATGAAATTACGCTGGTGGTTGCTGATACTGGTTGCGGCATTCCAGAAACCATGTATGAAGCGGTTTTACTGCCCTATGTACAGGTGACACAAGATAACGGCGGAAAAACCGGTACGGGATTGGGATTACCTATTTCTGTACAGTTAGTTGAATTAATGGGTGGCAGTCTGAAAATCACGGGTGCGCCCAGTGTTGGTGCACAGGTTACCGTGGTGCTACCGCTTACGCGCGCTGTTATTGAAAAGGAGGCGATAAGTGAAAAAACCGAAAACATTGAGACGGAACTTCATGAATCTTTGAATATTTTAGTGGTTGATGATCTACCAGCCAATTTACAGGTGTTGTCATTACAGTTAGCACCATCGGGCCATCGTATCGCGCTAGCTGAAAGCGGCGAACAGGCCATGAATCTGGTGGAGGAGGGCTATTTCGATATCGTGCTGACAGATTGCCAGATGCCGATGATGAACGGTTACGAACTGGCTCAGTTACTGAGAAAACATGAACGATTACGGCAATTACCGCCATTTATTATTCTGGGATGTACCGCGAACGCATTTTCTACCGAACAGGCTCGTTGTTTGGAAGCTGGAATGAATGGTGTATTGATCAAACCACTGGTGCAAAGTAAATTGCTGGCGGAAATGACCCGTTATTACCGACAAGTTAATGACGAAGCAACATTGAAATTCGATGAGATTCAAGCGTTGGCTCGACAAGATGTGGCTATAGAGCGTCAGTTACTCAGTGCAATACAACAAGGGATGTCGGAAGATATTGCAGAATTGCAACAACAGGAAAACCAGCAACACCATGAAAAAGTTGTGCATCACGCTCACCGCATGAAAGGCGCTTTTGCGCTGATGCAATATCAGCAAGGAATACGTGTCTGCCTGCGGATCGAAAAAAGTGAACATTGTGATGTGAAAACAATCGCCGTTTTATTAACTCGTGCGGAATATTTTCAACAGCAGATTGAGCAGAAATTGGGGGAATTGCAGAGTAGTTAGAAATTAGATGAAACTATAAAGAAAAGCCTTGACTCGAAAAGATAAGTGTAATTTTTGTCATTGTAAAAATTGAAAAAGGCACCATTTTGACGTACATTGCTCTCATATTATCTACACCTAAGGAAGGTATTTCCTATGAATACAGCCATAGACACCAAGCAGGACCGTATCAACCTCCGACTGAAACATAGCGCTAAAGAAATACTGGAACGCGCCGCAAGCTTCGAAGGCAAGACTGTCAGCAATTTTATATTGACAAGTGCATTGACACATGCCGAAAAAACCATTCATGAGCACGAAGTTATGAATTTGAATAACCGAGACTCCGAAGCTTTCTTTAATGCATTGGCCAAACCGGCTCGCTTCAACAAAAAACTGGCAGATGCCTTTGAGGAACATAATCAGCGCGTGATTAATAAATGACCAATGATTATTTAAATCTACTCATAGGGCCTCTAGACAGCAGGCATGACAGGTCCAGCTTCCACTGCGGTGTCTCCTCACTGGATGATTACATTCAAAAGCAAGCCCGCCAAGATGTGAAACGCCGTGTCAGCAGAGTATTCGTAGCGGCTGACACGGAATACCCAAACACTATTGTGGGTTACTACACTCTCTCCACTCTGTCGATTGAACTCTGTCAATTGCCT
This sequence comes from Photorhabdus sp. CRCIA-P01, assembly GCF_003545805.1. Lineage (GTDB taxonomy): Bacteria > Pseudomonadota > Gammaproteobacteria > Enterobacterales > Enterobacteriaceae > Photorhabdus > Photorhabdus antumapuensis. The sequence goes on along the minus strand of NZ_NMQR01000003.1, from coordinate 170,400 downwards.
GAAGCCCTCGCTCGTAAACTTCCCCGGCATCCTGTTCCGACAGCATTACTTGGCAGGCTAGCTGTAAACCAGGCAGCTCAAGGTCACGGGGTAGGCAGGATGCTGCTGGTTGATGCTATCAAGCGAACGTTGGCCGTCAGTAATGAAATCGCCATCTATGCCATGATAGTCGATGCCATTGATGAACAGGCGCAATGCTTCTATGAACAATTTGGCTTCTCTCTGCTCAGTTCAGGAAGCCGTCGATTGTTCCTACCGTTAAAATCTATGTGACATTCTATTATTGATGAGAAGGCATCTTTAACGTATGTTTTCGTTTCGCCAGACTTGTAACTTCTATTAGAGCAAAATTTCTGAGGATTTTTTATGCATGCTCGTGCTTTATATTTTTTCCCTATTTTCTTATTTTTATCTTCTTGTTCAATAAATCTCCCACCTTATGAACGGGAAGCCCGACATTATGTTTATCGCTCTAATGATGATTTTGACCCTAATTTTGGAACACATGTAAATAATTCTATTAAGCTTATGACTCCATTCTTTGAACAATTTTATCGAGAAGGAGTTAAGGATAGAATGAATAACATCAGTTCACATGAATTTGAGCAAAAAATTAATTATTTTAAGAGTGATAATTTAATTCAAGAAATCGGCATGTCCGAAATATTCATTTCACCAAAAGTACACACAAAAGAAATCAACAATAGTCAGATTTCAAATAAGAAGAAAAAAGCATTAATTAACGGAATCATCAATTCTTACGAGGCGGGTTACTATGACAAGTAAGAAAATTAACTATGAACTTATGAAGGCAAGGAGTAATGGGTATTGCTCAATCTGATTTGCCGTTGCTGTAAATCCCGCCTCGGCAATATCTTTCGAGGCAATATTATCATTGCGAATGAATCAATAAGCGCCTTCCATATAAGAGACAGCCTAGAGAGGTGGTTTAAGGATGACAATTAATAAGCCATCCCAAAAAACAGGATAGCTTTTAATTTAATTACATATCTTCACCACCCGTTGCTATAACTTTTTTATACCAATAAAAACTCTTTTTCTTATAACGTGAAAAATCCCCATTTCCATTATCATCAACATTGACATAAATAAATCCATATCGTTTACGGTATTCACCAGTTGAAAAAGAGACACAATCGATACATCCCCATGAAGTATAACCGAGGATATCAACACCATCGAATAAAATAGATTTTTTAATTTCAGATAGGTGTGATGCTAAATATTCAATACGATAATCATCATTGATAACACCATCTTGAGGTAATTTATCAACGGAACCCAGCCCATTTTCAACGATAAAAATGGGTTTTTGATAACGTTCATATAACTCAGATAAACTGTATCGAATACCTATAGGATCAATTTGCCATTCCCATTCAGAAGATTTTAAATAGGGATTATGTCTTCCTTTTTCAAAGAAAGAGAGGGACTGGCTATTTTCTTCTAACATTTCCGTGGATGAAGAGACGATATTACTCATATAATAGCTTATCGCTAAATAATCAGCACACCCTTCCTTTAACCAATTTAAATCATCATCTTCAATATGAAGTTCTATCTTTTTTCTTTCCCATTCTTTAATAAGATAAGATGGATAATATCCACGAAGTTGAACATCACTAAAAATATATTTCTGGCGCATGGCTTGTTGTGCATATAAAACATCTTCTGGCTTACAGCTCGCTGGATATAATGGCGACATATGGATCATGCAGCCAATTTTAAAATTAGGATTTATTTCATGGCCTAATTTGACAACTTTGGCACTAGCAACAAATTGATGATGAATGGTTTGATACATGACCTGTTCTGGATTATCGTGATCCTGGAAAATCACGCCTGAATTACAATAACCAAATAATGGATATTGCCAGTTTATTTGGTTATTAATTTCATTAAATGTAATCCAGTATTTGACTTTATTTTTATATCTTTCCATAACCGTTAGGCTAAAATTCATAAAAAAGTCTATTACTTTTCGGTTATACCAACCACCATATTTCTTAGCCAAGTGATAAGGCATTTCAAAGTGAGATAAAGTAATAATGGGTTCAATATTATATTTCAACAATTCATCAATAAGATCATCGTAAAATTTTAATCCTGCCTCGTTAGGTTGTAATTCATCACCATGAGGAAAAATTCTTGACCAAGCAATTGATGTCCTAAAACATTTGAATCCCATTTCTGCAAATAATGCAATGTCATCTTTATATTGTGAATAAAATTTCACACCTTGATGATTAGGGTAGATTTTATTTTCCTCAATACCATTAGTTATGACACGATCAACACCGTGCTCTCCTTTTGTCATAACATCAGCAATACTCATTCCTTTGCCATCCTGATCCCAATGACCTTCAACTTGGTTAGCGGCAACCGCGCCGCCCCATAAAAAACCGGTAGGAAATTTATTCTTCATAAGTAACTCCTGATTATTATCTTCATCAAAAATCTACTTTCTTAGTTAAAGATAATAGAATTAATCGAGTTAGATTCCAAATAAATAGACCAAATATCATTATTATAACCAATATTTATTTTTTGCTTTTCTTTATAAGAATTATTTATATTCACCACAAGGGAGCCCGTCTTATTCTCGAAAGCAACGGCATTTCCTGACATATTACCTTCTAACTCAACATGTTATGCATCAGGTAAAATTAAACCCGAAAAATGGCGCATGACATAATACTCTGGATTATATATCACTTTATTTATTCCTTTTGGTGACTATCATATTATGAATTTATATCCTTCCAGTGCTTTAACCATCATAGGTAAGCCCAGTTTCAGCAACATTTCCATAGACCAGCTATCCCAAAATGCATTAATCCGAACCTCAAGCCAAGATTAAATGATAATAAATCCACGTTATTTGATAATGAAAATTCCCTTTTTTGATGGATATACTAACGATATATGAGGAAAAAATGCCAATACCATAGAACAGATTTGTGAATTAATGGTGATATTGAAACCAACACTCTATAAATATATCAATGCAGCAAGACTCTGAAAACTTTGCTTATATATTATTGGCGATTCAAAATTATAAGTAACGAATTGAATTAATCACTACTGAATTAATTCCTATTGAAATTTTCAATGAAGCATAGGAACAAATCCACCACCATTTAAAACTATCTGGTTATTAACTAAACTTAAGGAGTATATATGAATAATAAATTTTTTTCTTTATTGCCAGTCACACTATTTTTTTTCTCCTCGTTCTCCATAGGAGCAATTCAGGAAACGAGAATGATTAACTTTGAAAATAAAATTTCATTACCAAAAAGTACAGAAGAGCAACTATATAAACTTGGGAACGAGCTGTATAGCGCATCTGTTGACAAGTTGTATTCTGCAAAATATTGGGGCAAGTATGGTACTTTTTCAAAGGTTGGCATAGAGGTTCAGGGAAGTTTAGCTTATGGAATGGCTCTGGCTGGTCCATCGGATCTTGACATTGCATTTATTTATAAATACAACAGTGGCGACTCTATGGACAAACTTAGCCCGGTTAAACTAAAGGATGATGCTGTCAATGCATTCAAGGAAGTTTTTGGTAGTAAGTATAATTATACTATCAAGATTCCAGTAGTAAATTTAAGTAACAGTACAGAAGATATCGATATTGCATTTTTCAATGTTCTGAACAAATCAGCACCTTTATGCTCTATCGATAAAAGGTGTTCTGAATTGAACTATGGAAAAGATGCTGCCACATTAGAATGGTATCGTTCAGAACGTCTGAGCCTGTATTCCGAACTTGATAATGTTTTCAGTAAAAAAACACCCAAAAGAGAGATAATTAATCGCTCAGGAAAAATATTAAAAGTATGGCGGGAGAAAATTTTTTCCGATCAAGATGTGAAAATACCCTCAATTGCCTTAGTTACCATGATTTACGATTTCAGTAAGGAGAAGGGTGCTACATATAATTATAATAAATCCACAGATACTCTTCGTGATGTCACCAGCTATAGCATTATTAAGTATTTTAAGAATGATAAATGTGAAGGTGCTCAAAATGCAAAGATTAACTTGCCTGTATATCAGCAAGATCGAAACCTCTTAAGTAAATTAAATTTATCACAACGTATTAATACCTGCCTGAAATTAGTTGAATTTAATAAAGCACTTATAACGGCAACATCAGCTCATGTAAGCGAAGCTGAGTCGGTTAAGATTCTTGAGCCTTTTATTGGTCGGTTCTGAGTTTTAAAGAATGGCATTAATCAAGTCCCCGGAAGCAAAAGTGGCTATCGTTCATATTGATACTGTTGTAGGGATGACTAGTTATATGGGCGACTACCAGTGCCCGTATCCTGATGATTCCAGAGCGTCATTGGGGCCAATTTTTATCAAATTGGCCCGATAATAGATGATGCTTTTCAACAAAAGCGGGACTTTTTGTAGAATACTTCAACAGATGGCGTTACCGCAGTCATATGCATTGCACCATGTACCATTCCCTCAATAGTTTCAATCTGCACAGACACACCGGCATCCCTTAATTGCTGTGCATAAGATTCTCCTTCACTTCTTAGCGGATCATATTCGCAAAGCAAAATAGTTGCATCTGGCAGCCCTTCAAAATGCGTTAAATTAGAAGGCGAGATAAGTGGATTTGTTCTGTTGTTGTGCTCATTGATGTATGCTTGCCAAAAGAATGTCATCATCTGTTTTGTCAATACATAACCTTCACCATATTTATGGTATGAATCCGTTTCCATTGATGCGTCTAAAGCTGGATAGAATAGCAATTGATGGCAAATAACAGGCCCTTTTTGATTTCGCGATATCAAACAAGCCGCAACGGCAAGATTACCCCCTGCGCTATCACCACCGACCGCTATTTGTTGCGTATTGATGCCAAATTTTTCTGAATTATCATTGATATAGCATAGAGCTGCATAGAAATCCGTTAGTGGTATCGGAAAAGGATTTTCGGGGGCAAGCCGATAGTCTACCGAGAAGATAACACAACCCGTTGATTCCGCCAGCTTACGGCAAGGACGATCCCAAGCATCAAGACTTCCTACGCACCACCCACCGCCATGAGCATAAACCAGTGCGGGTTTATCACTCATCCTTTCTTTTCCATAGGGTACATACATGCGAACAGGAATGGGGAAACCATCCTCCGCGGGGACAGTAAAGCTGCCATTATATGTCGCATCGTTCCATTCGCCCTGTTGTTGGATAAGAGTATCCTCAATAACGATGCGAAATTGTTCCAGGGAAGAATTTGCTCCTATTTCGATTTCAGACATGGAAGCAAGCCATTTTTCAACATTTTTATCAAGCGGCATAGTAATGATTCCTCTGTAAAAAGGTGATTGTGAGATAAGGTGCATTTCGTGTCGCGTGCTCAGCTCCAATGCTACTAAAGACTTACTAACACGTCTTTTGGAATATTTCCATGGCTAACATAATTCTGTCAGATATTAGCGCAAGCGTTAGTGAGTATTACGCTCTTCTGGTTTTCGCTTGGTTTATGAGGTCATGGATGATGTGTTGATTATCGCCGTGGTGGCAGTTGGTAAGCGCGAACGGAGTGAAGCATATGAACTACCAAGTAAAAGACTAACCTGCTGACACCTTCAAAATAATATGGAATATGGATAAGCCATTTCTTATATATAAAATATAACCAAGTGTTCACTATTACAACACCAACAATAACCATACGCATGTATAATAGAAACAATCTTGCATATAATCATATGGTTGATAATTTAACCTCCCAGACCAAATGCCAGTCCCATACCATTTAATAACAAAACTTGTCAGCTTGTAATAAAATAAATAACGACATGATTAATTTATATTATTTAAGTAAAATTGGTTTTTTAAATTCCCTGTACTACTCTTTTTTATAGCAGCTTTTAATTTATAGAAACCGCTTCTATCTTTGCAATATAATTAATTGCTGCGACAGATTTATATTATTATCACGGCAAACATAAATAACCTGAACATGTTATTTATATGTTCTACTCTACCTGTTATGTAAGTTAATCACATAACCCTAATATTCATTTACGGACTTATAGGTGAAATTATGTCAACAGAATACAAGATTTATATCATCAACCAGCAAGATAAAAAGAAAAAGTTTTGGTGTTTTCTTAGTGAACCACAATCAGAAGTAAGTGATAAGGTGTTTGCTAACTCATCAACTTATATGACATTATCTAAGCACATAAAGGGAGACGAAAACTCCTTTATTATTCCTCTTGAATTTAAATTGAAGGCGAGTTCACACAACAAAGTAGTAGGTATTAGCTCAAAAATATCTACTCATTCTCTTAAAGATATAGAATTAGGTAGCATATGGAAGGTAGAATTTGATTCTAGCAACGAACATATAAACCCATCTTTAAGTAAGTTGAGTGAGAAAACTGAACCTAACCAAGTCGGAATTAAAATAAACGGTTTTGACCTAACAGAACAAGAAATTAATCGGTGGTATAGCTGTCTTACATTTGGTATTGAATCAGGAGAGGGTTTTATTGGCTACTCCTGGCTCCCATCACCTAACGACACATACCATATTCAGCCTAAGATAAGATTTTATATTAAAACTGGAGAATACGTTGAGAACCAGCTTATCAAAATGAGTGACGTATCTAGTGATTCCGCACTGATCACTGAAGAAGATTTTGATAAAAGAAAGGAGTGTACCGTTATTTATACGACTCAAGGAAAGTGGGAAGTTAAATCTGGCAAGCCCTCACCGTCACTCCATGATAATTCATTAGTGGAAAATTTAGTTTCTGCCCATATTGATTTAACTGCATCTCATGCTGCTTTAATTGAACTGGTCCAAAAAAATTATAGTGAGAATGACTCTAAGCAGGAAAAAAGAGTATCTAATGTTGAAGATCCTACCCTTTGGTATATAAGTGCAGCTATTACCCTTGTAGCCGGATTTACTTACAAGATGTTAGTGCCGATTTTACAGCAAAAAATAGTGAGTTACTTGTATCAAAACGATTTTGAATTGAAAGAGATAAAGATTGTTGACTCTGGTCTTGAGTTCATTTATGCCTTAAGAGAGGGAGAAGGGGGCATATTAAGCAGTAATAAACATAATGAACATCTGTTAGATATGACCAAGAAAGCTTTGGACTATGAAGAGGAAGAACATCACATCCAGAGTTATAAGATTACGACCTCAACATGATAAAATGAATTTTTTCATCTTATTATAATTTATAGGGCGGATTTTCCGCCCTATATTTCAATCCATTCTACTTTTCTACTTTGACAACAGAAAATAAGTTGAATTTTCGGATAAAAATAAAAGATTAAAATACGTAGTTAAATATGCCCAATGTTTTTACAGAATAAACTTAAATAACCTATACCCTTCATCTTTCAAGCTGCTGCTTTGTTGGCGACTTTCACTCACCCCAGTCACATAGTTATCTATGCTCCTGGGGATTCGTTCACTTGCCGCCTCGCTGCAACTCGAAATCTATTAGGTATATTTATAATCTATAAGAAACCGTTATTGTTGGCGAAAACAGAGCAATTGAACTAAACTCAAATTTTACTTTTATGAGAGGAACTTAACTATGTCCGAAACCTATTTTTCTGAATCGTTGAACCTAAAATCTCACTGGATGCCATTCACTGCCAACCGTAGTTTCCAACGCGATCCACGCCTCATCGTTGCTGCCGAAGGGCAATGGCTAAAAGACGATAAAGGGCGCCGGATTTACGACAGTCTGTCCGGTCTTTGGACCTGTGGAGCAGGGCATACCCGGACAGAAATTCAGAAAGCTGTCGCTGCTCAATTAAGCACCCTCGACTACTCACCAGGCTTTCAGTTCGGCCATCCCTTGTCGTTTCAACTAGCAGAAAAAATTGCCAATTTAACACCAGGTGATCTCAATCACGTCTTTTTCACCAGTTCAGGTTCTGAGACTTTAGACACCTCAGTCAAAATGGCACAAGCCTACTGGCGTGTAAAAGGCCAGCCCACGAAAACCAAACTGATTGGCCGTGCACTTGGTTATCATGGTGTCAATATTGCGGGTACCAGTTTGGGGGGGATTGGTAGCAACCGCAAAATGTTCGGACAGTTGATGGATGTAGATCACTTACCCCATACATTACAGACCGGTATGGCGTTTACGCCAGGTATGGCGGAAACCGGCGGCATGGAATTGGCCAACGAGATGCTCAAACTGATCGAACTGCATGATGCCTCCAATATCGCAGCAGTTATTGTCGAGCCTGTGTCCGGTTCCGCCGGTGCGATTATTCCGCCCAAAGGGTATCTACAGCGTCTGCGTGAAATTTGCGATCAGCATGATATTTTGTTGATTTTTGACGAGGTTATTACCGGCTTTGGCCGCATGGGACGTTGGACCGGTGCTGAATATTTTGGTGTGACACCAGATATGCTTAACTTCGCCAAACAAATTACCAATGGCGCCATTCCTCTGGGCGGCGTAGTGGCAAGCAGTGAAATTTATGAAGCCTTTATGTCTCAGCCTCTACCGGAACACCTTGTGGAGTTTAGTCATGGTTATACCTATTCGGCACATCCGGTAGCCTGTGCCGCCGGGTTGGCAACCTTGGATCTGCTGGATAAAGACCATCTTATCCAGCGTTCTGCCGAGCTTGCTCCCCATTTCGAAACCGCTCTTCACTCTCTCGGAAACTGTCCAAACGTGACTGACATTCGCAACTGTGGCCTGGTGGGAGCAATTCAGTTGGCTGCCCGTGACGGTGATGCCGCCGTGCGTCCTTTTGATGCCAGCATGATACTTTGGAAAGCGGGCTTTTACGTGCGCTTTGGTGGTGATACGCTGCAATTCGGGCCGATGTTCAATGCTGAACGAGCTGATTTGGATCGTCTTTTTGACGCCGTTAGTGAAGTACTACATTACATTGATTAAGGAAGGGGAATAAATTTGACGCTCACTTGATAGGTGAGCGTCACTATGATCATGGTATTGGTGCTTATCCAAGATAAGAAACTCAACTGCGTAAAGCGTCCAATCATGAACTTACTCCCTGCTAAATATTAGCGGAATATCACAATAAATTGTAAATTTGAATAATATAATTACGGTAATGGTGCAAAAGGGTACACCGATTGGCCAGAAACAAATCCCTTTCGTATTGGATTTTCATGTTCTGAATTTTAAACCTTCGAGTTAATTTGGTATAACAAGGAGTAGTTATGAAAATATTAAATATTATAATTTTATCTCTATCGACAGTGATAGCTTCTAATTCTTTAGCCAATGAGATTAGAGCAAGGGATCTAGGCATTCCTTTCTCTGGAGTAACGGGGAAATATAATGCGATTACAGATGTTAGTGGTGTAGAAGTTGGCTATTCAACCATAATAGAAGGCGATGGAAAGCTAGAAGTTGGAAAAGGCCCAATAAGAACAGGAGTAACAGCTATATTGCCAAGAGGAAAGAAATTTAGCCCGGTATTTTCCAGTACATTCTCTTTAAACGGAAATGGAGATATGACAGGTAATCAATGGGTCAAAGAAAGTGGTTTCCTGGAAACGCCAATATTAATAACCAACACTCATAGTGTTGGTGTTGTTAGAGATTCAACAATTAGCTGGATGATTGATAATAATTTAACATCACCACTAAAAGATGATTTATTTTGGTTATTACCCGTGGTTGCAGAAACGTGGGATGGAATATTAAATGATATAAACGGTATGCATGTAAAAAAAGAACATGTATATCATGCGTTGAATAGCGCTAAATCAGGAGCGATAGAAGAGGGTAATGTCGGGGGCGGAACTGGAATGAACCTTTTTAAGTTTAAGGGAGGCACAGGTACTTCATCAAGAATTCTGGATAAGAAAGATGGCGGATATACTGTTGGCGTTCTCGTTCAAGGCAACTTTGGCGATAGAGATGACTTGATTATTTCGGGGATTCCGGTTGGTAAAGAAATAAAGGATCTCAACCCGATATATCATGGAGACAAGAAAAAAATAAAGGATGCCGGCTCTATAATAGCAGTGGTAGCCACAGATGCACCATTAGCTCCTCACCAATTAGAAAAAATAGCTAAAAGAGTATCTCTTGGGCTTGCAAAAGTGGGTGGGGTAGCCAGGAATACGAGTGGTGAGATATTTATTGCATTTTCAACCGCAAATAATGATGCTTTCTCTAGAAAGGATGTAAGAACAATAAAAATGCTGTCAAATGACAAACTAGATCCTTTGTATGAGGCCACAATAAATGCAACAGAAGAAGCAATAATTAATGCTATGATCGCCGCCAAAAAAATGGTTGGAAGAAACGGTAATACTTCATATTCTATTCCTAAAGATAGAGTTAAAGAGATATTAAAAAAATATAATGTTTTAGTATCACCTGAAATATATAGATCAAACCCAATCTGATGCTTAGATTTAAAAAGAAACCGGTTCCGATGAAGTGCTTATTTTACAAGCATTGAAAATTGTCTGTTCATCAGAAAGCTATTTTGAATTGCTATGCAATCGAATTAAGCGATTGAACCGCAATCCATGCCCTGAAAAGCCTCTTATTAGAGGCTTTTTGGTAAAACTTTAAACTTCTCTGCCTTCATAATAAGCGGCGTAAGCGGTACTTCCGTTATAATCACAAGATCCATAACGCCCTTTAAAATACCAGGTAATCGTTTTACCAACACTAGACTCATACCGAGTAAATACATTAGCAAAATTGTCATAAGGATTAACAACAATTCTAGCATACTTTAAGCCCAAGCTATCTGCCCCTGCTACGCTTACGCCCTGTCCCGGACAACTCGCTGCCAATGCTGTTCCAATTCCTCCAGTTAATGCAATACTCGCAGCTAATACCCCAACTGTTAATAATTTCTTGAACATAAAAATTCTCCTTAAATAGTTTCAGAATTTACATATTTAAACATATTACTTAAAAAATCATATGTGATAATGCATGCAAAACCTAAATCATCACATCGATGATGTTACAATTTTAAAATTCAAAAACTGCTTATATTTTTAATCCTAGGTTGGATTAGGTTGGAAACCTAACTTCCATTTATCATCGTAGTACCATAAATTAAAAATGGCAAATCTAATATATAATGATAATTTGTTTTTCTATAATTTACCATGAAACTATCTTAAATATCAGTATATTTATTTTGTTTTATATAGAATTAGTTTCAAGAAAAATTTTTATACTTAATTGTTTTATTCTCATTAATGACATAAGAAAAATCTTCTTTTATTAGAATATCTCAGGTTTTTTAACATGTCCTGTAGCATTTTTTTATCCCAGGAGGTATCGGGGATAAATATGAGCAGGTTTATTTTTAAGGAACTTACTCTATCTGCATCAGTCTTTTTTATTATTCTGACATTTATTGCGTTATGCCTAACGACTGACAGTCTCAATTCAAGGGAATTCTTCTGTTTCATAAAACTGCACCTTAATTAGTTGGTGTCCAACTTCTGGGGTGCAGTTCATTTTCAACGAGGCTTTTCAAAGTTCTAAAAAGCCGCTAATTAAAGGCTTCTTGATAAAATTTTATATTTTTCTACCTTCATAGAGCGCGACATATCGTCCATTATCACAAGATTTAGAAGCTTTAAAATACCATTTATACCCACCTTCTTTAAATACATTAGCAAAAACGTTACTAGAATGAACAACAGATCTAACTTTTACCCCCTTCCCACTATCGTATCCTTCCGAAGTTCTACAATATTCATATCCATCGAATGCCGATGCAGTCCCAATTCCTCCAATTAATGCTGTTGCTAATGCCCCAACTGTTAATAATTTCTTGAACATAAAACTCTCCTTAAATAGTTTCAGAATTTACATATTTAAACGTATTACTTACCAAAATCATATGTGATAATGCATGTAAAATATAAATCACCACATAGATGATGTTACAATTTTAAAATTCAAAAACTGCTTATATTTTTAATCCTAGGTTGAATTAGGTTGGAAACCTAACTTCCATTTATCATCATAGTACCAGAAATTAAAAATGGCAAATCTAATATATAATGATAATTTGTTTTTCTATAATTTACCATGAAACTATCTTGAATATCAGTATATTTAACCTTTCTGGAATTTATGATTTATCTCACATATTTATAGGGATTGAAATCTATATACCGAATAGATTTCGAGTTGCAGCGCGGCGGCAAGTGAATGAATCCCCAGGAGCATAGATAACTATGTGACTGGGGTGAGTGAAAGCAGCCAACAAAGCAGCAGCTTGAAAGATGAAGGGTATAAATGTAGCAACCTAGGGCTGTCTTAAATAAGGGGAAGTCGGCACTGACAATTGAGAGAACAAGAAATGCGTTTATATTTTGTTCATTCACACTGGATGGATTTTCTGGTAATAATGTCAACTATCCTGACTCTGGATGATCTTAATGTGATTAAAAGAAAACATTTTCCCTCATTATTTCTTCAAAATAATCATAGTGAAAAAATTCTTTCTATAATTATTGCCCTCAGATGCTATATCTATTAAATATAATATTTCTGAATAAGCAAGGCAGGAAAGGAGGGCAACAGTATTTCATTGAGCCTTAGCATTTGTTCGTAAGGTGATAGATCCTCCGTGTTGAATAAATTGAAACAAATAGAACAACAGGTTTGCTCCCAAACTATGTGGAGCAAACCTACGCAACAAAGCTCAAAGACCGAATTTTTCTTTAAGTTTATCAAGCTGCTGTTGTTGAAATAGCTCAAACTCAGCTCTTGGCTGCTGCAAGCGTATAAAATCCAACATTGGATCTTTGACTTCAGTACGAATGCCGCTCATCTGTTCAAGTACAGCCAATCCACAGAACGGTACATAAGACTCCGCATACCCGCCTTCATGAACAACGACTAGTTTTCCGTCGCATAAACTATCTGCGGCCTGTTGCACTAGCTGAGTCATCTCTCGAAAACTTCCACTATGGAGCTGCATCCTTGCCAAAGGATCCACCGCATTCGCATCATAGCCACAGGCAACAATAATCAGTTCAGGTTTAAAGCGTTCAAGCGCAGGAAGTACTATCTGTGTCATTGCATAGATATAGCTATTATGTCCGGCTCCAGCAAATAATGGGATATTCAGGTTATAACCTGTCCCTTCACCTTCGCCGATATCCTCTTCACCACTGTATCCTGGAGGGAAACAACCATCCTGATGTATCGAGATGGTCAAAACATCAGAACGATCCCAATAAATATGCTGAGTACCATTACCGTGATGAACATCCCAATCAATGACCGCAACTCGTTTTAAATCAAAACGTGCTTTTGCCTGTTCAATTGCCAATGGGATATTTGCTAGAAAACAAAATCCCATGGGCTTATCAGGCAAACAGTGATGACCTGGTGGTCGAGAAAGGCTGTAAGCATTATCAAGCTCACCGCTAAGCACTGCTTCCACCGCAGCACAAGCAAGGCTGGCTGAAAGCTTAGCAATTTCATAGCTTCCCGGTCCCATAGGAGCTTCTATACCAAGCATTCCTCCACCATTATCACTGACTTGCTTAAACCGCTTCAGATACTCTTCCGGATGAATTTTACGTAGTGTTTGCTCATCAATAGTCGATGCCGAAGAAAGGTGCAAAGAGTGGCTCAAGCCTGATACATCCATCAAATTTTTCAACCGCCTTTTTGTTTCCGGCGATTCAGCATGTACAGTTCCAGAAGGGGGCTGAACCCAACCACCGACAGGCAACGTCGTTACATGCACGCCAGTACTATGCCAAAAACAATGTTCATCAAAGAAAAACCCCGTTTTTCGTTTCATCATCCCTTCCTTTTACATTAAATTAATTAATATAATCAAAATAGTGGCGACCATTTTTTCCCATTTCGCTTTCTGTACTGACACCATCATCCAGAAATTTTACGGCAACGCCTCGTTCATCAAATTCTTTTATCAATTGAACCATATCGGCGGTATCACGGTCAAAACTCTGACGAGTTTTTTGACTAGAATCACATCTTCGTCTTCGACTTTCATGCACAGCAAATTCAGTTCATCACTTCCAGACTCTTTATCAGTCAAACTTCGAAATTGGAAACCAGACCAGCCACAGAGCAGGGGGTAATGGATATGTTTTCGTTTTTGCTTCCATGTTTATCAAACTTATTTAACATAATATACATTAGGCGTACTATGGTTGTAACACCAATTGAGGCATAGTAATGTTTAGCTTGATGGCTTTTCCATCGTATTTAGTTAAATCCATATCAACATAAGCCCAACTACCGCCGGTGCAATCTTCATTGCTTAGATGGTCAGCAACAGTTCTGGCTTGTACATCACCCTTTTTTATAATAAGAAGATGCTTTAAAAATATTCTCACAACTAATTTTTTCCAACTTTAAACTCATTCCATGGAATGTGTAGAATATCACAGCCATATATTTCCTGAATGGTCAACGCAGTCTTTTTCATTGAGGGAAAAATGCCAGAATAAATAATTTCATTGAAGTAAAATCAATCTGTGCATCTATATTTTCCCTATTTTTACAAACAGCATCGAAATATTATGTTTATTATTTAGGTATATATAAAAATAAGAATTTGAAAAAATTTTTTATGATCTAGTATATAATTGTTAATTTTAATTGGAGGTTTTAAAAAATGGCTGCATATCATATTATTAACCATGACGTCTCTACTACCAGACATGCGAAAGCTGGAGTAGTGGTCGGTGGTGTAACTATATTAACAGCTGAGCCTATGCTAAGTGTGACAGACCCAAAATTTCAATGGGTGCTCAGTATTTCTACGCCCATATATGGAGCGATTACAACTATTTCTCAACTGAATAAAGATTTGTATTGGGTACGCGGAGATGTTTTTACTGTTGGAAACGAAAGTTATATGGGCATTGAGCTCGCGTTTCCATCTCCCACAAAACCAAAATTACAAGTAGAGCTAAAGAAAGCAGCAGGTGGAGAAGGTTTTAACTTATATTCATTAGACAATGAATATATTATTATTGTATATGATTCTATTAGTAAGAGTCATAGAATTTGTCTTTCTGATACTCCTGCTGGCTATCGTCCATGGTTTTTTACGCCGGTGCTTTAAGTAATAAATTATGGTCAGGATTTATTTATTTTGTACTTCCCTCGAAGTAAGAGGGAAAAAAGAATGAATAATCTTTGAGTTTACCCCCCGTGAGTTCTATGTTGCATAAACCTGTTGCCAGCATTTTTAGTTTGGCAACAGGTTTTCGCTACGTGCAACTGATATGGAAATGGAGTGACATTTTAAACTTGGAATAACAACTTACTGCTGTATAGTGTGACGGACAATATTAAATATGTCTTCATCAGCCAACTCGGAAAACTTATACATTTAAGTCTTTCGCTGCCATTACAAAAATATCATCCATGCTGTTTTTGCTGACGGGGGAATTCAGGCCAGCCAGCACCATTTCACGAACATTCTGAATACGCTGCTCGCGAGCCTCCATCAGGCGCAAAGCATCGCGGACAACTTCGGATGTGTTGCCATAACGACCAGATTGGATCATCTCACCAACGAACCCGTTGAAGTGCTCACCGAGGGTAACACTGGTTACTCGTGCCATAAATCCACCTCTTTCTGTATTACTGAGTAATACAATTATAGCAAGGCATAATAATGATCGCCAGCGGACTATGTTAATCCCAACGCTGACTATAAAGTTCATAAAACTGATAATACAATTATAATAAAATAGCATTCTATCATACCAAGGAGCTCTAAAAATGGGCTATGACGTTCATGTAACTAGAATTCCTATATCAGAGATTTTTGAACTTGAAGATAATTATAACGAAACCAAAAACATATCTTTCGAAGAATGGATTGATTATATCAATCAAGATGCTGAAATGAGACATGATGGTTTTGCGACAACAACTTTAAGTGACGGAACTGAATTTGGTTGTTCAGATCCCAGCATAGCAGTATGGTTCGCTCATCCGGATAAAAATATAACACAGTGGGTTTGGCTGTCCAATGGAATGGTTACAGTAAAAAACCCTGATGAATATATGTTGAAAAAATTACATTTAATCGCAAAGAAGTTAAATGGCTCAGTTCAAGATCAGGATGGATATAATCTTGATGAAGAGGGAAACTTTATTCTTTCAGAAGAAGATAAAATCCCCCCTAAACCTTGGTGGAAATTTTGGTAACAAACGACTGAACCGAACACTGGAGTTTATTTCGGCAGACTTTAATAATTAGCACTAATCCTCATCTTCCGTTGGTAAAATAGCATTGGGTAAAGCACTAAAGGTCCCCCAATAAAAGGCAATTAAAGAGATCACTGCCACTGCAATAATATCCCAGGGTGCAGGAATAATGCCTTTACCGCCAAATGTGCCTAAATAGGACATAATAATCATGGCGCTGTAGAAACCGATCAACCATAAAGCAGAGGTTATCTGTTGGCGCAGGCTCACTTTGCCTATAGGGACTTTATTTTTGAACAACAAATAGATGAAAAATAAGATAATCTGTAATCCAAGCAGCCAGGAAACGGTTTTCCAACCAGACCAGTAAACAATGAAGGCGGAAATAATAAAAGAAAGCGGGCCAATGATCGCAAACCCTTTAACATAAAAAGGACGTTTTATCTCTTTGGCATTACGACGTAAGGCAGAAGCGGTTACTGGCGCTAATGCGTAGCTCAAGATTAGCGCCGCAGAAACAACACTGATGAGTTTTTCCCATGAAGGAAAAGGTAATGTCCAAAAAATAGAAAGAATAAATGTCAACCAAAGCGCAGGTCGTGGTATCCCCGATTTTTCATCGATATGGGTAAACACATTAAATAACGTCCCACTTTTTGCCCAACCATAGACTACACGGGGAGTGGCATTCATATAAATATTCCCGGTACCACTTGGAGAGATTACCGCATCACATACCACCAAAAAAGCGAGCCACCCCGCACCGAGGATTAAGGCTATATCACGAAACGGTAGTGAAAAATATTGCCCAATGTTGTTCCAGCCACCAAAGAGTAGATCAGAAGGTATCCCGCCAAGAAAAGCTAACTGTAATAAAACATAAATGATCGTAGACATTGAAATAGACAGAATGAGGGCAATAGGAATTGTTTTTTGAGGTTTTTCCACTTCACCAGCAACGGAAATAATGGGCGTTAGGCCAAGATAAGCAAAGATGATACCACCCGTTGAAACCGCCGCTTGAACACCCGATACCCCAAAAGGAGAAAATCCGTGAACTTGCAGATTATTCGGATTGAAATAATTAAACAGGATAATAATGACGAGCAGCGGAACGATAAACTTGAAAACACTAATAATATTATTGGATTTCGCAAAGGTTTTCACGCTGTTGTAGTTAAGGTAAAAGAAAAATGCTAATAAGATAAATTGAACCAGCCAGCCTGTCAGAGTTGGATCACCAGAACCCGGCTGACTGAGAAATGGGAACCACGCCGCCGCATATTGTCGAGCTGCAACGACTTCGATGGCTATTAGGCTGGAAAACGCAATTAAGGTGATCGAACCCATTAAATATCCCATGAGCTCACCATGAGAAAACACCGGGTAACGGATAATGCCACCTGATTTCGGCAGTGCCGCACCCAGTTCGCAATAAATAATGCCGAGTAAAAGCACGGCGATACCGCCAATCACCCAGGAAAAAATCCCTGCTGGCCCGGCAATAACAGACACATGGCTGGCCGCGAATAACCAGCCAGAACCAAAAATAGCCCCTAATCCGATGAAGGTTAAATCCGTGAGTGTTAACTGTTTCTTAAATTTACCCTGCCCTGAATCGGATTTTGGCCGTGAAGAGGCTTCGTATAGCGCCATAATTATTCGCCCTTTTCTGTTTCTTATTTGATTTACAAGACTTCCCTACTCATCACTCCATTGATTAATCGAGAAATATTTAACGGATTATGGTCTTGAAGTGCAGGTGGAAGTAAGGATTCGGGATAGTTTTGGAAACATACCGGGCGCAGAAAACGCCAGATGGCCAGTGTGCCAACGGAAGTCCCTCTCGCATCTGAAGTTGCCGGATAAGGCCCGCCATGAACCACGGCATCACATACTTCAACGCCTGTTGGGTAGCCATTTACAACCACCCTGCCCGCTATGTTTTGTAATCGTCGACTAAGCTCATGCGCATTCGCTAATTCATCGTGCTCACCAATCAAGGTCGCGGTAAGCTGCCCCTGCAAACAGTCAATTGCGCGTAAAAGTTGATACTGGTTTTCGGCTTCAACCACAATAGCAACAGGGCCAAAAACTTCCTCTTGTAACAGGGCACTTTTACTCAACAACAAAGCAATATCTGCACGATACAGCATTGCACTTGCCTGATTTTCATGATGTTCGCCAATGGCTAACCGGGTCATTAAGGGTTCATCATCCAGTTGATGAATACCTTTTTGGTAGCTGAGTAATGTGCCTGGGTTTAGCATTGACTGTGCCGGACGAAGAGTGATTTCCTGCGTCAATTGAGTCATAAATTGATTAAATTCTGGCGAACGAATACCCAAGATTATTCCTGGCTTAGTACAAAACTGACCGCCACCTAATGTGAATGAATTTGCCAATTCTTGGGCAATCTGTTTTCCCCGCTGTGCTAAGGCGTTTGGCAGCACAATGACCGGATTGACACTCGACATTTCAGCGAAAACCGGAATAGGTTGTGGTCGCTGCATCGCTATATCGAACAGTGCGCATCCACCAGCGAGTGAACCGGTAAAGCCAACGGCCTGAATAATTGGGTGTTTGACTAGATCTGTCCCCACGCTATTGCCATAAATCATATTGAATACACCTGCGGGCATTTGTGTGGCGATAATCGCGCGTTCAATGGCTTCTGCGATAATTTCGGCAGTAGCCATATGGCCGCTATGCGCTTTGAAAATAACGGAGCAGCCCGCGGCTAACGCTGACGCCGTGTCACCACCAGCAGTTGAAAAAGCCAAAGGAAAATTACTGGCACCGAAAACCGCAATAGGGCCTAGAGGAATATGGCACTGGCGAATATCAACTCTAGGGAGCGGTTTTCTCTCAGGTTGCGCAGTATCAATGCGGGCAGCATGAATATCACCACGGCGTAACAGCATAGCAAACAGCCTCATTTGCCCGCTCGTTCTCGACCGTTCACCTTGAAGCCGGGCTGGAGGCAGAGCCGTTTCTTCTGATACAAGGGCAATGAAGTCATTACCAAGAGCATCAATTTCATCGGCAACTTTATCTAAAAAAACGGCACGTTCTTCCAACGATGTTTGGCTATAACGTGTAAATGCATCGGCTGCTGCTTGGGCGGCAAGATCGACCTCATGTCGTGTAGCCTGATAAAACGTACAACCTATTGGTGAATTATCCACCGCTCGTCGACTATGCAAACAGCGTTCTCCTTCTGCTTGCCTGTGACCGCCAATAAACTGCATACCTGAATGTGTTACCAACATAGCGATTCCTCCAAGGGTATAGAAACGATTACAGCCCAATTCAGAGACCGACATCAGGCAACGAAGGACGATTAGCGAGAGCTTTTTCTACAATGGCGCGGACTTCCGCCAATGTTTCCCGTTCGAGTGGTAAACGCGGTGGACGAGTAATGGCACTACCACGGCCAACCATTTCTTCACACAACTTGATGCATTGCACCAAATCAGGACGGAAATCCAAATGCAACAGAGGCATAAACCAGCGATATAATTCCCGAGCTTCTTCATAACGTTTCTGTTTAGCCAGACGGAATAAAGTCTCCCCTTCCCGTGGAAAAGCATTCGACATACCTGAAATCCAACCTTCCGCGCCCACTGCGACTGACTCTAAAACGACGTCATCCAAACCAGCAAAAAGAATGAAGCGATCGCCTGTTTCGTTGGGAATATCACTAAAAGGACGGGTATTGCCTGATGAATCTTTAAATGCAACGATATTTTCGCAATCGGCCAGAGACGTCAGGATTTTCGGCGTAATATCATTTTTATACAGCAGAGGATTGTTATATAGCATGATGGGTAAATCGGTAGAGGCAGCAATTGTACGGAAATACGCCCTATTTTCTTTCGGTGTTGGCATATAAATCAGAGGTGGCATGATCATCACCCCATTAGCACCTGCCTGGCGGCATTCAGAGACCATTTTACACGCATTATCGGTTGTCAATTCTGCAATACCCGAAAGAACAGGAACTTTCCCACCAGCAACATCTACTGCGAGTTCAACGATAACACGCTTCTCCTTCATAGACAGAGACGTGTTTTCCCCCACAGAACCATTGACGACTAAACCGGAGACCCCATCTTTAATCAGGTTCGTCATTACCTTCTGTGTGGTATCCAAATTAATGGAAAAATCGGGGTTAAATTGTGTCGTCACTGCTGGGAAAACACCATGCCAACTGACCCTTTTTTTGCTCATAGTCTCATCCTTTGATTGTCATTGATTTATTTACTTGATATTTAAAATGCGAATTGTTTTTATTTTGTTAATCATTGTTTTTATTTTGCTAATAAAATGTGACTCATTGGTTTTGCTTGAATGATGGCTATTTCACTACAGAGAAGCTTGTCACTTTTCGCAGTGAACAATGACGAAATTAGCATAATAGGAATGGCAAACTTAAAGCTGAACGGAAGTATGAGTAAAAAGGCAAATTACGCCAGCCCGATTGACTGACGAAAATCACTGGGAGTGAGTCCAGTTGACGCCTTAAATTGCCGAGTAAATGCGCTGTGATCCGTATAACCACATTGCAAGGCGACATCTGTGATAGGTAATTCCGTAGCCAGCAATTCAGACGCTTTTTCAATTCTAATTTTGTGGATCATCTGCCGGGGCGTCAGGTGAAAGATACGTTTACAGTAACGTTCCAATTGAGCAACCGAGAGACGTGTTAAATGAGTTAGCTCTTCGAGACGAATGGTTCGATTAAAATTTTCACGAATATAATCATCAACGATAGCCAGCTTTTGGTACACCGGGTGATTTTCCTTAACTTCCATCAGATCATGAGAAATTCCAGCCATACCAATAACTTGATTATGTTGATTATACAATGGCAATTTATATGTCATACACCAACCTGCTTTGCGTCCATGATAAAAATGGAGTTCCAGTTGGTTTTGGATAATTACCCCTTGATGTAATACACGTAAATCCTGTTCGATGTAACAACTGCCCATCTGAGCAGGAAAGATTTCAGAAGAGGTTTTACCGAGTAACGAAGAGATCGACTTAAATCCGCAGCGTGTGGCTAGCGTAAGGTTCGCAATGAGATAACGTGCTTTGATATCTTTGATAAAGAAAACCACGCTAGGAATCGCATTTAGCAATGGTGTAATTAAGGCAACCGCATTGAGAATATCTTGTAGGTTATTGGGTTTGTGATTAACTAATCCACTACACAGTGCCGATAAAAACTCAACATTACAAGCATCATGACCATTGGTGCCAATGCCATTTTTTTCATTGTTCTGGTATATATTCATCATCGATATCTCCAGTCTATTACCATTAAAATAGGATTTTTGACTCGTGTTTAGTTATTTACCTTGATTAAAAAGATAAATATCAGATTCGACATATTAGCAATATACAAAAGAGCTATTTTGTGTTGATGTGATAATTGTCACAGAAACTTATTCCGACCACTCTTATTTATCTATTTGATTTTATAGATTAATTTATAAATTGTTTTTCTGGTAAAAACAGAAATCATCATCAGGTTTATTTATAATTTTTCTCTTTATTATCTTTATTTTATTGGAGTGCCTCTATGATAATTCAGTGATTTTTTCATTGTGCTGATTTCAGCATATTGCGGGATGAAATTCATCAAGCAGAAAATAAAATACTCTGCCACCCTTTATTAACAATACGTTAATTGGGTGGTTTTATGGCAGATAAGCATGATTATCAGATTGTTCGTGTCATTGATTCACACACAGGTGGAGAACCCACCCGCACAGTAATCGAGGGATTTCCATCTCTTGGCAAAGGAACCATTGCCAAACAGCGTCAACGTTTTGAAGCCGAATTTGATCACTGGCGCAAAGCTCTCATTCTTGAGCCCAAAGGGAATGATGTGTTGGTAGGTGCGCTTTTATGTCCGCCTACTGTACCTGACGCCGATATGGGAGTGATCTTCTTTAATAACGCGGGGTATTTAGGCATGTGCGGCCACGGCACTATGGGCCTTATTGCTTCGCTCTCTCATCTGGGCTGGTTGACCCCCAGCAAATATAAAATTGAGACGCCTGTTGGGATTGTAGAGGCGGTACTCCATAAAGATGGAGCAGTGTCTGTTTATAATGTCCCCTCTTATCGTTATCAGCAAAATGTCACCGTGAACGTGCCAGGTGTGGGTGATGTTAATGGAGATATTGCCTGGGGCGGAAATTGGTTTTTTCTGATCGGTCAGCATGACCTGTTGCTAACCCCTTTCCATATCGATGAACTCACACAATACAGTTGGGCAGTTAGGCAAGCACTGGAACAAGCGGGGATCACTGGCGAAAATGGTGAGTGTATCGACCATATTGAATTGTTCGCTCCTGATAACGATGCTGATAGTCGCAATTTTGTGTTATGTCCGGGGAAAACCTATGACCGTTCACCGTGTGGCACGGGAACAAGTGCTAAGTTAGCCTGTTTGGCGGCGGATGGAAAATTGCAGCCGGGTGACATTTGGCGCCAATCCAGCATTATTGGTAGTGTTTTTGAAGCCCAATATCAGTGGGTTGGTCAGAAAATTGCCCCAGTGATCCGGGGAACCGCGCATGTTTACGGTGATAATAAATTAATCATTGCCAAAAGCGATCCTTTTGTCTGGGGGATCAATGTATGACTCCTCGCCAAATATCGGATGTCATTATCGTTGGCGCCGGCATCGTTGGAGCCGCATGTGCTTATCAGTTGGTACAGGACGGTTTGAGAGTTGCGGTGATTGATGATGGTGGTAAAGGGGCAACACAGGCAGGAATGGGGCATCTCGTGTGTATGGACGATAACCCCGCTGAATTGGCACTGAGTAGTTACTCATTAAATATATGGCGAACATTTACCTCACATATGCCAGAAAATTGTGCATGGCGTGGGTGTGGCACACTTTGGCTGGCGGATGCAGAGGATGAAATGGAACTGGCTGAGGAAAAAAGCGCACGTCTTACCTCCTATGGAATTGAGAATACTCCGATGACAGCAACACAGATTCACCAGATGGAACCCATGGTGAAGAGTGGGATTGCCGGTGGTTTGTGTGTTCCTGGGGATGGGATTGTCTATGCACCGAATGTCGTACACTGGTTTCTTACTAGCTGTAAGATTCGGTTTATTAAAGGCCAAGTGCATACCTTGGAGCCTCAGACCGTTGTGCTACGTGATGGAAAGAAATATTGTGCACCGAGAATATTGCTAGCAAATGGGTTGTGGAGCACACATCTGTTACCTGAATTACCGATTGTCCCTAAAAAAGGACAATTGGCGATTACCGATCGTTACCCTACCTGCATCACACATCAATTGGTGGAATTAGGATATAGCGCCAGTACACATGCCTCAGATGGCACATCAATCGCTTTTAACGTTCAGGCCCGCCCGACAGGTCAGCTTCTAATCGGCTCTTCACGCCAATTCCATAATGAAAAACACACTATCGATTTCGCCCTACTCCGTTCTATGCTCCAGCGCACACTTTATTTTTTACCTCAGCTTGGTCAGATGAATATTTTACGGTGCTGGTCTGGCTTTCGTGCCGCGACTCCCGATGGTTTACCGCTATTGGGGCAACATCCTGCTTATGAATGGCTATGGCTGGCCGTAGGCCATGAAGGATTAGGTGTGACGACCGCTCCGGGCAGTGCCAAAATCATCTCCGCATTGATGCTGAATAGAAAAACGGAGATTGATCCATTGCCTTACCAACCTGCACGTTTCACTGCCATGGCCTGTCAGAGGTTGCCATGACACGCAAAAAACCACCCTTTATTGCTCTGTTTATTGATGACGAGCTGATCACAGTTCCTACGGGGATTACTGTTGCGGCGGCGCTAGCTTATACCGGTGATGAGCATTGCCGTATATCTGTATCACATCAATTGAGAGTGCCTTTTTGTGGGATGGGGATCTGCCAGGAATGCCGTTTGATGATCAATGGTCGCCGCCGTGTAGCATGCCAGACAGTTTGTGAAATGGGTATGAAAGTCGAGAGGATCTGAACATGGCAACATCATCTTCTGCTACGGTATTGCGCTGTGATGTGCTAGTGGTTGGCGCAGGACCGGCGGGATTGGCTACCGCACAGGCTGCTGTACAAGGGCAACAATCCGTTATCCTGATTGATGACAATCCCAGAGCAGGCGGACAAATTTGGCGTCAAGGGCCATTTCATACATCACCTCATACATCACCACCGATGGCGAAACGTTATTTATCGGTACTATCAGAAGATGCCTTGGTCTATTTACCGGGTTGTAAAGTGATTGCAGTAGACAGCCAATGTGTGATTGTTGAAACGGTAGGTAAGCACCGAATGGTTCACTACCAACGCATCATTCTTTGTACTGGAGCCAAAGAAAAATTACTTCCCATTCCTGGATGGACATTACCGGGTGTCACAGGGGCAGGAGGATTACAAGCACTGATAAAAAATGGTCTTCCCATAATAGGTGAGCGTGTTGTTATCGCCGGTAGTGGTCCCCTTTTGCTCGCGGTTGCGGAGACGGTAAAAAAAGCGGGAGGGAACGTGGTTGGTATCATTGAACAAGCGCCTTTGTACCGCTTATTTTCGTTTGGTTTGCAACTGCTCCGCTGGCCAGACAAGTTGCATCAAGCCATCACTCTCATGCCACTTAGAAATTATTACAAAAACAGTATGGTGTTGGGAGTGGAAACCTCGGTGGAAGGCAAGTTGACTGGCGTGTATATCAGCAATAAAGGGCAGAAGCAGAAATTATCCTGTACGCGTTTAGCTTGCGGTTTTGGTTTAAGGCCCAATACGGAATTGGCACAGTTGCTTGGTTGCTTACTGGATGAACAAGGAAATATTCAGGTAGATGCGTGGCAACAGACTACTACACCCGGTGTATATGCAGCGGGAGAATGCACAGGTATTGGTGGCAGTGAGCTTGCGCTTTGTGAAGGATTTATTGCCGGTTTTGCCGCAAGTGGTAAATGCGCCTTAGCTGAAAAATGGCGGCAAAAACGAGTAAAATGGCAGCATTTTGCAACAGCGGTAGCACAGACGTTTAAATTGAATGAAGAGATAGCACGGGCACTTCCACCCGATACATTGATCTGCCGTTGTGAAGACGTACGTTTAAACGAGCTTGAACCATTTCAGGATTGGAATAGTGCAAAAATGGCGACACGGTGCGGTATGGGGGCTTGTCAGGGAAAAATCTGTTCTGCCATTCTCCACGATATCAAACATTGGGCAATACCATCCCCTCGCATTCCACTATCTCCTGTTAGTCTCGAAACGCTGGCAGCAGAGATCCCCCCTTTCAAGAATGGGAAAAATTAATTTTTCTGACTGATAGATAAATATCCCCTTTTATTTATCAAACTGAGTTTTTGCTAAAAATCACAGTTTGTTTGGTCACCTTTGCTATGATTCACGTCGAAAATCATTAAAACCTGTAATGAGTTACTTTAAAGATTAAGGTGTGGACATTTATGTATAAGACAAATGGAACAATCCTGGATGTAGCGGGTATTAAGGTTGGACATGCTGAAGATGAACTGGAGCAAACCGGTTGTAGCATAATTATTTTCGACGACGGAGCTGTTTGTGGCGTTGATGTCAGAGGTTCTGCACCGGGAACAAGGGAAACCGAGCTTTTAGATCCGATTAACACGGTTCAGAAAGTCAACGCAGTGGTACTAAGTGGAGGCAGTGCTTTTGGATTAGATTCCGCCTCTGGCGTCATGCGCTATCTTGAAGAAAGAAAAAAAGGTTTTGATACCGGTGTCGCTGTCGTACCTATCGTTCCTGCCGCAATAATTTTTGATCTAAATTTTGGCGATCCTGCTGTTCGTCCTGACGCTAAAATGGGCTATCTTGCAGCACAAAACGCTTCTGTAAACCCTTTTCCATCGGGAAATATTGGCGCAGGTGCCGGGGCCACTATAGGTAAGATGGCTGGTTTTAACAAAGCCATGAAAGGTGGACTTGGAACCGCATCGGTTAAATTACCCGGGGGACTGACAATTGGCGCAATGGTTGTTGTAAATGCTGTCGGTGAAATCAGAGACCCTAAAAATGGTAAAACTGTTGCGGGTGCATGTGATGAAAATGGTCATCTTATCGATCTCATTTCCTACGTTTTAAAAAATGATAAAGATAATAATTTCACTCAGGGGACAAATACGACCATTGGCATAATCTGTTGTAACGCCAATATGAATAAAAGTCAGATGAAAAAAGTTTCCCAGATGGCTCATGATGGCCTTGCGAGGACAATATACCCCGTTCATACCATGAGTGACGGGGATACTATTTTTGCAGCGACAACAGGTGGTGTGGATTCATCGGTGAATATTGTTGGTATGCTTGCGGCGGAGGTCATGGCTACCGCAGTTTTAGATGCTGTGAAATCAGCCAAATCAAAATTTGGTATTAGAGGTTATGCCGATTTAGCGGATTAGAAAACACGAGGTTATGGTTACATTGGAAAGCGCCAGTAACGCGCCGAGTGCCACCAGTGCCAATGGAAGCGAACATTAGCCTCACGGACCTCCCCATATAAAACTTGATGTCGATAAAATCAACTTGGGGCATATGTTAGCATCCACGATCCGGCCTTACCTGCAAATCCAATCAAAAGGTTAACACTATGTCAGACATTCGCCTGTATATGCTGCAAACCGGAACCATCAAATGTAAGGTTCACTACATCAAGATGAATCAAGGCAACGGCGCCGATTATGAAATTCCGATTCCATTTTTTTTACTGACTCATCCTAAAGGTCATACGCTAATTGACGGTGGTAATGCAGTTGAAACCGCAACTGACCCCAAAGGCTACTGGGGAACTATCACCAAAGCCTACTGGCCGGTGATGCGTGAAGATGAAGGTTGTGTAGCTCAAGTGAAAAAGTTGGGTATCGATCCCGCAGATATCCGCTATGTGGTGCAATCCCATCTTCATCTCGATCACACAGGTGCAATAGGACGCTTCCCTAACGCAACACATATCGTACAGCAACGTGAATATGAATACGCCTACACCCCGGATTGGTTTTCTGCTGGTGGCTACATCCGCAGGGATTTTGATCGCCCAGAACTAAAGTGGGAATTTCTCGATGGGGAACGCAATGACATGTTTGATGTTTACGGAGATGGCACTTTAAAAACGGTATTTACTCCGGGGCATTCGCCAGGACACCAATCACTACTGGTCACCCTGCCGAACAGTGGCAGCCTGCTGTTAACGATTGATGCCGCTTATACCCTCGACCACTGGGAAGAACGAGCATTACCCGGATTTCTCACCTCTACTATTGAAACCGTACGTTCGGTGCAAAAACTACGGCATCTAGCCAAACGTACAAATGCAATCGTGGTAACCGGGCACGATCCAGATGCCTGGCCAACATTCCGTAAGGCGCCGGAATATTACGATTAACTCTAATTCGTCAATCCAAAATAGCCAGAAACTCGAAAGTAGACGTTTCTGGCCTGATACTCATTTGACTAAAGTTTAGTGTTCATTTAAAAATAAATCTTGAGATTGAAGAAAATATTCATCATTGAATTGATCGATTCAAAAATGCATCCACATTAACAGCAACCATTACTTGGGGATGCAATCCATAACATGACACCAATGGCAGGCGCAGGAGCGAACACAGCGCTGCGAGACGCACTTTTACTCACGCGGAAGCTTGCCGGTGTAGCGTCCGGGCAGGAAGAGTTAGTCAAGGCAATTTCAGATTATGAACAACAAATGCGCGCATATGCTAATGAGATCGTTGGAATTTCACTGCGCAGCGCTCAAAACGCTGTAATACATTTTTCAATACCACCATTAAAGCAACGGCATTTAAGCATAAGAAGAAAAAATACATATCAAGGTTATCAACATCGACGTTAATATTCCGAGTAAATTGTCATACCTGAACGAATTCCATACCACTACTCTAGATACACTTATTACAAAAACAATCCGCCACCAGTACAGATATTATACTGGTGGCTTGTTGGCTTAATTAATTATGCAATTTTTACCCAAGGATAAGTATCAGATGTTCCTGCACCATCTGGCACGGTGCCCCTATTCCACCATTTAGCTTCCCAATTTTGATTATTCCAACTCACTCTATCGCCGGCATTATATGCCTTATTTGCATCCCAGATAGGGTAATCACTCCCTGTATCTGGATTAACGGGATCAACCGGTTCAACATTAACACCCTTAAAGTAGAATGGCGTCATGTCTATTTTTTTCGTGATTAACTCACAACCAAGCCCTTCCCTAGCCGCATTGACCAACAAACCACGATCCTGATCTGCGGTCCATGTAAATATTCCCCCAAGATTCTTTTCTAGTGCATATTGTGCTTTAACTTTAACGGAACGAGGGGTATCAAGAGAAATAAACAACTTACTATCCTTATTATAGAGATAATCAGCGTCTGCTATTTCATCGGTATATAAGTCAAAATTATTTCTTCCCCTATTTTCTTCCAAATCCAGATAATTATATATCGTGTCGTACCATTCCGTTGTCCCTGATTCAAACGAACCGGTTGTGGTAATCTTCGGATCTTTTTTCGGGACATAGCCAGGATCATAACTGCCGGATAATGGAGAATCACTATCAATAACCGTATTTCTAGCATTGCGTGAATAGCCGGTGTAACCAATATTAATGGCAGATGCAGGCACACCAAGATTCAATAAATATTCAACCGCCTTTTCTACACTATTCTCACCACCAGGATAATTACGGAGATTGGTGTGATGTAACAACTTTTCAGCCCACGGAGTACCAAAGAAATCATAGGTCATAACGTTAATACCATATAGTCCAACTTGCAGTAATTCAGGTATTTTTGATTTTTCCATTTTCTCGGGTACCGCCGAACAAGCAATACTTATTTTTATATCTGAACGCCCTGCTTCTTTAAAAGCAGCAGTTAAATCTTTAATTAAACTAACATAATAATCGCCATCGTCTGGCGCATACATGTTACCTTCATTTCCAGCAACGCCGGGATACTCCCAATCAATATCAATTTCGGTAAACATAGGGAAACGTTGGAATATATCAACAAGACTCGAACAGAAATAGGATTTTAGTGTTTCGTCTCTGACCATATTATAAAAGCCATTACTCATGGTCCAACCACCAACACTAAATGACATAATAAGGTCATGGCCTTGCTCTTTTGCAGCTTGTTGAACTTTAGCCAATCCGCCTAATACGCCCATACTTTTAGATTGATCAAAATCCCTTGGCATTTGGATATCTTGCCAACCAGAATAAGTACAATTCTGATAAGATTGGCAATCTCCCCAAGCATCTGTGAATGTCACTTCTCCATTATTGGTGCGGGCAAATAATGGCGCTTGCTCTTTAATTTGCTGCTTTTTTTCGCCCTCATCACCTAATATTCCACAGAAACCAATAACTAATTTATCATAAGCAAAAGGATTATCTAAAAGGTGCTGTAAATCTATTCCTCTACCTCGACGAATGGGATCTTGATTTCCTTGTAATCTACCGTCATATTGCGACCAATCTGTATAATAACCAAAAACTTTAGGTTTATTTCGGGTATCATATTTATTATAGACTGGTAATGCGGCTCTTCCCGATGTGTAACTAAAATTTATCGTTTCAGTTGATGGATTGAAATTATCTATCTCATAAGACTGTTCACTAAAAGAATCTGTCTGGATTATTTTTGACATAAATCACCTCGACTAGATATCAATTTATTTTTCGATGAACACTCCAGTTGCTTTATTTACGTGGTAACATGAATTACATTCTAGTCTGTATTCTTAGGAAAACAAATAATTGCTATTTGTTTGATTGTTAATGGTCAACTCAAATTTATGTCAACGAAATTTACATTACCGATCATTTATTATCAAAGGGTAAAAACAAATAATTGCAAATTGCAAATATATTAATTGTCATTATTACAATTACCTCCTCCATTAGATTTGTAAATTAATTTTTACGAACCATTTGTTTTAATTTTATTTCGAGTTGACTACTTTTTATATTTTATATCTATACTAATTTGTATCCTTAGGGGTGTTCGTTTCTTCAAAATATTATTACCATCCTTATATATGGAGATTAAAATGAAAGCTAAAGATGTTCAGCCAACCATTATTATTAATAAAAATGGCCTTATCTCTTTGGAAGATATCTATGACATTGCGATAAAACAAAAAAAAGTAGAAATATCAACGGAGATCACTGATCTTTTGACGCATGGCCGTGAAAAATTAGAGGAGAAATTAAATTCAGGAGAGGTTATATATGGAATCAATACAGGATTTGGCGGGAATGCCAATTTAGTTGTGCCATTTGAGAAGATTTCAGAGCATCAGCAAAATTTGTTAACTTTTCTTTCTGCTGGCACTGGGGACTATATGTCCAAACCTTGTATTAAAGCGTCGCAATTTACTATGTTACTTTCTGTTTGCAAAAGTTGGTCCGCCACCAGGCCAATTGTTGCTCAAACAATTGTTGATCATATTAATCATGACATTGTTCCTCTGGTTCCTCGCTATGGCTCAGTGGGTGCCAGCGGTGATTTAATCCCTCTATCTTATATTGCACGAGCATTATGTGGTATCGGCAAAGTTTATTATATGGGAGCGGAAATTGACGCTGCCGAGGCAATTAAACGTGCAGGGTTGACACCACTATCGTTAAAAGCAAAGGAAGGTCTTGCTCTGATTAACGGCACGCGGGTAATGTCAGGTATCAGTGCAATTACCGTCATTAAACTGGAAAAACTATTTAAAGCCTCAATCTCAGCGATTGCCCTTGCTGTTGAAGCATTACTTGCATCTCATGAACATTATGATGCGCGAATTCAACAAGTAAAAGATCATCCTGGTCAAAAAGCGGTGGCAAGTGCATTACGTGATTTATTAGCGGGTTCAACTCAGATTAATGTATTATCCGGGGTTAAAGAACAAGCCAATAAAGCTTGTCATCATCAAGAAATTACCCGACTAAATGATACCTTACAGGAAGTTTATTCAATTCGTTGTGCACCACAAATATTAGGTATAGTGCCAGAATCTTTAGCTACCGCTCGAAAGATATTGGAACGGGAAGTTATCTCGGCTAATGATAACCCATTGATAGATCCAGAAAATGGCGATGTTCTACACGGTGGGAATTTTATGGGACAATATGTTGCCCGAACCATGGATGCATTAAAACTGGATATTGCTTTAATCGCCAATCATCTTCACGCCATTGTAGCCCTGATGATGGATAACCGTTTCTCTCGTGGATTACCTAATTCACTTAGTCCGACACCCGGCATGTACCAAGGTTTTAAAGGAGTCCAACTTTCTCAAACTGCTTTAGTTGCTGCAATTCGCCATGATTGTGCTGCATCAGGTATTCATACCCTCGCTACAGAACAATACAATCAAGATATTGTCAGTTTAGGTCTTCATGCCGCTCAAGATGTTTTAGAGATGGAGCAGAAATTACGCAATATTGTTTCAATGACAATTCTGGTCGTTTGTCAGGCCATTTATCTTCGCGGCAATATTAGCGAAATTGCGCCTGAAACCGCTAAATTTTACCATGCAGTACGCGAAATCAGTCCTCCCTTGCTCACTGATCGTGCGTTGGATGAAGATATAATCCGCATTGCGGATGCAATTATTAATGATCAACTTCCTCTGCCAGAAATGATTCTGGAAGGATAAAAAAAAAAATCACTAAAAGTTTTTCAGCCATCTCTTGACTAAAAATACAGAACCCCATTTACTACCGAGATAGAAACAATGAGAGTAAACAAGGGGTTTTGTATGATCGTTTTTGTGACAGGAGCCACTTCAGGTTTTGGTGAATCAAT
The DNA here is from genome assembly GCF_003545805.1 of Photorhabdus sp. CRCIA-P01. Classification (GTDB taxonomy): domain Bacteria; phylum Pseudomonadota; class Gammaproteobacteria; order Enterobacterales; family Enterobacteriaceae; genus Photorhabdus; species Photorhabdus antumapuensis. The sequence continues at coordinate 138,301 of NZ_NMQR01000003.1, read as the reverse complement.
TGCCAGAAAATTCATTCAAAACGGTTCTAAAGTTATTGCGACTGGACGCCGTAAAGAACGGTTAGAAAAATTAAAAGCTGAACTAGGTGATAACTTTTACTTTGCTCAACTTGATGTAACTGATCGGGCAGCTATCAATCAAGTTATAGAACAATTACCAGAATCACTCCGCCATATCGATATTTTAGTCAATAATGCAGGTTTAGCGCTTGGATTAGAACCCGCTCATCGGTCTAACCTGGATGACTGGGAATTAATGATTGATACCAATGTCAAAGGGCTTGTCAATATGACCCATATTCTGCTGCCTGGAATGGTAGAAAGAAATCATGGGCATATTATTAATATCGGTTCTACCGCTGCAAGTTGGCCATATTCCGGTGGAAATGTTTATGGCGCAACTAAAGCCTTCGTCAAACAGTTTAGTTTAAGCTTACGAGCAGATTTGCAGGGAAAAAATATCCGTGTCACTGATATAGAACCTGGTTTAGTTGGTGGAACTGAGTTTTCTTTAGTCCGTTTTAAAGGCGACAATGATAAAGTAAATAAAACCTATGATGGCACGCAGGCATTAACCGCTGAAGATGTCACTGAAGCTGTTTTTTGGGTGGCTAATTTACCTGCTCATGTCAACATTAATACACTAGAAATGATGCCAGTTTGCCAGTCATTTGCCGGGCTTAGTGTGCACAGAAATGAATAATTACATTCTTCTTGATAATTTGTTGAATATCTTAATGCTATCTTATAATTTATCTATCTGATAGTTTCTTATTGTGCCATCTATACCTAATAGATTTCGGGTTGCAGCGCGGCGGCAAGTGAACGAATCCCCAGGAGCATAGATAACGATGTGACTGGGGTGAGTGAAAGCAGCCAACAAAGCAGCAGCTTGAAAGATGAAGGGGATAAATTGGCCCCACTCTACTTTCAAGAGGATAAAAGATGAGTATTTGTAATTCTTTGATATTAAAAGCTATGCCAGCTATCGCTCTGGCAATTCCATTGTTATGGCAAACGCCAGCATTGGCGGCAACCTGCACTTCCACTTCCGGTGGGACCTGTGTCACTGTAAATGGCAGTGGAGATACAGCCTTAAGTAAAGAGGCTGCCCGCCAAAGTAAAGAACAATGGGATGAAACAAAGAATCTTCGCACTAAAGTGAATAAACGTGCCGAGAAAGAGTTCGACAAGTTCGATAAAGCCATTGATGCTCGTGATGCATGTATGAAAAGTACCAATATAAATACTTATTGGGAACCCAATACCGAACGTTGTTTAGACAGCAATACAGGTATGCCTATCAGACCGTAATATAAGGTGATGATAATGAAGATGAAGAAAGCGCTTTTATTTAGTGTATTGATCTTTACCCTATCCCCATTTGCACTTGCTGCACAAGCTTCATGCGAAAGCGTGAAAGAGCAAATTGCGCAGAAAATTATCAACAATGGTGTGCCGGAATCTGGCTTTACATTGGAAGTTGTGGCTAATGACTACATTGAACAAGCGGGAAGTAAAATCGTTGGGCATTGTGAAAATAATACCAAAAAGATTGTGTATACCCGGCAAGGAAGCCAATCTCAAGCTCATCTGACCGCCAAATAAACCCACATCATCTTTCTTAAGCAAGATGCGCAAAGTTCAGAGAAAATATTACGCCAATATTTTACCGTTGATGAATGATGAGATGAATAGAGGCCGAGGTGCTATACGCCTTCGGCCCCTTTTCACGTTATCTCTATGTCTATGTGGACAACACGCTAATAATGCTACCCCTGCAAGCTGACCTGAATGATAGCATTAATATAGTTTCCTATGTAAACCATTATCTTTTTTAAAACTGACAATTTAAATAATTAAATCTAATATTATAAAGTTTTGGAATATAAATATTTGCCAAATAATTATGGTGAGTTAAATATTTTATTTGCTCAGAGAATCATCATATTGGAAATTTAAAATAGGAAACGTTATGGGTGATCTTATCACAAAGAAAATTCGCTTTATCGTGGTGTTTTTTATAGCATTAATTGTATCAGGATGTCACATTGCAGCAGAAAATCAAAAAGAAACTTTGAGTTTAAATGACAGCATTAATGAACAATATGGCAGTGATCAATATGTAAAAATTTACTTGCATAATAATACATCACATTCATTAGTAGCTGAAAAAACAGACTTACCTTGGGGAAGTTGGATTGAAAGGCCATCATCATCAATACCGGCATATAGCCACGATTCATTTGCCTCAAAAGGTAAAATATTTAGTGGCACTGATGGAGAAGTTATTTATCGTTTACCCAATGGTGAGGGTAAATTAAATGTTTACTGGAGCCTTTCACATTGGGGTTCCCAGAACCATAATATCCATCTTTCTGAGGGACCAGATAAGTATAAACTTGAAAAAGTGATTAAAGGCTCATATCCAGGTATCACTATTGATATTTATCTTACTGAAAAAAATATAGGCAGCAATTATAAAATTGCCGTGATGTCAGATCCTCAGCCGTGGCGTTTAGATCCTGAAAGAGGTGATCCTAATGCCGACAAAAAACCGTGGGAAGAATTAAATAGAAAAGTAGCAAACAGCATCAACAATATTTATGAAAAAAACCATCTTGCTTTTGGTATCGTTAATGGTGATCTTACCGAGTTTGGACGCGCTAGTACCAGAAGAAGCCTTGATGAAGTATATACATCAAAGATAAAATTTCCATTATTTATGGGATTAGGAAATCATGATTATGCAAATAATGTTAATGATTGTACTTATCCAGAAAATCTTGATTTCAGTCGTAATGCTTGCGCCAGATCCGCTGTATTTGATATGGCGGAAAAAATAAGCGATTATAGTAAAAAACTGAATAATTTCTCCTATGATTATGATGATGAAGCATGGAAAGGAAGCTTATCTTATTCATGGGATTTTGGTGATATTCATTACGTTCAATTGCAAAATTATCCTACCTATAGTGTCGATTTAGACCACTATATCAGCCCAACCGTTTACATTACAAAATCCCTTGATTGGTTGGAAAGCGATCTCAAATCTGCTCAAAAAAGAGGAAAAGCAGTCGTTTTAAACTTTCATGATGGATATGACCATTTTATCGATAACAGCAGTTCCGCTGAAAAAGAGAAATTTAGATCATTGATTGAAAAATATAATGTTATGGCGGCTTTTGTTGGACATTCACATTTCCTTAGAGAATACACCTCCTATGTATTTGTAAGCGCAAGAGTCTATGACAGCGGTGCACTATTTCAAGGTGATTTCTTTATCATTAATGTCAACAAAAAATGCATGCAAATATCTGCATATAATGGAATAAATGGTATTCCCAAGTTTGTTAAAAAAATGACGAGTGTTTGTGGTAAATAGAGATCAAGCCTATTTATAGCGTACTAAAATTTTAGATTGATGATAAACCTCACTTGCAAAAAAGTGAGGTTTTCTTATTGATCGTTTACAGATCGCAATCATGATATTTATGTATATTGATTCTATATATCAAATCCACTCTCATTTCCCCCAACTTGTTTTAATATAGCGGAAATCTCCAGATAGCAGGATAGATCCTTTTCTTCCGGACGTAAAATATAAGGAATTTCACCTAACTGTGGAGCATTAATGTGACGGCGTAACCTATCCATCACTTTCGTATAGTGCGATAAACCAGGATTAATTCTGTTAGCTACCCATCCTACTAATTGCAATCCATCATTTATTATTGCCTGCGCGGTTAAAATTGAGTGATTTACACAGCCAGGCTGAATACCAACAACTAAAATAACAGGGATTTTTTCCCGAATCACCCAATCAAAATAAAAAGTTTCATCATCCAGTAATACACGCCAACCACCGTTACCTTCAATAATAACGCGATCTGCTTTATTACTAAGATTATTTAATCCTTTTTTCATCTGTTTGAAATCAACCTGATTTCCTTCACAATACCTGTTTTTCCAGATAACTGGGTTAATTTCTTCATATTTAAGCGGAACGGGAGAAGATTTTTGTAGAATCACACCATCTCGATTACGCATACCTTCTTCTGTTTCATACCCTTCCGTGGCTATAGGTTTATACCCTACTGCCGTTGCTCCATCACGATTAAAAGCTTGTAATAATGCACGGGTAACAATTGTTTTACCTATGTTGGTATCTGTCCCCGTAACAAATAGGCGCGTTAACATAAATTCTGTTTTCCATAATGACAGATAGAACCCGGTTAATGAGCGCTTAAGTCTAGAGGATGCGACTATAAGGGAGATTGCGTTAGCTCAATGTTTTGTTTAATTGTTATGTCAATTTAGCGAAAAAATTTATATAAAATTAATATTACAACCAGAGAATCGCTATCAAGTATATTATCCTTTCATTAAACTGATCAATAATGAACCATCATACAAAGCTTTTTTAACTGATGCCGCCGTGGATAATGTGCCTGAATTATTGAATTTTGTTGCAACCAATTCAATCTGTTTGCTATAGGCAGGCAAAGCGTGTTGTTGAATACATTCATTAATCACCGGATACAAAACGTGTTGTGAAGCATTAAGAGGAGAGCCCATCAAAATTTTTTCTGGGTTAAATAAATTGACCATAATTGCGACAATATGCCCAACTTTTACCCCGATATCACGAATAATATCTACTGCCAGAGTATCACCGTCATTAACCGCCTGACAGAATGACTCAACGGTCAGTGGTTCACCGTTCAGTAAAGAATCGGGTACCATTGCCAACTGCCGTTTTGCTCTGGATAAAATATGGCTGATGCCTACAACTGTTTCCAGACACCCCAAATTCCCACAATAACAGCGTTCACCATCAGGTTCAGCCTGAATATGCCCTACCTCCATGACACCACGGTTGCCGGCATGCAATGTTTGCCCCGCAATAATTACGCCAACACCCACATGTTCATCAATAACCATTTGGATAATATTCTGACAATTTTTTGCCGTGCCATATAATGATTCAGCTATCGTCCAGGCGGTTATTTCATGTTGAAGAAATACCGGTAATCCGGTGCGATGATGCAGATATTCTCCTATTGGCAATTCCTGAACCTGGTAATAAGGGAAACTGTGGATTAAACCTTTGGCCGGATCAACAATAGCATTTACAGTCATGCTAATTGCCGTCAGACGCTCAAGACGAGATTGATAGCGACTAAAAAATGCATCAATCTCATCAACAATGCGATCTAAAAAGGGTTTTTCCTTGTTGGACGGTAATGGTAAAACATCTTCAACAATTAACTTGCTACTTAAATCACGCAGTCCCAATATTAAACTTCCCAAGTTAATACTGACACACAGGAAATGCCAACTTTCGGAATCAAGCTTCAGCCCGGTCGCTGGGCGACCTCTGAATCCTAAATCCAAAAATTCCGTTTCCATGACTAAGTGTGCATTGACCAATTCACGGACAATCTTAGTAATACTGGCTGGAGCAAGTTGAGCTTTTTTGGATAGCTCAATACGGGAAATTGGACCATATTGATCAATTAACCGATAAACAGTACCAATATTAATCTGTTTTATCTGATCAATATGCCCTGGTTGTCCATCCATTATTTACCCTTTTACGCTCTAATTAATTCATGTTTCAAAATAATTGTTGGTTGATTATGTCGAGGTTTTAGGAAAAAAGTATGATTCCTTCAATAAATATGTGATATTCAGCACGAAATTTAGCTAATTTCTACTCATTTTTTCCATTCAGAATATTAGATATGAGTAGGTTTATCAGTCTGTCCGCGGCGGCCGATATTGGCCGTTTTTTGTGATTTACCAACCAGACCTCAGAGCAAGAATGGTTATCAGCCAGTGGAACATACTGGACACCATCCACTTTCATTCGGGTAAAAGATTCAGTCACAACACTGACGCCTAATCCAGCAGAAACCAGCCCAAGAATAGTCATTGCTTCGCCTGCTTCCTGTGAAATCATCGGTGTCACGCCTGCTTGAGCAAGTAATGCCATGATTTCATCATACAAAGCAGTCCCTACTTCGCGCTCAAAAAACACCATCGGATAGCCCGCCAACATTTCGAGCTTTATTCCCTGTGGAGCATATTCCAGCAAAGGATGTCCATCATAAACAGCAAGCATAAAAGGTTCCCGAAATAATAGCCGATACTCAAGGTTATCGGGTAATTGGGTATTACGCATGATGCCAACGTCGATCCGTCCAGTCAGTAATGGCGCAATCTGCTGTTTAGTATTCATCTGATGCATATGAATAGCGACTTCCGGGTAACGTTCCCGAAATTGCCGTAAACTCAGAGTGACCTTATGCATAAAAGGCGTCGTAGAGGTGAAACCGATAGATATTTCGCCTAATTCTCCTTTTTGCATTCTTGCTGCTTTTGTTGCAGCAGCATCAACCTGAGCCAGGATCTGATAAGCTTCTTTCAGAAACATGTTACCTGCTGGCGTCAGGCTCACATTCCGGTTATTACGTTCTAACAACTTGGCATTGATATTATTTTCAAGTAACTGAATTTGTTGACTTAATGGAGGCTGTGAAATATTAAGCCGTTCTGCCGCACGACCAAAATGTAATTCCTCTGCCACTGCAATAAAGTAGCGTAAATGCCGTAACTCGATAGCCATAATCACCTTTGAGATCTAATACATATTATTATTAATGATTAATATATTAGACAAAATATTTTGCAATTCATATGCTTGATCTTCATCAAAATATAAGCTAGTAAATGAGCTAAGTAAGGAAATGATGTGAGCACTAACCCTAGTAGTTGTAGTAGCAATAATAGTATCAGTGGAAACCCAACGCCGGATAATCATCAGGTCCAAAATATTCAAAATAAGAAAAATTATATTCAGAAAAATGATCCTCTGTATATTAAAGTGACGATGTCACTCTTTACCGTAGGATTAGCTGCATTTGCCCTACTCTATTTCGTTCAACCGATTCTACCTATGTTGTCGGATGATTTTGGTGTTTCTCCTGCTGCCAGTAGTTTATCTTTATCCCTTTCAACCGGAATGTTGGCATTGGGTCTATTAATCACAGGCCCTCTGTCTGATGCTATTGGCCGTAAAAATGTGATGGTAACAGCGCTATTTGCCGCCGCACTTTTCACTTTACTCAGTGCATTTATAACCAGTTGGCATGGAATTTTGGTTGTACGTGCTCTGGTTGGTTTATCTCTCAGTGGCGTAGCCGCCGTTGCAATGACTTATCTTAGTGAGGAAATCCATCCTCACTTTGTTGCTTTATCAATGGGACTTTATGTTAGTGGTAATGCTATTGGTGGCATGAGTGGGCGACTAATATCAGGTGTTATCACTGATTATTTCTCATGGCGGGTTTCTGTCATCGTATTAGGTTTATTGGCATTAATCGCTGCAATGATGTTTTGGCGTATGTTACCTGAATCGCGCCATTTTAGGCCAAGTTCTCTCAAACCTAAGTCTTTATTAATCAATCTGAGATTACATTTTCGTGATAAAGGATTGCCATTACTGTTTTCTGAAGCCTTTTTACTCATGGGTGGCTTTGTTACCCTATTTAATTATATAAGTTATCGTTTATTGGATTCGCCCTATCATGTTAATCAGTCAATTGTCGGTATGTTGTCCATTGTCTATCTGGCAGGGACATACGGCGCATCTAAAGTAGGTACATTAACCCATCAATATGGACTTGGAAAAGTCCTGATCGCGACGATAAGTATGATGCTAATCGGTACGCTTATTACCTTATTATCACCTGTGATGGCAATTATCATTGGGATGATAATCCTCACTTTCGGTTTCTTTGCCGCACATGCTGTTGCCAGCAGTTGGGTTGGACGTCGTGCTCGCCGAGCCAAAGCACAAGCGTCTTCCCTTTATCTGTTTTGTTATTACCTTGGTTCAAGTGTGGTTGGTACTTTTGGCGGTGTATTTTGGCTCCAATTAGGTTGGAATGGGGTTGTTTTATTTATTGCCATTCTTATCTTTTTGGCCCTACTTTTAGGGTTTAAACTCACCAAACTTCCAGAGGCAAGATAATAGAGATTGACACAAACCAACTAAGTGCCTATCCCAATAGGCACTTAGTATCATTTATACCCTTCATCTTCCAAGCTGCTGCAACTCTAAATCTATTAGGTATAAATAACAAAACCATTCACTAATTAATAATAACTTGAAAATCCGTGGAAATTAAATTCGCTAAGAAATTTGAACTCACTTTATTTTTTACAAAAAGAGATAGATTTGGGAAAATAGAATCCTTACCACTATAACCCAATTCACCCTCTTTTATAATATAACAACAGAGTTCAATTAAATTTATGCTGTACTCTCCGGCACCTGTATCATCGGAATATATACCAAAATTATCAAAACCGTTCTCAACGTATTCCCCATTATTGCAAAACCAATCGTGAGTTGGCTTCTCCCTAGACATTTCTGCCGTAAAATTTCGTGGAGTGAAAAATTTCGCCTTAAACGTGAATGCAAGATAAAGATTTGAAATATTTGGATAACAAAATAAGTGGCGAAACTCTGAAATATTCCGGCCATCCAACCATATAAATCCTGGCGTACAAATGCGAAAATTCAAATTCTCCGCATTCCACTTCTCTATTTTTCTATCGGGTGCCAATGGGAATTTCATCACGATACCATTTGGAGCATATTTGTTTACATAAATATTAGTCATCATTGCGCCTCATTTTTTAATTAATTTACTTGGCTCAACATCCCCAATCTTGTTTATTATCTCTTTTTTACAGTATAATGCCATAATCGGATTATCGCTAATATTCCATAGTCAAAATTACTTCACACTCATCACATTGCTAAAAAAACAATAAGAAAACACCGAGATTTATTTAGGACAAGTGCAAAATATTCACCTGACGAAAAAATTATTATCAGCACCGATATCAATATTAAAATAATATACAGTAAGATTATTCCCATGTGGGAATAAACAGGAAATCGAGTGGCGAGAATGACAGATTAAGTACCTGTTCAATATTGCCGACATTATTTGGTCTCAACGTGATTTGCTGGTAAACACACATGCGATTACCAGCATAGACAAAGGTTCTTTACTGAGGAAAATTAACTTATTCTCGCTATGCTTAACGCACGTCCCATATTAACCGAGGATATTCTAAATTTATGCAAGCAACCGTAATTATCAATGATTGTGATATCATAATGTTTATCGTAATAACCACTCGTCCATGAACACCCTACCACCTGGAGCACTTCAGCAGCAAGCTGCGTATCTGGGACAGTTACAGTATAAGAATGGTCCATAACACATCCTCCACTCATATTATCCCGCGCATTTACATATGAGGTTCCTTGTTTAAATACCCTGCCCCTTGTCAAGAATCTATAATCTGATGGATCTCTACCAAGGGCATATATACCATTAACAGTCATGTCATTCCCTTCAAGAATCTTCAAATTGTATGGCAATGTCCAGCGATAAAGCACAATGGTTTGATAATTAGTATCCGCTTTCGTCGGTTCGTCTTTTTCACTAGACAATGCACTTACATTTTCATGCAATTGATTTGTATTAATTGCATAAGGAGCAATAGCTTTTAATAAAATCTTACTATCAAAAACCTCATCACCAACTGACATATTCGTTGTTAGTGTGCGTTCCCCATTCGTATCTTCAAATGTCATTTTTGCTATTAGGTATTCTGTATTTGTTCTATTACTACTAACATAACGATAGATAATGTCAGGAACACTCTTCACACTATTCTGATAGTTTTCATTTGTACAACAATCTCCCGCATGATTTGTTACTGATTCGTCAATAAAAGCATTGGCACTATAAACACCATTTAATAACCCAAGATCATATTTATTTCTTGTCTCTGTCGTTGTCCATCCAGAAGGTATTTCTAATTGGTCATATATAAGACTATCACTTAATGCTACCACCTGAATCGATCTTTTTTCAGTATCACTAAGCGCTAATTTCACCCAATAACCATTCCTATACTCTTGTTTAAGTACAGAAATTTTCACCATACATTGGTGGCGTCCATTAGCATAAAAACTATCATCAGTTTTCTCAATAGTAAATGTTGTTATTCTCTTTTCCATAACATTCTCCATAATATTGTGAATTAAGCTGTAATAGAAAGAATATCAAGTTCAAAGCCATAATATGGCCCTTGCAATTCAGAAATAATTCTGATTCGATAGCATTCTGATAATTCTTCTTCAAATACCTTCAAGGCATTCATGATAAATTCACTGTACTTTCCTTGTGCAAAAAAGATAAATTGCGTGGTTGAAGGGTTAATAGAAACATACTTACCAAGCGCATAGCGTAATGTCTTAAGGAACAGTGAACTATCTTCATTTAATTCGAATAGTTTTTTATCTGTCACCGTCCTATCCATAAAATTACCTTCACCTAAAAGATAAATATTTATCTCACGATGGTCACGACGTAGTAAAAACTGTTTATTGATATCCAAATCGAATACTCTAGGTTTAACCGTTTTGTCAAGTAAATGATCTGGAATAATAAATTCAATCAAGAAACGACGCCCATTCACGACAATAGGCAAATGTTCTCGATCAACCGAGAAACAGCACAAGTTTCCAACCCACGAAGAACCTTCTGTCTCCGAATAACCTGAATATAAAGCAGTGACTTTACCTTTTTCTAGAATGTTCATTATAACCTCTTAATATTAATGATGAAAAACAGCATTAAGTAAAAACTCGGCTTATAATTTAGATTTAACATGATGCGTAAGATCATTTAATGTTGAAATTGAATGATTTGAAAAAAGTTCAGCTTTAAGCATAATGCCATATGTTTCCAATACAAACACTTGTATTTCCACATAGTCAAGGCTGTCAAATTTAAGCGATACAAAAGAAGATTCTGGTGTTATATCCTTATCATCTATATCTTTCATCATTAATATTCTATTCTTTACCTCAGTGAAAATATCATTTTGTGTTGGCATTTTACTTTCCTTTTATTTAATCTTAGAGATAATTGAAATCTTTGATACAAAAATAGGTTTTTTATCATAGAAACATCGATAATGAAAAATACGGATATAATCTTTAGGACCATTCTTAATCAGTAAAGGAGGATTTAATTCAACACAGATATCCGGCGAAGATAGTAATATTGTACTATTAACAATGTCCTCCCTGATCTTAATCGCTTGCCCGGTATGCAAAGTAAAAGATTGATTCAGGTAATCCTGTAACTGGTTAAAATGATAGTGCTCAAAATTAAGAAAACTTGTCGAATTAATGACAAGATGAAAAGCAAGAGCATCCAAAAACCATCCAATAGATGTGACACTGGGGAAATAATGTCTAAAGTCCGCATATTTTTCACAAACTTCTTTCCTTGTTATCATTAATTTTTGGTAGTTATCTTGAACAATCCAACTTTCAATTGACTCCATTGTATTTTCTACGCTGGTATTGCCGGACAACGTACTTTCTTTGCTAGGATTTTCCAATTTAAACGCTTTGCTTTTAGTATCAATTCTCAATTGATGAGGTAATGCAGTATAAACATATTGGCGGAATGACGTATCAATATTCAGTATTCCAGATGTAAAAGCGGAAGTTAATTGAGAGAACTGTTGCCTGACATAAAGCAGACTCAACATTCCCTGCACGGGATGTTGCTGCATATTGTGTAAAGATTCACTTTTCGCCGAATAATGGATAGGATTAAAATCCCCAGAAAAATTCGACCAATGTTCAATATCTTCTATTTCAAAAATCAACATATCAGTTACCTTACCTTAGAGATAACCAACGCAGCGTTATGCCCCCCAAAACCTGCACTGATATTAAGCACCACTTCTGGTTGAGCAGTGTAGCAATGTTGATTAGGTAAATAATTAAGGTCGCAATCTGGATCAGCCCGATGTAAATTCAATGTTGCTGGTAAGCAATTTTCAGCCAATGCTTTCACACACACAATAGTTTCAAAACTACCGGCGGCGGCAATAAGGTGACCGGTATAAGATTTTGTGCTTGATATAGGTACCTGATAAGCATATTGGCCTAGTGCTGCTTTAATTGCCTGAGTTTCATAAAGATCATTTAACGGTGTAGAGGTACCATGCGCATTAATATAGTCAATATCTTCCGACGAAATCTGCGCCTGCTCGATGGCTTTGGTTATCGATAATATTTTAGGTTCAATATCTTCTGTCGGCCGAGTTAAATTAGCGGCATCTGAATATTGAGCATAACCCTTAATTTCCGCCAGAATCGTTGCACCACGCGCGACGGCCGAATCATAATCTTCCAGGCAAACCACCGCCGCTCCTTCGGCCAATACAAATCCAGAACGATCAAGACTAAATGGACAACATGCGAGATTTGGGTCCGTTTGTTCTTTCGATAATGCATTCAGTACATCAATACTCCAAATATTACATTCTCGAGTAAGTGATTCAGCGGCTCCGGCAATCATACATTTTGCCCGCCCCGAGCGAATAATTTCAAAGGCATCACCTATCGCCATTGTACCCGTTGCGCAAGCAGCCATAATGGTATTCTGATAACCACGTAATCCATACATAATCGAACACGCCGCCGTCATGGAACTTGGCATAGTGATAAGATTACTCATAGGATGAGCTAATTTAACTTCCTTATACCGGCAGGCATGATCTCCGACACTATCGACAGCCCCCCAACCACTGCCAAGTATTATCCCACATTCATATTTATCGTAATATTCAACAGGTGATATATTCACGCCAAATGCTTGGGTAAAAGCTTGATAAGTCGCTTTCAACGCCATTTTTCCGCAGTCAGAAAGCATATGAGTCAACTTTTTTGGTAATAGCTGATAGCGTGATGGATTGGGTGCAAGGAAAGAAAAGAAACGTGAATTAATGAACGAATCAGGAAATTCAATTCTGTGAAATTGATGTTGTTTCTCGATAATACTTTGCCAACATGATTCAACATCTTCACCAATCGGTGTTACGGTGCCCATACCTGTAATAACAACTCTTTGAGCTCTCTGCATATTGGTTACCATTTATACATGGATTGAGAATATCAATTTTTCTAGCTATAAAATAGGCTAATGAAGACATATAACCATAATCATAAATAAGTATTTTCAATGCTCATGGCTAATAGAATCGTTATTTGTGAATCATGTAAAACTAACTTATATATTATTTCACCATGTAATAAAACCGATGATAAATATCCACAAACAAATATATTATTATTATTTTAATATCATTACATTACCAGTCAGCCTAAAAAATAATACAGGAGTGTTCAGTGGTAACAAAATCAGAGGTAAGCCCTGACTCAGTGACAAAACAGCAGCTCGACACCCTCACCCCCGATAAAATTACGCAAAGTATCATTATCATCTCAGTCGGCACAATTTTTTACCGGCTACAAGAGGGTGAACACGGAGGCAATGGCGTATTCTTTAACCGCGACGGAGGGCATACCCGGTACGGGCTAACGAACGGCACAGATGGCAATTTATATCTTGCCAGCTCGCCAAGAACATCGCTATCACTGCACTCAGATGGACTGGCTTACGTGTCTAACGTCACGCTTGAGCCTTGCATCGTGCTTTGGCATGACAATCCTTCTGGTAAAAACGTGATACGCACCGAGGAGCTCAAGGTGCTCAGGGAATTTGAGTATGAAGGAGAAATTGCCGAAGATATCCTGGTGAACGACCTGGATATTCCCGTAATATGACAAAAGGGGGAGCAGGCATAGTGCCCGTTCCCCTCTATTTTTCACTCTTTACTATGCCGCATCTTGAGTGCCAAACGACTTAGCTAAACGGATTAACTGCTGAAGTTCATCATCCGAAACGCCATCTTTCAGCAAACCAATGACAGTGAACTCTTGACCTTCGGGTAAACGATGATTTAGTACATTACGTTTCTGCACGAAAAATCCGTACTGCATTACACCGCTGAAATGACCAAGATGAAACAGGATCTCAGCCACCCCTCTGAGCACACCTTTTTCGCCTTTGCTTTCATCATCGGTGAACTGAAAAGCGGGATAAATAAACTCACCATCGTATTCCAAGGCCAGTAATTTACTTGTGTCCTTTTTCTTTTTAACTGTTACTTTACTAACACCTAGCAAACTCGCTACCTCGGCAGAATTTAACACACCACCGTTTTCACGCACATTGTCAAAAAAGCGCGCGCGGCTACGCACACGATTGAGTAACCTCTTCTTTTCCGGCGTCAGTTCAGCAAGCGCTCGTGCTGGTATCGCCAAAAACAACATATTCATCAGAAACTGATTATCCGGCAACGCTAGCTGACGCTTGATATTAGCCTTACCCTTACTGCGAATAACCAGAATATTGTTCGTCATAATGGTTCAGAACCTGCTTCTCTTGATGTTCATAAAGTTGAAAGCGATGTTGAGTTTGATATTATCAACGACTTTTTTAGTGGATTAATTAGTATAGGGAATGATGGTAAGTTAAATCCTAATTTAGCGATTCGTTGGGAAACTAACGATAATAAAACCTGGGTGTTTCATCTAAGAGAAGGAATAAAATGGTCTGACGGCTCACCTATTACCGCGCACGATGTGGTTTTTAGTTGGCGGCGTTTAATTGATCCCCAAATGGCATCCCCGTATGGCAGTTATATTGAAAACATGTATATAGCAAATGCCAAAGATATTCTTATCGGGAAGAAAAAAACCGATGAATTAGGTGTAAAAGCATTGGATAATTTAACGGTAGAAGTAACATTAGAGCACCCACTATCCTATTTTTTAAATATGCTGGCACATCCAGTTATGGTTCCCATCAGCCAAAAAGCGGTTGAGAAGTATGGTGAAAAATGGACTCAACCGAATGTGTTTGTCAGTAGTGGCCCATTCAAACTCGCTGAATGGATCGTCAATGAGAAAGTGATTGGCATCAGGAATCCACAATATTGGGACAATGAACACACCGTGATTAATAAAGTCACCTATCTTAACGTAACATCAGAAACTGCGGTAGTGAACCGTTACTTGGCAGGAGAAATAGATATCACAAAAAATATCCCATCGGTTCTATTTAATTCTTTAAAAACCAAGTTAGGTAGCCAAGTCCATATTTCTCCTAAATTAGCGGTTTACTATTACGAATTCAACACCCAAAAAGCCCCTTTTAATGATATTAGAGTCAGACAGGCATTAAATTTGGCTTTAGACAAAGACATCATAACAAATAAAGTTTTGGGGCAAGGCCAAAAGCCAGCCTATAATAATACTCCACCAAACACAGGAGGAATGAACTTAAAACAGCCTGATTATGCATCATGGACGCTGGCAAAAAGAATTGAAAAAGCCCGGCAATTATTGAATGAAGCAGGTTATAACAGAAATAATCCATTGAAATTTAATCTTCTTTACAATACATCAGAGGATCACAAAAGGATTGCTATTGCAGCTACCTCAATGTGGAAGAAAAATCTGGGCGTGGATGCGGTTTTACAGAATCAAGAATGGAAAACAATGTTAGACACCATGCATCAAGGTAATTTTGATTTGGTAAGACACGCATGGATAGCTGATTACGATAACCCTGCTTCGTTTTTAAATAATTTTGTCACCAATAGTTCTAATAATACATCATTATATCATAATGATATTTATGATGATCTGATCAGTAAAGCCAAAGCAACAAACAACATAGAATATTTCCAGCAAGCACAAGATATTCTGACAAGAGATGTCCCGGCAATTCCTATTTATTACTATGTTAGCGCCAGATTAATAAAACCTTATATTGGTGGATATTATATTAGCCCACTCGGTCTTATGTCATCGAAAGATCTTTATATTATTAAACATTAATAAGACATGTTTGTAATATTAAAATAAAGATTACGGTTAAAAACCGTAATCTTTTTCAGAAACCGTCATATCCTTAAGAGTAAATATAGAAAAACCTAACCTACTAATGGATCGCTATTCCAGTTATAGTATGATACTTAGTAAGTGATACGGTTATTCTTGATCCTAAGAAAAATGCATTAGAGACAATTTTATTTCGTATCGGATGATATAGATTCTCATCGCGGACACAATATTCTTCCCCTCCGTCAGTTCGGAATGTATAATTTGTAGTTTCCCAGCCATCTTTATTTATTAACTTAACTAATTTCCCTGTAAGGGTTCCGCTATCTACAGACACTTTACCACATTCTAGATCGTCCGAAGCAAAAGCTTTTGAACATAGTAAAAGTGATATAGCAGAAACAATAACAAGTAGATTTATTGGTTTCATTTTCTATCCCATTAAGCACTAGTTTTTCGATAGTTGTAAAATTTGGTTAATTCTTAGGTTGTATCTATGAAGCTCTCTTTAAATCCCCTCCTTAATTTATATTGACCATTCCTAATTATGGACTGCTATCCCCGTTATAGTATGCTCCTTAGTAAGTGATATAGTTACTCTTGATCCCAAGAAAAATGCACTAGAAATAATTGTATTTCGTATCATATTTTTTGTATCTTCAACTCGGACACAATATCCATTCCCGCTATCAGTTTGTATTATATAATTTGTAGTTGTCCAATCCTTCTTATCTATCAACTTAACAAATGTCCCTGTAAGGGTTCCGCTATTTACAGTTCTACTGCTACACTCTAGATCATCCGCAGCAAAAGATTTCGCACATAGTAAAAGTGATATAACAGAAGTAATAACAAGTAGATTTATCTGTTTCATTTTTTATCCTATTAAACATTAACCTTTTTATAGTTGTAAAATTTAGCTAATTCTTAGCTTTAATTATCTATTACAATCGTATACCTTCCTTTAATTTTATCGAGTGTGGGACGTAAATCATCGCACGTTGATTCCAGATAATCATCATCACTATTGTCTACATCTATGAAGCTTTCTTTCCCCCCTCTCCTTAATCTATATTTACCATTCACATATTCCCAATCTTGTGACTGTAATGAATAAACTCCCCTTATTTGAGCTAGCCTTGATAAATCTGCTGCAATTCCATTTAATAAACTTTCATCATGTATTGACACATAATCCATCATATTTCTGTACAACCTGGAAACCAAGTTGAAATTAGCCTCACCAATAACAACCGCTGCATTACTCTCAAATCCTGGACCTGGATCATCTGAGCGATCATTTGGCCCAATGAAAAGGTTGCCCGGTAACCACGCATAAAATTGCTCGAATGTACTAAAACCTGGAGTAAATCTATCACTACCACCTCTTATCCATCCACTACCTTGAGCCAAACCTAAATTTGATGCATCAATAATATCGCTACCTAATTGATTACAGTCAATACCGCCACGACTAGCATAAAACCGTAAATTATTTGAGTATACTGTGAGAAAACTACTTATATTACGTAGTCGGTTATTTTCAACAACACGGTTATAGAAGCTTCTTAATAGATTGAATGGGATTATGTGATGACGGGACACAGGAACAGTAAATTCATACCCAGCACCTTGCCATGTTAAGTTTCGATTATAATTCTGAATCGGTGAATAAGGCGTCGAAGGTCTTGCTCCAATAATTAACTCATATGGGCCTGGAGATAATTTATCAGGCTGTGAAAAGCATACGGCGGGAGATAAACACAGTATAAATATAGCTAATTTATGTGTTATCATAATTAAGAACTCCTTAATTAAGGTGATTTCTCTACGACTTCATTAGCAATGAAATTTCAGTTTTTCCATTACTCCAGATACCGTATAAAAACACTTAACCACTAAGCAAACAATCGGAGTAAATTCTTACTTCCATTTCTTAATTAAATATTTTATAAAGAATAATAAATTACATTCATAATATGTATCTCTAAGTTACATTATCTAATTAATATTTGGAAAAACCATATAGGATATGATTGCAACAATCTGGATAAAATCAGATTGAAATAGTGAGGGGTTGTAATATGGTGGGCATGATTCATGTTACCAACAATACGAAATGTGACACGATTGAAGTTGCTATTAATTACTGGAGCACTGATTACGCACGGTTCAGCGTGTCCGACAATTATTTTACTATAATTCCTGGCGGTTCTAGAGATTCTTGGGTTGTCGACGATTGGCGTGGTTATATAATGTCAGTCAGAAGGCTAAAAATCATATATTCATCTGACACTAAGATTATAAATGATTCAATATGACCCTCGTTGGTGACCGTCCAAATGGTCACCGAATTCAATAATAAAACGATTCATTGTCAATAAAATACCGTCCATTACCTACACCGGAACAACCGTGGAATTAGCAAGTAATTTCCGCAAATTCCGCATTTCTCTTCCCTGATTAATCGCGACAGCACCGACTAAGATTTCATTTTCTGTACCAATCAAAATGGCTTTATCTGATTGCAAATCACCTTTGATATGCCATTTTTCAGCCTGCATGTTGCCAACCATTTGGATGTTAATGCCCCACTGATCGGTCCAGAACCACGGCGCACCCGGCTGTGGGGGTTCTAACCCCATCATGGCATGCACGGCGATAGTCGCCTGACGGTTCGCATTTTCCCAGGTTTCACGGCGCTGTAGATCACCTGTCAGCGGTTCTCTCTGAAGGCAAACATCCCCGGCGGCAAAAATATCCGGTTCAGAAGTCTGGCAACGGCTGTCAATGACGATACCGCCATTAGTCACCAAACCAGCATCAGCGGCCAACTGATCCCTGAATTCAGCGCCGATACCATAAATAATAATATCTCCGATCACCTTTTCACCGGTGTTCAATATAAGCACTAATTCACTCCCTTGTTTTTGTGCGGAAACAATGTTGGTATCAAGGAAAAATTGCACCCCTTTTTCCCGATGACGATTCAAAAGATAATCCTGCAATAATGGAGGAGCACAACGTCCCATGATGTTATCCGCCTGTTCGATAACCGTCACGTTTGCTCCCAATTCACAAGAAGTTGCCGCCAGTTCCAGACCAATCACACCACCACCAACAATCAAAATCCGTTTGTCTTTTTTCACTGCCTGGCGTAAACGTTGCGCATCATCCAGCGTCCTCAAGGTATAAATATTTTCACCCAGTTGATCAAGCAGCGGAAATCGTCTGGCTCTTGCCCCCATAGTGAGCAGGAGTTTGTCATACCCGAGCTTGCCGCCATTTTCTAAAACAACACAATGTTTCGATGGAATAATCTGGCTGACCGATTGACCTATGCGCAGATCTATCTGGTTTTTCAGATAAAAATCTTCGGAGAACAGATATTTCGGCGCTTCCTCTGGGTTGATTAAATAGTCTTTTGATAAAATTGGCCGCTCGTAAGGCGCATGATATTCCTTACCAATTAAAATAATATCGCCATCAAACTGTTGCTGCCTTAAGGTTGCGGCGGCCATAGCTCCCGCTTGCCCTGCTCCAACGATAATAAAAGTCTGATTCCGCATATTATGCTCCTCTCTGAGTGACAGGTTGAGCACTGACCATTGCCATCCCTGCTAGCCACTCCTTAATAGGTTGGTAATAATGCCGTTGCGCTTTATATTCGCCATAAACAGAAAGCGCCGCAAAAGCCGCAATCCAACAGCGAATTTCCTGTCCACCTTTCCCGCCCTGAATGGCGATTCCTCCCTCTGTCAACGAAGCAAGACGCTGAATATCGCCACCACAAAAAATACGCAATAACTCGTCATCCCACCGTGGATTCAACGGAGCAACGATATTCTCGCCACGAGCCAACGATTTTCCAACCTCAATGACTCGGCTTTGCCGTTTTTGACGCACTTCTTTTGTCGGATTTCTCCCGGCAATCAACCCTTCTTCAACTTCCGGTGGCACTTGCCCCATCTGTGGTATCGGGGGATCATGTGATAAACCACCAGAACCTAGCAGCAATACCCGCTGATCTGTTGTGAGTAGGAATTGACCCACTGCACGACCTAACGCAACAGCACGACGACATGTCGGCAATGGTTTAGCTGCACAGTTAATAAATATTGGGATAGTTGGATAACGCTGTAAATCCTGACAAAGCAGCATCAATGGTTGAATAAAGCCGTGATCGGCCTGCATACGCCAAGAGTGGGCAACATCAATCCCTGAATCATATAAGGCAGAAATTAAATCCTTCGCGGTGTTTTCAGGAACATTGAGTGGACCTTCACCAATATCCCAATCTCCCACTGCATTCGCTCTTACTCCAACGCAAAATGCCGGCATGAGATCATAAAAAAAACCATTAAAATGGTCTGGAGCGAAAATCACTATCAATTGTGGATCGTAGGCTTTTACCTGTTCAGCCAATTGCTGAAAAACCTGCCGAACATGCTTTTCAGTCGTTTCAGGCGGAGAACCAAAGCCCATCAAAGGCGTGTGCGAAGTACAAATCAATTTAACAGTCATTTGAACTCTCCTTCTTGTTCGGAGACATCACTCCCGCTGTACTTTGGCGAATGCCACGGATACTTAATCCGGCATCAGCCGTTATCATCACTCCCGTTAAAGTGCGGTTATTGGCACGGGAAGCCAGCATGACATACGGACCAGTGAAATCTTTTGGCTGAGGTATGAATTGCAAAGGCAAAATTGCACCGAGACTTTCTAATGACAGGTTATCTGTAATACATCTATCTTGCTGAGATAATGAGGCAGCCCCACGAAGATCACTTGGCATACCACAAGGCGCAACACCATTAACCCTGATAACTGGCGCTAATTCATAAGCTAACTGGCGGATCATGCCGACCGCACCGTGCTTGCTGGCGGTATACAACACCCCACCACCACCAGAAAACCATGACGAGTTTGACAACGTAAAAATCATGCTGCCTTCTGATGCTGTTAGCGCTGGCAACGCGGCTTTAGCCCCTAGAATATACCCTTTCAGGTTAACACCCATCAGCTCATCAAATCCTTTACCAACCTGTTCTGGTGAGGCGTCAAGCAAGCTAATTTTGTGATCCCATATGCCCGCGTTACCAACAAAGCAGTCTAGTTTGCCAAAACGCCTAACAGTTTCAGCCACTGCGCGTTCATTGTCCTCAAAAGAGGCAACATCACCCTGAATAACACAGATATCGTTACCAAAACAGTGTGCCAAAGCGGCCGCTTTTTCTGCCGATAACTCCAAAACACCCACTTTGGCGCCTTCGGCAATAAAACGCTCTACTAAAGCTAAACCTAAACCGGAGCCACCGCCTGTTAATAAAATGACTTGATCTTTGATCCAACTCATTATTGCTCCTCCGATACAGTGATATAAATGTTTCCGTCTTTTACAACAACAGGATAGGTCTTCAATGGATCTGTAGCAGGAAGGCAAAGTGCCTTCCCGGTTCTAAGACAAAAACTGGCCGTATGCAGTGGACACTCAACTGTCGCATTGTCTTCCAAATACCCTTCGGATATAGAGGCATTACCATGACTGCACCGGTCATCAACAGCAAAGAATTCGCCATCATAGTGAAACAGCGCAATATCCGGTGTGTATTCAACCTTACGCGCTTCTCCGTCGGGCAAGTCTTCAACAGTACATACGAATAATTGACTCATCAGAATAAGACACTCAAGTTATGGAAAGTTAAGACTGCCTGATCCAAGGTAATTTCACGTTTGCAAATCAGCCAGCTATCCGTTTTCGGATTACGGCGAACACAATCCAGCCGCTTACCAACATAAAAAGCTTCATCTCGCTCTTTTTGTGAACGGTACAGCAAATAATTGGACTGAACATGAAATTGGTCAGGCAAATCCGTTTCAGTAATCACTAAGTTTGTCAGTAGATGACGTGTACGGGATGGGGGTTCCTCTGCCCATGCCATCCCGGTCTCCAACCGAGCTATCCGGCGTTCAAGCTGAAATTTATTGTCATTGAACAACCAAGTGGTTGGCGGTTGGATACTCTTACGGCGATCGCGGGTTTGGGCATTAACAATGGTACGCATGGTATAGCTGAGATTTTCTGATAACAACTCAAGCCAATCACGAAATCTCCACTCATCCAGTAATGTCATTTCGTAATACAAGAACTGACTTATTTCATAATGCAGTTCCGACGATACCCTTTTTTCCTGATTGACAATTAACTCTTTCATTTGACCAACTCCTGCTGATAAACCCGGCTTTTTTCCTCTATCTCATCCCAGGTTTCACTGGTGAGTAAGTCAGCCCAACGCTGATACATGCCACGGGCAACGGTTTCGGAAAAAATATGATTGGTCACACCCGGAATTCCATCATCCCGCACTTTTTCTCGTCCCAATCTCATTTCCATACACAATGTGCTGTTACGGGCTTTGTAACCTCTAAGTACCTTCTGGATTTCCACCCAATTTTCTGAATCATCCTGTTCGAGAAAACCTGCCGGACCAAATGCACGGGTAGCGCTATTCTCAAAAGCGGCTTTTACCTCTGGAGATGCGGCTTTATCCGCGATGCAGAAAGCCCAAACTTCCACCTGATCGGGTCCGCGTGGATGCCACACCCGCATGGTTGCAGTACCGTTAAGCCAGGAAAGGGTCGGGAAAATATTGTTGTGACCGGCAAGACGCAGTGCCCTGACTTTTCCCAGCCGCTGCTCTGCCTCGGCATAGGTTTCACGGTAGTAACGGGCAACGGTACCATCAACCCAAACGTTAGCATCGGGTTTTTCGGTCAAGAAAAATCCACAACCGTGACCATTCTGAGCAAATTGCACGGCATCTTTTGCCGTTTCCCAAACTGGCCGAGAAGTCTGACCAGCACCTAATGCTCTGTTACTGTCACCCTCTTTTACACCTAAAACCTGTACGGCGGAGGCGTGGCTGAATAAAGCATGGTATTGATCGCCGGCAAACTGTTCAGCGGGTAATTTCCAGTTACAATTGATCACCCACTTTTGCACACCGCCAATAACTTCTGTTCCTCCTTCACGGCGATCAAGCACACCATCAAGATACCAAGCCATATCACCGAGATAATCAATCAGCGAGGGTGCGGTCGTATCCCAGTTACCAAAAATCAATCCCTTATAACTTTCCACACACGGCACTTCCTGAAGTCCCCATTGCTCTTTACAAAGCCCATGGGGATAGGCACACGCTTCCAACGGGACGTCGATTAATTGCCCATCCACACCATATGACCAACCATGATAAGGGCAAGTAAATGCACGGGTATTACCGCTATCCGCGTAACAAACCCGCATGGAACGATGGCGACATTGATTTAGGAAAGCTTTAACGGAACCATTTTTCTGGCGGACAACAACAACACTGTCCTCTCCCATATAAGTATTGAAAAAATCACCTGGATTGGGGATTTGGCTCTGATGAGCTAGAAACAGCCAACAACGGCCAAATATTCTTTCGAGTTCCAATTGATAGAGCTCGGGATCGATATAAATCTGAGGAGTTACACGACCGGCACGGGCATCAATCAGGCGGTAGATATCTGAATTTTTGCTCAATGTCATATTATTTAATCCTCAAGTAAAAGAAATGTTGACTTTTTGCCAACATGCAAAATGAATGCTATTAATAGATTAATATTTTGTGAAATACATTGTTTGTTTAAATTAAGACTTTTTTTCGATATGTGAGGAAACGGCAATGGAATTAAGACACTTACGCTATTTTATTGCAGTGGCAGAAGAATTAAACTTTACTAAGGCCGCAAAAAGATTGCACACCGCACAACCTTCGTTAAGTCAACAAATAAAAGATTTAGAAGATTATATTGGTTCCACACTATTAGAGAGAAATAAACGCAGAGTCTCTCTAACCAAAGCCGGAGAAGTTTTTTTCCAACAAGCCAGGCTTATTCTTGACAATGCAGAGAAAGCAAAAAAAATGGCACGCAAAGCGGCACAAGAACAAATTGTGCTCACTATTGGATTTGTCCCATCAGCAGAAGTTAAAGTATTACCTGAAGTCATCCCAGTATTTCGCTTGGTTCATCCTGTGGCAAAAGTAGAACTTATTAGTTTATTTAATCCAGGACAAGAAGAGAAATTATTACAAGGTGACATTGATGTCGCTTTCATGCGTCCGCCGATAAAGAGTGATTATATTGATTTTAAAGTCATTCTTAATGAACCGCTGGTGGTTCTGATGCCGGCTAATCACAGGCTAAGATATTGTGAGAAAATTTCAGTCAACGACCTACACGGAGAAAATTTTATTACGCCTGATCCAACACAATCTGGCGTATTACAACAGATTATAGAAAATTATTTTACTGAACATAATGTCGTACCTAATGTTATTCAAACAGCTAATAATATGCTATTAATTTTAAACATGGTTAGTCTAAATTTAGGGTGTGCAATAGTACCATTCTATATTACCAGAATCATGACAGATGCTGTTATTTGTCGGCCATTATCGGGATATTCTCCCACAATAGAGTTAATAATGGCATGGCGAAAAGACAACACATCAGAATTATTATCGCACTTAATAGATGTTGTTGAAAATAAATATCTGCAAGAATAGAAATAAGCATCATCGTTTTTGCCTTTCAGACTAGACATATTAAGTATTAGTGAATATTACCCGTTGTCGTTATATTAATAACGTATTAATTTAAAATAAATAAGGGAGATATCATGATGTCAATATCAGCGAATCCTCAACATAAGCCTATACAGCCCGAATTACGTTCGCTTTGGTCTGCCATTGCCAGCGGTGAAATCCATCTACATCATCTCAATGTAAAAGGGATAAAAACTCGTGTTCTTGAAGCGGGGAACGGACCTACTCTGATTTTCTTACATGGTATTGCAGGTCATTTAGAAGCTTATATGCGCAATATTCTGCCCCATGCTGCCCATTTTCGTGTACTGGCAATTGATATGCTGGGGCATGGCTTCACGGATAAACCTGTCCGTTCCTATGAGATTATCGATTATGTGGAACACCTACGGGATCTTATTGAGACATTAAATCTGAAGAAAATTCACCTTTCTGGCGAATCGTTAGGCGGATGGGTTGCAGCCCGGTTTGCGGCAAAATATCCGCAATATATTCACCGTCTGGTGTTGAACACAGCCGGTGGCATGATTGCTGATCCAAATGTGATGGAACGCCTGCGCACACTGAGCCTAAATGCAGTGAAAAACCCAGATCGGGAAGCTACCCGCAAGCGTCTTGAATTCCTGATGGAAGATCCTGCAATGGTGACAGAAGACTTGGTTGAAGCCCGTTTTGCCATTTATCGTCAGCCGGGTATGTTGTCCGCAATGGAAAACATTATGTGCCTGCAAGATATGGATACCCGCCTGCGTAACCTTTTAACCGAAGATGAGCTGGCAAAGATCCAGGCTGAAACCCTGGTGCTATGGACCACACACGATCCGACTGCTGCGGTTTCAGTCGGTCAGCGTCTTGCCGGGCTTATCAAAAATAGCCGTTTTGCCGTGATGGAAAAATGCGGTCACTGGCCTCAATATGAAGACCCGGACACATTCAACCGGCTCCATATCGATTTTTTACTCAACGGCAACAAATAATGTCCCTTTCAGACGAGTGATATTCCAGTTGGAATGTCACTTCTGTGGTTTGATCAGGAGCAACAGATGAATAACGTCATAACCCATCTTGGTGAAAAATTGTTTCAATCATGGCAGAGTCATCAAGCCATCGATCCTATCTCTAATGAATATCCAGAACTAACATTACACGACGCCTATCTCATCCAGCAAAAAGTTATCGCTTGCCGGTTGGAAACAACTGGAGCGCGAATTGTTGGTAAAAAAATTGGTATCACTAGTCAAACAGTTATGGATATATTGGGCGTCGATCAACCCGATTTTGGCATTCTCACCTCAGATATGCATTACAAAAACAATGCCACTGTACCCATTGAGCAATTAATTGCACCGAAAGCGGAAGGCGAAATTGGTTTTATCCTGAAACACACTCTGTGTGGACCCGGTATTACAGCAGGAGATGTACTCAGAGCCACGGATTATGTCGTGCCCTGTATCGAAATTGTCGATTCCCGGATCCGTGACTGGAAAATAAAAATCACAGATACTGTTGCTGATAATGCCTCATCAGGATTATTTGTCATTGGCGATGGTGCCCGTCTGCCATCAGAAATTGATTTAGCTGCCGTTACAATAACGCTAGAGAAAAACGGTAAACGGGTTGACACTGGCATTGGTGCCGCTGCATTAGGGCATCCAGCTAACGCAGTTGCCTGGCTAGCGAATATGCTAGGAACACTGAATATGGCGTTACTCAGTGGAGAGATCATTCTCTCTGGCTCCCTCACCACAATGGTGCCCGTTAATACTGGTGATCAATTGAAAGTTAACTTACTCGGGGTGGGATCTGCCAAGGTAAGTTTTGCCTGAAAAATTAGCCTTATAGCCTTAGTTTCTAAATAGGAGTCATAAAAAGCCCCCACCAAAGTTATTGGCAACAAAGTTACTGGCAACTTAGTGGCAGGGGCGTAAATGGCTTATTATCATTTCAAGCTAAAGACAATAATTTCATAAGCTTCGTGGTAATACACGCCTCCCGAAGGAAAGCCTCTGCATTGCCCGCTCTCTGAACAAATAGTAGCCATAAGGGCTGTCCAGGAGATTATAGACGGAAGGTTTTCCCTGCTTACCTATGGTTTTGTATGGCTGATTGCCTCACCGGTCAGACTTAAATGCTGTGCTGAGCCACTTATCTAACCTAGCAATACTAATTGAGAGAGCGGCTAAATTACAGTTGCTTGCTATACCCGCTGGCGAAATTCAGAATATGGATATGCACCTTGCACAAGAAGCACATGACTGGATAGCTCGCCCAATTCGCCATATTGCTGCTTTTAACTATTATGTTCGTCGTTTTCAGCGACAGCATTCATCATGTCTTGAGTAGTACTTTGAGTGCTGTGTCTCTGAAACCGATACGGCACTCAATCAACCCTGCAAGAGCAAGAGCGTTTTTTTCTTTTTTTCGATTACATACGATCTGTAATGAAAATGGTAATCCCTGACTATTTAATCCTGTTGGAATGGAGACCCCGCATAAGTCAGCAAAGTTTACGAAACGGGTGAAGTCATTGGGGGGTTGATGTTCATCTTTTTCAGCTATAGGCCAAGAAGGTTCTGGAGTTGTAGGAATTACTAACGCATCCACATTCTGAAACCAATTCGAAAATATCTTCCGTACGTGACGACAGAATATCAATGCTTCCGAATACTCTTTCTCCTTTATCTCTTTGCCACGTTCTAATCTTACTTTAATTGTATCGCTGAGGGAGTTCTGTGAATTACACAAATATCCATAATTCTGCCAAGCCTCAAACGCAGTAATTATAGAATTAGCTTTCATGCACTGCGATAAAGGATATGGGAAAGGTTTCTTTTGAGTTACCATACCCATTTGAGAAAAAACTTCCAGCAATGACGCATAATGCAAACCTGTTTCCTTATCTAAAATATGTTCTTCTTCTGACGGTAATATGCCAATATTCAGATTATTAATGCATGAATGATACGCTAAATTTGGACTCAACTGATTATAGACAATGAATATATCAGATGCATGTCTGGCAATAATTCCCACAGTATCCATCGTCTGGCTTAATGGGAGCATACCTGATGATGACAAATTGCCCATAGATGGTCGAAACCCACTTACACCACACCAAGCGGCAGGTATACGTGCAGATCCACCTGTGTCGGTTACAAGAGCAATCGGTGTCAGACCGGCTGCCACTGCTACAGCGGAACCGTTGCTTGAGCCGCCTGGAGCAACTTTCTGTGATTGTCCCCAAGGGTTGAGTGGCGTCGGGCTATTTTCCATGATGCCTGCTGCTCCCATACCGAGCTCTACTGCTCTGTGTTTTCCTGTCAGAATCATTCCCTGTTTCAAGAGGGTAGCTACCACTGGTGCCGTAACATATGCTTTTTGACTAAAACAGTTTGTGCCTCCTCCAGTGACCTTACCTTTTAGATCAAAAAAATCCTTAACTGCAAAAGGAATACCATGGAGAGGGCCACGCCAATTTCCTAATCGTATTTCCTGTTCGGCATATTTTGCTGCGGTGCGCGCATCAGCTTCATAGACTTCTGAAAAGGCGTGTAGATTATGGTCGTAGCATAAAATACGCTTCATGTACTCATCTAAAATCTCAACAGGTGATATCACGCCGTTCCGTATTCTTTCTCCTAATTCATTAATTGAAAGACTGATAATTTCATCCATCATTTATCTGCCTTCAGTGTTATGGAACTGTGATATTCATCAATGTCATTCTTTACAAAAAGAAAATTGATAATCAAGATGGACAGTGTGGCTATGATAATAGTAATAACCGCGTACTTCATGTTTAAAATAAAGAGTTTTTCACTATTTACCATTTGCCCAAAAACTGCCACGGCAAAAGCGGAACCTATCTGACCAGTTGCACGGGAAACTCCTGAAGCAACGCCTGTGTACTGTTTCGGAGTACTTTGCATAAACAAAGATGTTGACATTGGCGATCCCAATCCTCCACCAAAACCAATCAATACAAGTGGAGCAAAAAGATAAACATAGTCATTGTTAAACTGTGTAACCAGTAATCCACTGAAACCAACCAATCTTATCATGGCCCCAACAATCATCATGTGGCTCATCTGGTAACGGCGTGCAAACCATCCAGAGACCTTATTTCCCAATATGACACTGATTGAGAGCGGTAACAGGGCCATACCCGTTTGTGTTGCACTCAGGTGCTGAATATCCTGAAACCAAAAGGTCAGAATAAACATAGCACCAAAAAAGGAAAAAGCACCAGAAAAGAAAATCCATGAAATAGCGCTAAAATTTGGCCGCCTGAATAGCTCCAATGGAAGCATAGGAGCTTTACTTCTTTTTTCTACCACTATGAATGCAATCATAATGATTAAAGACAAGCACAACAAGATAACTGAGTTCAAATTGATTTGAGTGGTGTCATTCAACCGGATGACACCAGCAATAAATAGGAATATTGTCAGGAAAAGAAGTAGCTGTCCTTTTATATCCATGGTTAAACTTTTATGTTCATGCTCTGGAGGCTGCACCCTAAATGCCAGAAAGATGCCTGCCAAGCAGAGCGGTACATTTACCAGGAAAATCGATCTCCATGACAGATATTCGGTCAGCCAACCTCCTATGACAGGCCCCGCCACCAGAGCAATACCTCCCCAGCTTGCCCAGCTAGCAATGGCACGGGTTCTTTCTGTTTTGTCTGTATAGGTATGAGTGATCAAAGCGAGCGAACCTGGTACGAGTATGGCGGCGGAAATCCCCTGAAGTACGCGACCGGTTAATAAAATAGCTGCTTCACTGCTAATACCACACAAAGCGGAGGCAAGAGTGAATAATCCAAGCCCTGTAATGTAAACACTTTTTGAACCATAACGATCACAAAGAACTCCCCCTGACAGTAACAAACTTGCAAATAAAACCAAGTAGGCATTTACAACCCACTGTAACGTTGTTACACCAAGTGAAAGGCTCTCTTTAATAGTCGGTAAAGCTACATTAACTATGGACGAATCCAGAATGACGAGTATGTAACTTATATTAGCTGCGAGCAAAACATTACGCCTGTTACGCTTCATGTTGTCCATAAACATTCCCCTATTAATTACATTCACTAGGAGTATTGATATTCAGTGCAATATCTGTGCGGTAATGCATACCTTCAAAATGGACTTGTTTGGCCGTTTCATACAACTTTTTTCGAGCCTCGTTGAACGTCAGAGCTATTGAACTTAATGCAATAACTCTTCCTCCATTACTTATTAGTTTTCCATCATCAGATACAACGGAGGAATGAAAGACATGAGTATCTGAGAGTAACGGCAAGGTGATCTCATCACCTTTTCGCTCGGTAAAAGGATAACCTTCAGACGATATTTGTAAGGCAACAGAAACAAGCTTACTCCAGCGTACGTTTGCTTTGTCCAGCTGTTTTTGTAGGGTCAATATGAATAGTTCATGAAGGGGACTCTCCAGTCGTTCAAGGATTGTGAAGACCTCTGGATTGCCCAACCGACAGTTAATTTCAAGAAGGCTCGGCGTTCCTTTTTTGTCAATCATGACACCAAAATAGAGGAATCCTGTATATTCGATTCCTTCGGAATTAAGAGCTGACAGACAAGGTTCTACAATTTGGGTAATGATAGCATCATGCTGTGCGGAGGACAGTACTGGGGAATATGCTCCCATACCACCAGTGTTAGGGCCTTTATCCCCATCAAGCAGCTTTTTGTAATCTCGGCTTTCAGCCAGTGGTAGATAGTGTTTTCCGTCAAAGAGGATGGTGTAAGAGACTTCTTCACCTTCAATGAATTCTTCAACCAGCACTGGTCCGACATTTCTTGTAAAGAACTCTTCCAGAGTGTTTTGAACATGCTGACGATCCTGGGCTATCACTACACCCGTTCCCCCATGTACCATACCATCTGCTTTGATAACCACAGGTAAAGGCAATGTGTCGGCAAATTTTTGGGCCTGTTTCTGTGATTCACAAATTGCGCTGCAAGGTGTAGGTATTTGATATTTTTTCATGAATTCTTTGGAAAAGCCTTTCGACCATTCAAGTCGAGAAGCTTCACAGGTCGGAGCAATGATCGGTAACCCACGAGATTTAAAGTAGTCGGCTACCCCGGTTGCCAGAGTTTGAGTCGGTGTGATAAGCGTAAAGTCTGCTTTTAGTTCCAAAGCAGCCCTAGCTAGCCCCTCAACATCTCCTGAAGACACAGGAATGTTTTCCATTCCGGGTGCGCATGACGTAGCCGGATTACCCGGGGCTAACCATACTTTTTCTACTGCGGAGTCCTGTAATAATTTCCATGCCAGCGCCTGTGCGCCAGCACCTGAACCTGCTATAAGGATTTTCATTATAGTCTTCTCTCAAAACACAGGGTTAAAAGGAATCTCATCAGTTTTGCCACCTGACTAAATCATCAATCCAGTCGACAAAATATTCAATTCGTTCAGTAAGTTGTACATCACTGTTGCCGCTAATGATGGCGCTGACAACGTCATCTGTATAAGTTGTTGCCTGTTGATAAATTTGCCCGACTCTTCCTGGTAAGCAGAGTGTGGATATCCAGTCATAAGGAATTGAATCTGGCAAAGAAATCAGATATGCCGGACGAACAGGAACGCGAATTGATGCTGCGAATTCTGTTGGCTCAGTCCGGGCTTTCAGTACGTCATTGATACCGGCACAACTCTGTATCCAAGCTTTATGTATATTGATCCCCCAGGTGTGTTCTATTAACTCCCCCGTAAGTGAACCCACAGTACGGGCCGCGATCTCGCATAAAATTAATCGGTCATCGGCGGTGTGGAATATTTCGGCATGAAACCCGAGGGTAGGCGCAGCAGGCAACGCTGATATAGTTCGATAGGTAATACTGTTCAGTCGCTCTGCCAAGGGGGTAGCAGGATCAATAGTACGGCTGCCAAATATACCTGCATGCTGGTAGTCAAGAGCATTATTGATATAAGCGCAGGGAGCAAAGAATGAATCTCCTGCTTCATTAATTACACCGTTAACATGATACATATTTCCAGAGATGAACTTTTCTACCATCCAGCCATCAACGGTTCTGTCGCGGAAAAAATCGGATACTTCTCTGAGACTCCTACATACCTTAACGTATTTCGAGCTGCATCCATCCACCGGTTTTATCACAACCGGGAAATTATGCTCTTCACTGAAAGTTAGAACATCCAGCCAACTGCCAAGTCGTCTAAACGGAGCCACTTCAATGCCTGCACGTTGAAGGTAATCTTTCATTAAAACCTTATCTCGATACGCCAAGGCACTTTCAACGTTCTGGCCTGGAAGGCCATAATATTCCCGAAGTTGTGCAGCTCGGATAAGGTCAAATTCCGAATGAGGCAGAATCTGGCTGAATGAGGTGTGACGCCCTAATTCTGTGACGATAGATAAAACACCTTCACCGTCATCAAGGCTGTCGATCTGCCGGACGTACCGGTAACGGTGCTGAAGAGGAAATTGTGGTGCAGAACTGATAAGCCACAAGTCATCACGGCATTCCTCCAACCATTCTGCAAAGTTAATCTTGATGCTTCTTCCGAGGCATAGTATTGCCATGCTTTACCTCACATAACGTCAGAAATGGGTTTGATAATATCCAGTACGGTGAAATCGCCCCATTGAGTACCGTTATCAACAAGATGATTGACAGTCATGTCCTGCCGAGCACAACGTCTCATAATGCGTAAAAAAGCATGCCATTCATCGCTTCCATGGGGAACCGGGACAGGGATATCCGCTTCAATATAAAGTGGGAGCAGATGAGCAGATAAAATTTCGTTCGGTGAACATCTTGTCAGAATGGCTGCGGTATATCGTGCATGATCAGGCAACTGAAAACCGGTTTTCGACCATTCATTTATTGAGCATGAGAGAGGTTGATCGAAAATAAGGTTTCCCAGTCCAAAACATGTCAGCATGTTTTTGTGCCATTCAACACCTCGCAAGGAATGATGATGATGACCTATCACTAGGTTCACACCACATTGTGATAGTCGTTTTGATATTTCCTTTTCGTATCTTGTAATAACGTCTTTGCGAGTATGATCGCCCCAGTGCATCGCTGCAATAATAAAATCAGCTTGGCTACGGATATTGCTAACTAAGCATGAAAAATGCGACCAATCATCTTCATTGATGACAGTCATAATATCGGGTAACGCTCCGGGAACCACAGCGCCGGAAAAAGGAGGACTGTAATAATCTCTTGAACGTAACGCTGCAACGCCTCCCTGAAAACTACCGGCTTCAGTTCCGGCATAGTAAATGCCCGTTACGCCGAAAACAGCCACCCGGAGCCCTCTGCGTTCAATTAAAGCAGGTTTCCAAGCTTGCTGAAATGTCAGACCGGCCCCGGTGGTTTGCACTCCTACAGAATGTAATGCTTTCAAGGTGTCAGTCAGACCCTGCAATCCAGAATCCATGGCATGATTATTAGCAAGGGAAAGCACATCGAACAATGCCACGCCTTTGGCGTTTTTTACTGATGATATCGTCATCCCTCGCCGTCCGGGAATTGGCTCAGGTTTGTCGGTCAGTACACCTTCATAGTTGCCGATAACGATATCGGCATTCTCAACTAAAGACGTCAGGTGGCTAAAAGCAGAAACGGGATCTTCACGATTGATGAGCACATCCCCAAATGAAGCAATAGCAATACTCGACATAAAATCTCTATCCTTCTGATAACGCAGGTCGTTGCTCAAAGCCTTTTCTGCATAAAAATACGGGCATTCCCATCCGGGAAAGAGGGCACCTCACCAAAAATGCTATAACCATGCTTCAGATAAAAGTCAGGTGCCTGAATCGCCATCGTAAACAACACCGCCGTATGACATCCACGTAGGGTTGCTTTTTTTTCGGCCCGTTTCAGCAATGTACTTCCTAGTCCCTGCCGACGCAGTTCTTCCGGAAGAAAGAAATAACTAATGAAAAGCACACCCAGAGAGGTACGACCCACCAAGCCACCAACAACTTCACCTTGCTGGTCATGGACATAGAAATCTAGCGGCTGGTTGTCAGAAATATTGGTTTGTTCCACATTCCATATATCAAGTAATTGACTAATTTTCCCCCGGCTTTCAACATCACCCTGATCGGAACTTTTGATGGAGTGCCCGGAGTCCAGAATATCTCGATTCATGCATTGATCCTGATTGGCTGGGACGATATATCGGCCCGGTTGGTTATATTAAGTTGCCGTACTCGCCAAACGCGTTTCCAGAAATAACTGCTCATAATCACGACCGCGAGCTGTTAGTGCAGGCACCACAGGTCTGCCATCGGATAATTCGATCCAGATCCTTAATAAATGGCGCTGGTTGAGTACATCATCCTGAAACTCCGTGCGGGAATGCAGTGTGGTATAGTTGTTGAGAAAAAGGATTTCGCCAGGCTCAAGCATAAATTCGAGTCTGAACTCTGGGCGGTTACATATTTCATAAAATGTGTGGAGTCCAGTATCAAGTGCGTCAGGGAGAGCTAGTCCCTGAAGTTTTGCTGCTGCTCGCATATAAGCACCGAGACACATAGAGCTCACCCTGCCTGACATTTTTGAGAAAATCGGAATTTTGTATGGCGTGCAGGGAAGTTTACTAGAAGAGCGTTCAGCTGTAGCGTAATAATATCCTTCAAAAAGGGCGTCAAGTAGTTCTGGTTTTTCCCTTAACATTTGATTGTAGATGGCTAGGCCACTTACGATTTGAGTCAATCCCCCTGAAGCAGCCCCCCTCAAACACATAAGCCCAACAATTTCGAAGGCATCCGAATGAAACCCAAGCTCCCTATTAGACATATAGCCTCGATTATTCGGATTATTTTTCTCATTTCTTACATGCCCTATCCTGTGACCTTGTGAGTTTTGTACGACTGGACGTCCAAGACCTGTTCCAATTCCCCAGAATAGATGACTCAGGGTTGAGTCAGTAAACATTTCTCTCGGAATGCCTGACACTACCACAATCCCGCATCCTTCAATCAAACGCTGATTAATTATCTCCTGTAAGATAGTTATTTCCTCAAAGCGGAAATCTGACGCATTTAACGCTTCGCTGGGTCTATCTTCCATAGCGGATAGGTGATGCCTGAATGCTTTGATTTGTTCATCTGAAACAGGCAATAGCACGTCTTTCTTGCTTTTCAACTGCGCTGAGCACCATACTGCCGGATCGTCATCAATAATCTGATATGATTCGTTCATGTTGGCGTCCTCAATATGCACAAAGTTCACAATCTGGATGTTGCGGTTTATCTGCAACATGCGTTTGTAGAGTTGTGAATGAGATGGTTACCAGTTTCCCTGCTGAAATCATTGGCCATCCAACAAGTTTCCTGATGATATCCACAGACATCATCCCGCCAACAATCATTGCAGAATAACTGAAAGCCGAAGTCGCAGGGATTAAATCATGTTCTTCTCGCCAGGCGCGCATGGAGTAATAGTCAGGATCCTGAGTCCGTGACCACTTTTCGTCGCAGCGGAAACAACCGCTCTGGTCAGGGAATTTTGTCCAGAACATACCCATTCCGGCAGAAACGCTGTTGAAAACACCCGGAACTCCCATGGCAAAACAGGCGTCACTGATCCAACGGTCAGCAGCGATAACCGGTCGGTCAATTGCAGCTACGACGATATCGGGTTTGAATTGAGAAATTAATTCCTTAACAACATCTGAACCGGTTATACGCTTGAATACTGTATTTACCATGACGTCCGGATTGATCTTATTAAGACGAGATTTTAACCCTTCGACTTTCTGCATCCCTATGTCATCAACGGTATAAAGCTGCCTATTGAGGTTACTAAGTTCAATATCATCGAAATCAACGACAGTGATGGTACCGCAGCCAGTCATTGCCAGCGCCGTTGCCGTGCAGCTTCCAAGCCCACCACATCCCAACAGTAGCACATGCCCTTTGAAAAGTTTCTGCTGATACTCAGCGGGTGAAATGCCATTGTCACTTAACGCAGCAAATCCATTGAGATTTCGGGAATAACGCTCTCTTTGATCAGCACCGAGAGCCTGATAATCGAAATATTTCTCGTCCTGAACGAGGTTGTGAGACTGAAGTTCCTCGATCAATTTTGTTAACGCCGACTCTTCAACGTCATGACCGTTTTGCTTCAGTACTTCAAGGAGACCATTGCTGTTCAATTTTCCTTGCATGTGGTTAAGCGCAACTATTTTCCAGCCATCGGGATCTGGAATTATTTTGCTTGCTTCACCCTGACGGGTACCGGAATGTATTGCAATAACATTACTGCTAATCGGAACAGCAACCACCGTTGGTTGAAGCCGTGGATTGTTAAGTGAAATGGAACTCGCCATAGTTATGCCTCTTTAATTTTCACTACCGGCAAAAGAATTCCCCGGCGCCCTACATTCATGACCGGATCGAAGCTGGCACGTGCCTGAAAACCTGCAAACCGGCCACCATATACATAGGTATCCAAACCTGACCACATTGAATCTGTAACGCCAATATCAGGATGAACTGCGGAAATCACGCGACCGCGAATGTATCGTTGAATGACCCATGTTTCATCACTTTGCTCTGCAAGACGTAAGGTCGCTTCCCATTCCTGAGCGGAGGTAAACGGACCGACCAACAAACCTTCTCCTCTTGTTGCGTTAGAAGGTTTGAGCACAAGAGTCCCTCGTTCTTGAATTGCCCAGTCTACTAGATCGATTTGCTCTCCCTGAGGAGACGTTGTTTGGCACGCGCGGAGGATGCGTGTCCAGGGAATATGTTTAAGACAAAAAGCCCTTTCCTCTTCGGGCAGGAAAAAGAGCATTTGAGGATCACTTAGGACAGCCATTATGGCTTTATCTGCGAGCGGCCATTGGCAGATGAGAGGATTGATGAAAGTGACTTCACCATGAGATGTTGCAATAAGATATTCTTTAACTTCAGGTTCATCGATAAAGTCGCGCAAATCGAGTTTGTTATAGGCCACATCAATAACACGACCCTGCGGATCTATTACCTTGTTGTTATGCCGACGTAACAGAGATGCATCAATTTCCTCGGTAGGAACCCCCAGACGATTGAGGCCTTTTATCATCCAGGCTACCTCATTTTTGAACCGGCCTTTATAAGTGACAATGGCTACTCTGCTGGCTGGCTCTCCGGTACGTTCGCGATGAGTTTCCAATAATGTCTCAAGAAATAAATCGGGATTTTGGACAAAGGGCTGAAAATCGGCACTGGCTTCAATACCTTTCAGTAAAGGGTTTGACACCTTTGACCACAATGCACCTACAACCCCATTCTGGATCACTCCCCCGGGGCAATCGGTATTAGTTTCCAAGATCTGATAAGTACCATCTTCACTGAAAAGACCATCCAGACGGAAAATCCTGGTCAAAGGGGTATGATTTGGCAAATTAAATAAATAATGTTCGCTTCTCTTGTAAGTCGGAAAATATTCACGTATTGAGACATTTTCCACCCATGCATGAGCGAATTTTTCAAATATTCCTGTAAAACGCTCACCGATGCTGGCGAGTTGCCGAATTAGGTTATCAGACAAAATAAGAGGGCGAATTGAAACCGGATAGCTTTTGCCCTCAAAATTTAGTCCTCCATCAGCGAGTTTCTGGCTTAGGTTTTTCTGCGCTTCTAATAAAGAGGATTTTTCATTTTCGTTAAGACTAAGTATTTTTTTTTCAATCAAGACTTCATCCTGATAAAACAGAGTGTCATGAGGTGTCAATAATGAAGTGTTTATTTTATTCGCCATGCCTAACCGAACGGAAACCTGTTTCAGGGATTTTTCAAGTAATAATAATCCCTGCTCAAGGACATTGATTTCGATGGTCAGCGGAGGAAGTAATTTGATGACCTGTCCCAGCGGACCACATGTTTCTATAATGAGGCCTAACTCAGTGGCTTGGTTTCTGACATTTTCTGCTGCCTGCGAAGAAAAGAGTTCTAAGCCCCACAACATTCCTTTTCCTCGGATTGTTCTGATCAATTGGGGGTATTGTTGATGCAGGCCTAGCAGGTATTCATGCACGATTTCCGATTTATTTTTAAGGCTTCGCAAAAAATGTGAATCATGCCAGTAATCAAGAGCATATGTGGCACCAATAAATGCAAGGTTATTACCACGGAAAGTTCCGTTATGTTCTCCAGGTTGCCATATATCCAGTTCCGGTTTCATTAAAACAAGAGACATGGGAAGTCCATATCCTGAAACAGACTTTGCAAGGCAGACGATATCCGGTTTTATTCCAGCGTCTTCGAAACTGAAGAAAGTGCCTGTACGACCGCAACCAGCCTGAATATCATCAACAATAAGCAAAATATCGTTTGCGGCTGCGATCTCTGCTACACTCCGCAGCCATTCTACGCTCGCTACATTGACCCCACCCTCTGCCTGAATAGTTTCAAGAATAATTGCTGCTGGCAAGTCAATACCGGAACCCGGAGAAACTAGCATTTTCTCCAAAACGTCCAGTGACGTGTCATTCTGACCAAGGAAATTTTCGAAAGGAAGGCGTACTATATTGTTTAGGGAAACACCTGCCGCATTTCGTTTTTTCTCTCTGGCTGTGGCTGCAAGAGCGCCCAGAGACATTCCGTGAAACGCATTGGTGAACGCAACAATGTCGCTGCGCCCCGTCACCTTACGTGCGATTTTCATTGCAGCTTCAACTGCATTGGTTCCTGTCGGCCCGGTAAACTGAAAACGATACTGCAAGCCCCGTGGTTTCAGTATCTGCTGATTAAAGCTTTCAATGAATACCCGTTTTGCATTGGTATATAAATCCAGAGAATGCGTTATTCCATCTTTTTCAATATATTCAATGATATGAGATTTTAAGAGAGGGTTATTGTGACCGTAATTTAATGATCCAGCTCCTGATAAAAAATCAATCCATGATTTACCCTGTCTGTCAGTCACTAGAGCATTGTTTGCCGTAGTGAATATGGCCGGATAATTACGGCAGTAACTACGCACATTTGATTCGTATTTTTCAAAAGTTCTGCACGCGTCTTCAGTGAGAAATATCTCGTTTTTTATATTTTCATACACAGCATCAAACATTCTACAACGCAGCAATATCGTATTTTTACCAACCTCTCTTACTCGCTTCGCTAATCGTTCGTTATTTTCTGTAATATTGTGAAGAATATGCATCATGGTAATTGCATGATCTTCGTCCTCTTCAATATGTAATTTGAAAAATTCTAATCCCCGTTCAGAAATACCTAAGTGCGTAAGAGCATGCAATACAGGCTTATAGATCATTGGAACAATTGCTTCGGCCCCCAAGCAAAGTGCAGCTAAACCATCAGCAATTTCTCCTGAGCGACAATAATTCAGGACACACGAAGCAAAATGAGAGGTTTCTTCAAGCGCAGGAACAGAACTGACCTGTGCGCCTGTTTCCATCAGTGAACGCTGAAACAACTCAGCATGAGTGACTTTTCCCTCTTCATTTATTCCCATCTCTTCACGTAAATTTTCCATCAGATGATGAATATCATTGAAGTTATCAAGATGGCTGATCAGAGCACACAAAAAGCGAGTGAAGTTACGTGAATAATGATGATGTTGAATCAAGAAATAACGCATTCCGGACAGAGTGATTCGTTCTTCATTCATTGCGATGAGTAACGGGTGGTTAACCAGTTTTTTCACCGCATCTATATCTAGCCAGTCATCCCAGAGCCCTTCTCCGATAAGTAATCCTATATTTCTTTTACCGGGTAAAGTTACAGTTTGATTTTGTTCACTCACCTTGCCTCTCTCCTGTTTCTGAAATAAAACGCATCTCTGCTCTCTATAACAAACAGTCCTTTACTAGTAGCAACAGAATAATTACTGCGGTGCTTATAGCTTCTTAATACAATCAATATCAGTGAAAATAAATATTTAACATTTCATTGATGAAACCATAAATTATCTTAACTAGTATTTCAATAAATTATTGATCACATAAAGTAATAAACATTCAACTCCTTGAAAAATGAAATTAATATTTTTATGAGAATATGATAAGTACCAATCTTATTTGATTTCTGATTGAAATAATTACTATTAGGTATCATCTAATGCATCTAAATTAAGATTTCAAAATAGTAGATCACTTGAAGGGAACTAGTTTCTCATGTCGCCAGAACGCTTTGTGCAGCTCGCTCTTCGGCCAATCGTTGGATAAACTGGTTTACGTTATATAAATCAGTTGAAAATTAACTTACTCGGGGTGGGATCTGCCAAGGTAAATTTCGCCTGAAAAGGTGAGTCACTCAATACCTACCACCCAAAAGAGGCGGTAGGCTTACTAACTTAAAGCGATATTCTGGCAGTAAAATAATGAATATACCCGTTATCTTTCAAGTTGCCTCTTTGTTGGCTGCACTCACTCACCCCGGTCACATAGTTATCTATGCTCCCGGGGATTCGCTCCCTTGCCGTCGCGATCCATCTTGAAATCCATTGGGTATAAACACGCCCAGATGATGAAAATAATGGGAAAGATCAACATCCATTTTTATAAATGGTGTGGGCCACCGCCAACTTCCCCGCAATGTTGGCTGTATTAACTAATACAGCCATATTGGCTTTCGCGGAGATCCCCTTGGTTTCTCGGTCAATCATTCTCATCAGATACTTTGTCAAAGAATTGCCAACAATATTATTCTCCTTAGCCTCTAATACCGCATCTTGTATAATCATATCAATCTTTTGACTCTCTATCGCATCCTCTGGCTTGGTTGGTGTCGTAATTAATATCCCTTTTCCTCCCGGCAACATCCAATTTATTTCAATCGCTTTGGCAATTACGGCAGGATCATCAAGACGTTGTGGACTTTTGAATCCGCTGGAACGACAGTAAAATGCAGGAAAATCATCCGACTGATAGGATATAATGGGTACATTCCATGTCTCCAGGAATTCCAATGTTAATCCAATATCGAGGATATTTTTTGCGCCAGCACAGACCACGGCAACACGGGAACGCGTTAACTGAGTCAAGTCTGCTGATATATCCATACTCGTCTCCGCACCTCGATGTACTCCACCAATCCCCGCAGAACAGAAGAATTTAATACCCGCTATTTCTGCTGCAAGTATTGACGATGCCACGGTTGTCGCCCCCATACCGCCACTCGCTAATACGACCGGAATATCCCGACTCGTGACCTTTGGAACATGAGATGCAGTAGCAAATTTTTCAATGTGTTCATCCGACATCCCAATCAGAAATTCACCATTATCTATTCCTATCGTTGCGGGAACTGCCCCACTTTCACGAACAGCCTGCTCAACATGCTTAGCTGTTGTGACATTATCAGGGTAATCCAAGCCATGTGTAATCACATTGGATTCCAGAGCAACAACTGGTTTTCCTGATTCAAGTGCTTCTTTTACTTCACGGCTGAATTTAAGTGGAACGCTATGACTGATATTCATGCTATATACCTTTTAATTCTCTTGATATTATACCCGTTATCTTTCAAGCTGCCTCTTTGTTGGCTGCACTCACTCACCCCGGTCACATAGTTTGCTATGCTCCCGGGGATTCGCTCCCTTGCCGTCGCGATGCAACTCGAAATCTATTAGGTATATATATTGACATCTACTTATTAAATCTCACGGATTGTATTTATTACCGGCAATTTAAAAGCGAGATTATTTTCTCAATTTCAGTCACACCTTCATTTTCCAGCAGTTGATAGTGATCCGATATCAATTTAATTATTTTAGGTGGTGTTGATGAAAACCCGCCAGATTTTTCGATAAATGAATCATTATCTTTATTCGCCTTGAGAATAGTTATAGGTGCCTTTAGATATCTGTGATAAAGCTCATCAATACTGTACTTGAAATCATAAGTCAAAGTCACAATCCTAACGATACGTTTTACTAATGATGGCTCCAGGTTTTTAAAACGACTACATATAAAGTTAATAAATGTCGCTTCACTATTCACCTGTTCTAAGCAAGTTTTAACCATTGGGCTACTGATTGAACGAGCAAATACAGAAAAAAGTATTTGAACAAAAACCGGATTAGTAAATTCAGCGCCTTTATCATGATATTTCTCTTGCTTCATGTGAAGATGAGGCGATCCCGGTGCCAACAAGTTCAACGCCTTAACTTCTTCTCCGGCTTGTTCAAGCTGGTACGCAGCCTCAAATGCTACCCGGGCACCAAATGAATATCCCCATAATGTATAGGGCCCTTCTGGCTGTATTTTCTTTATCTCTTTAATATCTTTCTCTGCCATTCTCTGGATAGAAGAAAACGGTATTTCACTCTCGTTTATCCCATATGCCTGTATTCCATAAAATGCCCTGTCGGGAACCACTTTATTAGCCAGCAGCCTCAAACTCATAGGATATCCGCCCAAACCCGGCCAACAGTAAATTGGGTCCTGACTTGCCTGATTCAATAAGATTAATCTTGATATTGTTTTAGTATCGGCTTGCTCAATCCACTTAGCCAACTCTTCTATATTGGGAGATTGAAAAAGTATCTGTAGCGGAAAACGAATATTAAAGGCTTCATTGATCTTATTAACCATAGCTACGGCCATCAAAGAATTGCCTCCACTCTCGAAAAAATCATCGTGTGCAGAGACTGAATCCCATTTCATCACTTCCATCCAAATTTTTCCAAGCCTCAATTCAGTCTCTGTCCGTAATGGCACTAATGGTCTCTGTGTTGAGATATCTTCCACTGCTTTAGATTTTGACAAAGATTGATAATCCACTTTTCCATTGGCCGTCAAAGGTAATTTATCGAAAACTAATACCTTATTTGGAATCATATATTGAGGGAGTTGCTGATGAAGATCATCTTTAATGATCTCAACTGGCCCTTTCATATGAACAACATCTTCTTTCATACCTTCACAAGTATATTGCTCTTGGCTAACACACCCACCTATACAGAAATAAAATGCCGCCATAGGTCTATCAAGCGCATTAAGAATAGATCGCATCCTTTTCGCCGAAGGTAAATCGTTATTGCTCTCTGAGCTGTAACCAGATGACATTAATCCAAT
Organism: Photorhabdus sp. CRCIA-P01; assembly: GCF_003545805.1. Lineage (GTDB taxonomy): Bacteria > Pseudomonadota > Gammaproteobacteria > Enterobacterales > Enterobacteriaceae > Photorhabdus > Photorhabdus antumapuensis. Next base: position 95,761 of record NZ_NMQR01000003.1, on the reverse strand, counting down.
ACACAATTGATTACTTTGCAACGCATGTAATCGACGACCCAGTGTAATATAATAATGCCATTCAGGGACACAACGTGGAATAATTGACACACCAAAACTGGAACGATCATAAACTTGCTGATTAATCGCGATAACATCCTTTTTCCGAACAATATCATCACTTATCCGCACAAATTCCCCGTTAGAAAAGTGATATAAACCACAGGGCATCTCAGGTATTTTATTGGCATGTGTTTGCAAATAAAGATCGGTATCAAATGGTGGTAATCTATTTTCATAGCGACATATTTCAAATGCACCAAGGTAATAATCCTGAATATTACCATCATACCAATCAGGACATTCAGCTTGATATTCACTTTCACCAATACCCAAGCCGATTTCCGGTAGTATGTCGTCAAAGAGCCCTATCATATGACCCGCTTCCATTTTCAGAACTTCTTGTATGTTGTTCTTATAAACGGGCTCAATGGCTTCACGCTTTCCAATAAAATGTACTTTTATCGTTGGCTTTTGCCGACGACTCAACGTCGAAATTTTTATTAACTCGTGAGTCACGGGGTGATAATAGTAAATCCCTGCATCCAAACCGAGAACATGATGCAATTCAAAATACATTTGAGTCGCATAGAGAGCACCCGGTGAAGCATAGGCATATTTTGGCAATAAACGTTGATGACTGGTAAACTGACCAAAATAACGCAACACATAGCCGAAATCTTTAAGTGTTAAATGACTCAGTGGCAAAGAACAAATTTCACGCTGCTGAGTGGTTGTCAGCAATGTTTTTAGTGTCTCTACCGTTATTTCTGTCCCCTCAAAATAGCGATATGTCTTGCGCCCAAAGGCATATTCTCTCTGTTTTATCTCTCCTTCTTTATAAGGCAGTAAGATTACAGGACGATTCTCACACAATTCTTCACTCCGACAACCAGAATTAGAAAGTTGAGCTTTCACCTGGAGTTTATTGGTTTTTGATTTGTGATGTGAGCTACTATTACCTTGGTCCATCAGCGCGGCTTCTTTTTCATCCAATTCCACACATGCCATGAGATTTTGGAAACCCGTTCTGGCATCTTTCTTAATTAACATTGCCGCCGTCTTTATCCAGCTATGTTCTTCAATCGCATGACGTATTTCATCAAGCTCAATACGATAACCCCGTAACTTGACCTGGCTATCAACCCGACCAACAAAATAAGTATTACCATCATTCCCTCTCGTCACCAGATCTCCCGTTCGATATAACCACGGATGTTTAGTTCCGAGTGCAAGGTGATTACAAATAAATTTATCTTTTGTCATTTCTGGTTTATGCAAATAACCACGTGCTAATTGAACACCCGCAATATAAAGCTCGCCAATTTCTCCCACCGCTACAGGTAATCTATTCTCATCAAGAACGTAGTATTCTGTATTATCTACAGGGATACCAATTGAAATAGATGTTTGATAATTCGGCAAAGCTTCATTTGTCACCCGGAAATACGATGAATTAATCGTACATTCTGTTGGGCCATATAAATTGATTAATTCACAGTAGGTAAAACTATTCAAAAATTGAGCGGCTAATTTGGTTGTCAGCGCCTCTCCTCCACTGAATACTTGAGTCAGTGATAAACAATCCAAAAAATTAGGATTATCTAGTAACGCTTGCAATAAAGTAGGAACACATTGCAAAGTCGTCACTTGATGTTGAAGAATTGTTTTAATAATCGCATCCGGATCGCGATAACATCCTAAAGGACCAATAATCACTTGGACGCCTATTGCCGGCGCTAAAATTTCCCATTGAGCAGCATCAAAACTCATTGGCGTTTTCTGCAAAATTCGAGAGTGCTTGCCTAAGCTGAACGCTTTTGCAAGAAATTTCATTTGATTCACAATACTGTGATGCTCAATCATAACTCCCTTTGGTTTACCCGTACTACCAGAAGTATAAATAATATAAGCCAGACTGGTTGAGTTGGGAACTCGAGCCGTATTGAGAATATCTTCTATTGTTCGTGTTTCTATCGTCAGAGCGACATCTTCCGGTGTGATAATTAATACCGATTTTGGTGCAATGTCCCGCAACTGCTCTTTTAAATGCGATTGGGTAAAAATCACATCAATACCAGAATCTTCTATCATATATTTGAGACGTTCAGCCGGATAGTCAGGCGATAAAGGCAAATAGGCTTTATTCGCTGATAAAATACCCCACGCACCACAAATTAAATCTATAGAAGGATCACAAAAAAGCCCAATACCCATTGAGTTTTTTGAGCTCATTTCTGATAGACAATATCCAATCTCTTTTACTTTTAAATAGAAATCAGCGTAATTGAGCGATTGTTCTTTATCAATAACAACATATCCATCTGCCTGGTGATTCAGTTGATTCTCAAGCATATCCATCAATGTTATTGCGTCTTCTTTAAGGCAAACATCAGTGATTAAATCACTTTGTGTAATATTATTTGCTAACATTTTCATTAACTTTATATAATAATAAAATAAATATCGCCGTAGTTAAAAATGACATTTTATCTACGAAATTCTAAGTATCTGTTTGATCATGATTGATGACTTATATTTTATTAAAATCATTCAATCAATTCTCTCCGGTGGTTCCGGATCATTTATTTGTGATTTCGTGATAAGATACATCTATCAAAATGTACCTCATCACGATACGGAATTATCAATTAATTCATTCATTGTTCTTTAAATATTCCAATATTAATTGAGAGACAAGAGAACATCTTTTCTTATCGTCATCGTTCATCCATGCTATTTTCTCAATCTCCGATGACGCTCATCTCTCTCTAAAGCGTTTTTATCTTCTTTCCCCAACGTCCCTTTTACCCCCTGGAATATAATATTTTAATAAAACAATAGGGCCAGTTTATTATTCAATCGGTGCTTCTTCGAAAGAAGGAGGAAGCAAAGGCGTGTTTGTAAATTGATTTGCGGCTGCCCGATAAAGGGTTAAACCATATTTTTTCCACAATTGATTCATGACATAAACCAGTTTCTGGTTATGTTCTTCTTCTTCCTCTAATGCCCTGGCAATAATATGCGACCACTCCTGTTCCCAGACAGGATAAGTCATTTCGTCTTGCTTGAATGAATAAGCCTGATTAAGCGCAGAAAATTTAGCGGGCTTCGATAAATCAGTTGTTGAAAACAGAATGCACAACATACCAACCCAGTAACATTTAATAATATTTTTACTTTCTTCAGCAGGTAAACGTGAAGCGATATTTTTCATTGCAAACAATGAGGTAACCAAATGAAGAAACAGAAAATCACCGGGTTTAGCGAGATAAATCAATGTGATGACATAGAATAACTGAGCCCAACTTTCTTCTACATCTTGTGTCTCAATCCAAACCGGCAAACGATATATTTCTGGGTGGCCTTGCATTAAGATACGCGCAATACGATATTGAAGTCCCGATCTCTTTAATTCAGGATGTATTAAATCGGTATCGGCCAGATTTTCATTATTAACCAACGAATTCACCCAATCGGTCAATTCTACTTTCCTTTCCTCCCACAGCGTTGACATTCTCAATATAGAATTAAAAGCATTCTTGTCGTTTAGCGAACTATCAATAAATGCTCTCTCTGAATGACAAGGAACATAGGAGAATGCCATGTAAGCAAGCCCTTCAATAATCATCCAAGGATGATCGATATCCAATGCCCAACCTAAATGAATGGTACCGTGAGTTAATGCACCAGCCCATCCAGACAAAAGCGTCGGCATATATTCTTGCAATACCTGTTCAATTCCTTTCTTTTTAATTTCCTCTTCAAAATAATCACAGTAAGAAGAATAACTTGTTCTCTTGCCTAAGAAATATTTCCAATTCGCACTGTCTATCACATGCTTTAATGTTTTAGGGGGTTCAAGCCCCATACCATAGGGCGTCAATTTAGCATAATTATCATAATAGTCTTTAATTCTACCCGCACTGATGCCCAAGCCATGCAGCGCTATCACAGCATGTTTAACGTGGTTAGTCAGGTGACCGTTAAATTCAATATGATATGAACGATCATTAAGTAGTTTGTTAATCATTTTTTTACCTTATCGTTGATGCTATTATTATTTTGACTCAGTTGTTTTTCTAGTTAGGTAAATTCCTACTAACACAAACAATACCCCAACAATCTTCACTAACCCAGGAGTAATCCCCTGATATAACCAATCAAGCAGTACCGCTGATAACATTTGCCCGGCAATAACAAGGATGGCGGCATTCATTGCCCCTAATTTAGGGAAAATATAGCTACTGACTGCGACAAACAGAGCGCCAAACACCCCACCCATATAAGCCGCTGCTGGAATAGCGTCAAAATCCCATTCATTCCATTGCCAACTCGATAAAAGCGTTAATACCACTGTTAAGAGAAGAAAACCACCGATATGATTCCAAAGCGAAGCGCCAAAAGAACCTATCGAGACACTTAATTGCCCATTAATCGTCCTTGTCGCCGCTATAAATATGCCATTTAAAAAGGCAATAAAAATCAAACTTAACATTAGTTGCTTCCCCCAAACAGAATTAACATACTGCCAAATAGAACAAAGAGAATAACGTATAAATCTTGTATCACTATCTTTCTTTTTCTTGTTCTTAAAAGCCCGAAATGATCAGCAACCAGACCAAAAATTATTTGCCCAACTAACCCTAATGAAATTGTACTAGATAATGGTAACCCACCATTAATAGCAACAGCCGCTAGCACAACAGTAAGCGCACCAGGAATACCACCAAGATAAAACCCTATAGGAATATTCGATTTCTTATGTTTATTTTCGTCTGTTTCTTTTTTAGAAAAGAATCTAGCCACAATAATAAACAATATCAAAGCAACAATCGCACCAATACCATGAGCTACCCATGATGCAAAAAAAGGTGTTGTACTTTCCGACAATATGCTATTAGTGTAAATCATCAACGTCAGTAGACTTCCACCAATAACTGCCAATAAGATATTTCTTATCGTATTAATCACTTAAGTATATTCTCCTCAATAATATGGAGTACGTCATCAAAACAATTAGCAATCCAGGTTGGCCTGGCTTCTTCCAACATACCGACACTATGTATACCATATGTCACTGCTATTGATCGCATGCCAGCTGCCCTTGCCATATAAATATCGTGAGTGGTATCACCTACCATAATAGCCATCACTGGTACAGCACCGTAATATTCCAAAATTTTCTTTCCTGATTCCGGATCAGGTTTAGGTTTTGAAACGTGATCAGCACCAATTATCCGGTCAAACACAGCGTCTATTCCCGCAGCCTCAAGTAATGCTGTCGCACTTGCGGTAAATTTGCTGGTCGCTACCGATAGTTTTACATCTTTTTTGTTTAAAGCGATTAATCCATCTTCAACACCAGGAAATAACAATTCCTTTGCTTTTGGCAGAATACGCCGACGATACTGCAATTGATATTGTTCAACAGCTTTAGAAATTAACGCCTTTTCAATAGATATATTTAAGAGCGTTGCAAATGCTTTTTCTAAAGGCAGGCCAATTGTAGCGCGAATGTTTTCATCTCCTGCTAATGGAATGTTAAATACCTTAAAAACAGCATTGAACGTTTCTATTATTGCTCGAGAAGTATCAAACAATGTACCGTCTAAATCGAAAATAAGTATTTTATTCATTAAAAATATCTTTAAAAGATCCTCAGTTATAAAAATAACTTAATAATTTGGCAATTTAATCAACAAGGTTTCTTTGAGTTTAATTTCAGGAAAATAAACCTCTTCATTCCATTTTTCCTGTTCGATTGGCTCTAATGAAATGGAAATAACCTCTTCTCTACAACCAAATATCTTTGTTACCACCTTTGTCAATGCTAAAGATAAGATATCTTTATCTTCTTGTGAGAGGGGGGCAGGAAAATGTTTTATACTAATATGTGGCATATGTCATCCTTTCAATTCTAAAAGAGAATTACTCTATTTTTTATATGGCATTCACGATGGTTTATACGTTCCAAAATATCGATCACCAAAATCACCAATGCCTGGATTCATAAAAGCATCTTCATTAAGTCCATTTTCAATTGAAGAAGTAACCAGTTGAATTTTAGGGTATGATGTCATGATGCTATTAAGACCAACAGGCGAAGAAAGAAAATTAACAACAATAATATTATCTTCAGGTACGCCTTTTTCTTTTAATAAATCGATAGCCTTAGCTAATGATCCGCCCGTCGCCAACATAGGCTCGAAAAGTAAAATAGTTCTCGTCGCAATATCATCAGGTAAATTCGAATAATAATAATGAGGCAGTTTTGTCAATTTATCTCTTTGAATAAGAATTTTTCCCGCTGGGGAATCAGGATACATTTTTCTATATTCACCTTCTATGCTTTCTCCGGCACGTATTACCGACACACCACAAAGTTTAGTATTTAAAACGGTTCCATTATAAATATCCCCAATTGGGGTTTGAATATGATGAGAGGTATAGGGTAGCAATTCAGATGCTGCCTCTAATAATAATCGAATAATCCGATCAGAATAAAACACAAATTCCGATTGTTCGGCGTTACGATTACGCGCTTTTGTATGCAAAGAAGTCAAATACTGACTTTTCGGTAAAACATGTACGTTCTTATAATTATCCATTATAACTCCAATTAATATTTATACCCTTCATCTTTCAAGCTGCTGCTTTGTTGGCTGCTTTCACTCACCCCAGTCACATAGTTATCTATGCTCCTGGGGATTCATTCACTTGCCGCCGCGCTGCAACTCGAAATCTATTAGGTATATAAATAAATGTTATTCAGTTGTGCTTGATCTAAAATAAACTGGTGATAATCAATGTGTCTATTGAGATCATCCACATATCGATTAAAAGATAAACTCTCATATCCATTCTCTTAATGCAATAGGCCGAATCTACAGAATATTTTATATACTACTACTTTATTATTTAAATAGTTGTATTTAGCAATAAAATCAAAAATAGGCTCTTAAATTCAAGCCTTATTTTCAGACTTGTCTTATTTCTCTATAAACCTTTATATGGAACCATAATCTGACTTGTCAGAAAAATAAAAAATGGATAGATTTTAAAAGATAATTGCTATGGAGAACGGAGAAATAGAGCTTGGCATAGGTGGATAAAGCGAGAAACCCTTTGCCAAATTCAAGCCGCTGATATTGAATACAGTCTTGCTATGGCAATGACCGAACATCAACTTTACGCAATGTAATAATTTCTTATAGTCAATATATTAAGATAGTACATTTTCCCGAATAAATCGCAGAAAACTATTATAGCTCTTACCAGAATCATCAACAGATGCTAAAGTTGAACTATATCAATATTTCTAATTTCTAATGAGCATGCCATATGATCCAGGAAAAACGTGTTATTCGTCGAATCCAGTCTGGTGGTTGTGCGATCCACTGCCAGGATTGCAGCATTAACCAGCTGTGCATCCCTTTCACCCTGAATGAACACGAGCTTGACCAGCTCGATAATATCATTGAGCGTAAGAAACCTATCCAGAAAGGGCAAACTTTGTTTAAAGCAGGAGATGAGTTGAAATCTCTTTATGCTATCCGTTCTGGCACGATTAAAAGCTACACCATCACCGAAGAAGGTGATGAACAGATCACAGGTTTCCATCTCGCAGGGGATTTAGTGGGTTTTGACGCCATCCTTAATACTCAGCATCCAAGTTTTGCTCAAGCCCTGGAAACATCGATGGTTTGTGAAATTCCGTTTGAAACACTGGATGATCTGTCCGGTAAAATGCCTAATCTTCGCCAGCAAATGATGCGCCTGATGAGCGGGGAAATTAAAGGCGACCAAGAAATGATATTGTTGTTATCCAAGAAAAACGCCGAAGAGCGATTAGCCGCATTCATTTATAATCTCTCTCGTCGCTTCGCTCAGCGTGGTTTCTCACCAAGAGAATTCCGTTTAACCATGACTCGTAGTGATATTGGTAATTACCTTGGTCTGACTGTTGAAACTATTAGTCGTCTGCTTGGGCGCTTCCAGAAAAACAATACGCTCGGCGTAAAAGGTAAATACATCACTATTGAAAATATGGATAAACTGGCCGACTTAGTCGGAAAAAAATCTGTTTCAATTACCTGATGTTAAAACCAGATCACCCGTCAATCTCCTTTCTACCTCGTCTTGAGGAGGATGGAAAGGAGGCAGTTTTCCCGCTTGGCGGCGGACAGCATTGAATGGCGTGGCATATGACCTCCTTGTTCTTGAAAATGAGGGTTTATGAAAAAACACTGTACCGCCAACTTATAGTACACAATATCAAAGGGTTAGCGTTATCGAAAGTCTTTCTTGAAACAATATTCTCAAAATACTACACTACTAATAAATTTCAATAATGAGGAACGGTCATGATAACGACACCGTCTGTACCTGTTGGCATGATAAAAAGCTTTGGTGCGTTTGGGCCAAAATATGAAGTAGGGAAACTGCTCCGTCCGTTAGAGGATGGTGACTGGATGATAGAAGTCGTCCTGGTAGAAACGGGTGAAAAAACCGAATATCGTCTGGCCCACGTTAACAATGACCCCAAGGCCGCTTGAATGTACGCTATTGCCTTCGATTTAGTTGTTGCTGACACCGAACAACACCACCCTAAAGGAGTATCGCAAGCCTACGCTGAAATCGGTGCAACGCTGGCTCAATACGGTTTTAGACGCGTTCAGGGCAGTCTGTATGTCAGCGAAGACGAAAACATGGCCCAGCTTTTTGTAGCGATCCAATCTCTCAAGGCCCAATCGTGGTTTCCTCCCTCAGTGCGTGACATTCGCGCTTTCAGAATTGAACAATGGTCTGATTTCACTCCTGTGGTTAAAGGTCAGTGAATTATGTTAATTGGCTATGCTCGTGTCTCGACGCAAGATCAAAATCTGGAGCTTCAACACTCTACCTCTGACCTGTTCGATTTGCTTATATTGGTTTATCTTTAGTATTGAAGCTTAATATTGAAGCGTGTTTTGTCTAGCCTCTGTGAGGATACCATTATGGCAAACTATCAAAACCTTTTAGTTGCAATTGACCCAAGTCAGGACGATCAACCGGCATTAAGACGCGCAGTTTATATAGCGCAACGTAACGGTGGCCGGATTAAAGCTTTCTTACCCATTTATGATCTTTCTTATGAAATGACCACCTTACTCTCCCCAGAAGAAGGTAGTGCCATGCGTAAGGGTGTTACCAGCCAACGCACTGCCTGGCTTAAACAACAAGCGTACTACTATCTGGAAGCCGGTATTGATATTGAAATAAAAGTGGTATGGCATAATCGACCTTATGAAGCGATTATCCAGGAGGTCATTACAGGTAATCATGATTTACTTCTGAAAATGACGCATAAACATGACAAGCTAGGCTCTTTGATTTTTACCCCACTTGACTGGCAGTTACTCCGCAAATGCCCATGTCCCGTATGGATGGTAAAAGATCAGATATGGCCGGACCAAGGCTCCGTTGTCGTCGCGGTCAATTTATCTAATGAAGAATCATACCACCATGAACTGAACCTGAAACTGGTCAGGGAAACTCAGGAACTGGCAAACCAGATAATGAAAAACCCGGAAATTCATTTGGTCAGCGCTTATCCTGTTGCACCGCTGAATATCGCTATTGAACTACCCGATTTCGACCCAAGTGTTTATAACCATGCTCTGCGTGGCCAGCATCTTATTGCCATGAAAGAATTGCGCCAAAAATTCTGCCTTGATGAAAAATATACTCATATCCATGAAGGATTACCGGAGAGTGTTATTCCCAAAATGTGTGATGAAATGAATGCGGGCATTATTGTTCTTGGTATCCTCGGCAGAACTGGGCTATCTGCGGCTTTTCTGGGAAATACCGCAGAACATGTGATCGATAATCTTAAATGTGACATTCTGACAATCAAACCTGATGGTTTTGAATGTCCAATTAAAGCCGCTAAAGAGTGATAGTAAATAGCATGATAACCATCCATTTGGCGATAAAGTCCGAAACAAATTTTCGTCCCAGATTTTATCGCCAGATAAACGGCTCAGGCAGTGTAACACCAAGGATCTCCTCACGAGCTATACGCCAGAAAAGACGAATACCCGCTTTAACTTGATAAGTTTCTTTTCCCAATACCTTAAAGATTAGGCCACACTGATTGGGTAAACGACTGGTACCACTCGCTATACCCGTTTCAGCATCGTACTGAGGCGTTATGCGCGCCAGAATACGATCGTGGTGAATTTGAGGTGTCAGCAAGATCACATTGCCAAATACATGGAACGGCCCCATCACCCCTACGCTGTTCAACGGTTGTTTTTTGGGCTCCAGTACATAACGTTCTGTAAACAATACTTTGCCATCAAAATCAGTTGCCGTAATGCGTGATGAGTAAACATCAAATTTAAACCCTTGATCAGCTAGATGATACTTGCGGCCAGACATAATCATCTCAGAATAAATCAGGGTGGCTGTCGGATGAATGGTTATCTGAGTGGCGGTAATAAACCGAGAACCACTGTGAGGTATTACCGGATCGGGCATCATTTCCAGATAGCCTCCCTGCTCTATCTGGATAGTTTGCACTTGCGCCGCGTAGTTATTCACCATCGAATGAATCTTAGTCGCCGATTGGGTAGTAACATGACCAAATGCCTCTGGAGCGACATGAATGTCCAGTGCCAATCTATCCCCTTGCAAGATACATCCCGACGTGGAGATCATAAATACACACGGCATCCGTGGTAGTGCCTCATCCCAATACAACGCCCGCTGTACCAAATAAGGAACCCGGCGTTTCATCTGCGCCAAAATGCTACGATCACCACGCCGAGCAAATCCCAACCGTAGATAACCGCTTTTACCTACATCACCGCTTGCCATCTGGGGCGGTTCATCCTGAAATCGTGCAAGTTCCGGTGCGTTGATACCAAGATTATTCGCCTGTTGACACGCTTCTCCAATACTTTGTGGCAAGCTGGTGGCAGTCATTGTGTTGCCTGTAATGAATGGGTAAACAGGAAATCACGCATGATCATATTTACCAACGTCTCAACACCCTCACCTGTTTTGCAATTGGTAAGAATATAAGGACGCTGGCCACGCACAACTTGAGTGTCATGCTCCATCACCGCCAGACTGGCGCCAACATAAGGCGCCAAATCAATTTTGTTGATCACCAGAATATCGGCCTGTACCAAACCCGGACCGTTCTTACGCGGAATTTTCTCCCCTTCAGCAACATCAATCACATAAATATAAAAATCCGCCAACGCTGGACTAAAAGTGAGTGTCAGATTATCACCACCACTTTCAATCAACACAACGTCGCTGTCAGGAAAACGCGCTTCCATCTCCTCTACCGCAGCAATATTCATACTGGGATCTTCACGCACCGCAGTATGAGGGCAAGCACCGGTTTCCACACCAAGTATCTTTTCTTCATCTAAAATGCCTTTCAAGGTACGTTTAACCTGTTTAGCATCCTCAGTGGTAACAATATCATTGGTGATAATCAGAGGTTTTATTCCGCGCTGAATCAAGATAGGAGTGATCACTTCAATAACGGCAGTTTTGCCTGAACCCACCGGACCGCCAATACCAATTCGGGTAATTTTTTTCACAAGAGTTTCCTCATACGATTAAGAGGTGGTTAAAAGCAATATCAGGATCAAGCTAGTTACTGAACAGCCGGGTAAACGCGCTAACGTGCAGTGCCGCCAGGACATCGGTCATAGGTGCATAAGATGTCATCTGTTCAATCCCTCCCTTTTCCGCCTCATCACAAAACAGTTCAATATCTTGATTCAATGAGAACAAGATACGTTGAATTTCAATATGGGTAACACGCATCAGACGTATAGCCGCACTAAGTATCGTCATTGCAACGCCATATTGGTGCATGACGATCACTTCACGTGGAGCAGCGCCCAATGCACTCATGACGACCGCCAAAGTAATCGGATAGGTACCTGCGGTAATATCGCTCTTTATTTGTGCTAACCACCATGCAATTAATGACTCACCGGTGACTTCAACTGCCATTTCCGCTAACTTTTTTCCCATCCGAGTGACCATAGTGCGACTTTCTTCATTTAATTTGCGGTTAAATACTGCCCAATCATGGGAGATAACGGCATCATGCTGCCCCCCATTCAGTGCCTGACACGCAGCCACTACTGCGCGACCATCACTACTCACCGCCTGTAACAGCGCTGTACGCGTAAAGTCGCTTAACGTTGCCACGTCATATACGATTTTGCTCTGAATGGCTGATTCCAGACCGTTTGAGAAAGAAAATGCGCCAACAGGCAGTACTGAATCAGCAAACTGCATGATTCTGATTAAGCGGAGCGCGTTCATTTTAGTTTGATCACATGCTGGTTCAGAAATGTATTATCGACATGAACGTGGGTCGCGGAATCCTCTGCACCACCGAATAACAAGCGAGCCTCTGAGTTGTTAAGAGAAGGCAATATCTCTTCACCTTTAACAAAGGAGTAAGGCAATGCATGAAAACCGTGGGTTTTCATGACTGAATCCATGACCTTAGTGGATACTGTCAGCGGAATATAAATCTGGTTATTTTTAATCACTGATTTCCAATGCTGGTTACCTAAAGCATGACCAAGTTCAAAACTGGTTTTCATTACCGTCTCTAAATCTAATGACAGCAATGATTTTAGGTGAATAACCATCACATCACGCAAGCTCATTTGAACAATAACCGCCAATCCTTTAGCTTCGTCCCACAATAAAACGTCGCCATCAGACAATATCTGATGACGGTCAAGGGAAATCCCCAAATCCAACCCGTTAAGGGTGGATTTACGACAACGGCTTTTTTGCGCTTCCCATTGCGAAAGCACCAAGATATCCGGCGAGATCCCTTGTAAGCGATCTCGCCAGAAAACATCCTTTTTGGCATTACCAAGAATCTGTTCAATAACAATCATAAGATAATCCTCTGAACGCATGGATCGATTAATCCGGCCAGAAAAAACATTCTCTGACCGGCAGCAAAAAATAGACTAACTAAAGAAATAGCGCTGATTGAGCGCGACTGTCCTGACCGGTTTTACCGTGGCATATTCACCATTCACCTTGACGGCAAAGGTTTCAGCATCCACTTCAATGGTGGGTGTTTCAGCATTACGCACCATGTCTTTCTTAGAGATAGCCCGGCAATTGCGCACCGCCATAACCTGGCGTTCCAAACCAAGACTCTCTTTTACCCCCAGTTCCATTGCCGCCTGAGAGACAAAAGTAACACAGGTTTCCTGAATGGTTTTGCCCAATGCACCAAACATTGGACGATAAAATGTCGGCTGAGGCGTCGGCAGTGAAGCATTTGGATCCCCCATCACCGCCCAATTAATCATACCGCCCTTGATGACCAGTTTAGGTTTTACGCCAAAAAAACGGGGCTCCCACAGCACAAGATCAGCCATTTTTCCCACTTCAACCGAACCGAGCACATGACTTATTCCCTGAGCAATAGCCGGGTTAATCGTAATTTTGGCGGCGTAACGTAATACACGGAAATTATCGTTATATGCTGCATCTTCCGGCAACTTGCCACGCGCTGCTTTCATAGCATGAGCAGTTTGCATTACGCGCAACCAATTTTCTCCCACTCGTCCCATTGCCTGAGAATCGCTGGAAAACATCGACAATACGCCCATATCGTGCAAAACATTTTCCGCGGCAATGGTCTCTGGACGTACACGGCTTTCCGAAAATGCAACATCAGCCGGTACTTTAGGATTAAGGTTATGGCAAACCATAATCATATCAAACAGTTCTGCCTGACTATTGATGCCGTAAGGCAGTGTGGGATTAGTAGAACTGGGCAACACATTCATCTGGCTGGCAACTTTAATGATATCTGGTGCATGCCCGCCACCGGCGCCTTCGGTGTGGAAAGTATGAATGGTGCGACCTTCAAAAGCATCAATGGTATCTTCAACATAACCGCCTTCATTCAGGCTATCGGTATGCACTGCGACTTGGATATCCATTTCATCCGCTACACGTAAGGCATTACGCAATGCGGAGTGAGTTGCGCCCCAGTCTTCGTGCACTTTCAGCCCGGCAACGCCTGCTTTGATCTGCTCAATCAGCGGCATAGCCACCGCGGCATGGCCCTTTCCCAAAATACCTACGTTAACCGGTAAACCTTCAAAAGCACGCAACATGCGGTGGATATGCCACGGACCGGCGGTGACAGTCGTGCCGTTAGTGCCATCAGTGGGGCCAACACCACCGCCAAAGAAAGTCGTCACACCATTGGATAAAGCATGTTCAGCCTGTTGAGGAGAAATAAAGTGAATATGGGTATCAATGCCAGCAGCCGTGAGGATAAGATGCTCACCGGATATAGCATCGGTACTAACACCAACCACCATACCGGGGGTAACACCATTCATCATGTTGGGATTACCACTTTTACCTATCCCGACAATGCGTCCCTCTTTTATGCCGACATCCGCTTTAATGACTCCTTGTCGAGCATCCAAAATAGTGACGCTGGTAATCACCAAATCCAATACGTTTTCGCTGGTCATGCGGTTATCCGCCCCCATGCCATCACGCAGCGATTTGCCCCCGCCATAGACCGATTCATCACCATAGCCACGCAGATCTTTCTCAATTTCAATAAATAGATTGGTATCACCCAAACGAATCTTATCACCAGTCGTTGGGCCAAAAAGACCTACATATTCCTGTCGGGAAATGGTTGGCATAGTTTATTCCTTTGTTCGAAAGATTTTCCGATGTTCGTCAACTCTACCTTGGATTTATTCGATAACCTTATAACCCAAATTCTATTACCCAGCATGTAACCAGGTTTTTTCTTCCTGCTCATCAATGGCAACCTGGCTTTTACCTGCCCAGCCATCGACTAAGTTATTAAATCCATAAACGTTTTGTTTCCCACCAATCGGGATTAATGACACCTCGATTTCATCACCAGGTTCAAAACGGATTGCGGTTGTCGCCGTGATATTAAGTCGTTTACCAAATGCCGCTGCACGATTAAATTGCAAGGCTTTATTGACCTCAAAAAAGTGGAAATGAGATCCCACTTGAATAGGACGATCACCTGAATTACGAACTTTTAATTGAATAACCGGACAATCTTCATTAAAGGAGATCGGGTCTTTAGCCAGAATATACCCCCCCAACGGAGTAATATCTTCTTTATTATTTTTTTCCATCGGAAAATCTCCACGTTAAGACGCGAGCCAAAACATAAACTAATATTTTGTCTAGATAATTTTTCCTGCTATTTATAATTTGTTTCAGCAATCATTGGATGGGATCATGCACAGTGACTAAGCGGCTGCCATCAGTAAATATTGCTTCAACCTGCACATGTGGAATAAGATCAGCCACACCATCCATCACATCTTCTTTAGTCAGAATGTGCCGGGAATCATCCATTACTTCTTCTAGTGTTTTCCCCTCTCTGGCACCTTCCAATGCAGCCGCGGTAATAATAGCGACGGCTTCAGGATAATTGAGTTTTAAACCACGAGACTTACGCTTTAATGCGACATCAGCCAGTGTATATACCATGAGTTTTTCAATTTCCCTTGGTGTTAATTGCATAAAGCCCCCTAATCATTGGTTATTCCATATGGTCATACCACTATGCCAAAATATAACTTAATACGCTTTTCCCAACAGACTTTATTCAAAAGTTGCTATCCCTATCTGAATATTGAGCAAGATAATCTTTTAGTGAAAAAAGTTTTGACACAAAGACCATAATATGTCAATTAAGATCATTCTTCTCAACACAGGTTAGTCCTCTTACCTCTTATTTAAGTTTATCCAAAGTAATATTACAAGCTGATTAGTGTGCCTGCTCAGTAAAAAAATTATAGGTCATGGAGTCAAAAAATACTTACTGTTTTTTTGGCTTCTAGCAATCACCCGCAAAGTGGGTTTTACATTTACAGGTATTCCAGATATGAATAATTTAACGGATAAAAAACGTGCTGTATCTCTTCTTGTTGTTCTGATTGCTGCTAACGTACTTGCTTGGGTTTGGGCATTTATCGCTTTCCGTCATCATGCGATTATGATGGGGGCAGCCCTGCTGGCTTACGGTTACGGACTACGCCATGCGGTCGACGCTGATCATATCGCGGCAATTGATAACGTCACCCGTAAATTGATGCAACAGGGTAAATCACCCATTGCTGTCGGCGCTTTCTTTTCTCTTGGGCACTCTACCATTGTTATTCTGGCCTGCTTCGCCATTGTTCTAACCTCTATGGCGTTTAAAGATCAAATGGGCTGGGTTCATGACTATGGCGGCATTGTTGGTACCTTAGTTTCTGCCTGCTTTCTGCTAGCGATAGCACTGATTAATTTGCTGATATTGAAAAGCGTTTATCAGAAGTTCCAGGAGATCAAACGTGGCAGAAATCTGGCTAAAAGTGATTTGACTGAACTGGAAGCAACGCCAGGGGGAATCATGACGCGCCTGTTTCATACAGTCTTCCGGCTGGTAAGCAAAAGCTGGCATATGTATTTGGTCGGTTTTCTGTTTGGATTGGGTTTCGACACCGCGACCGAAGTTGGGCTATTAAGTATATCTGCCGCCGGTTCTCTCAGTGGACTTCCTCTGTGGTCATTGATGGTATTCCCGGCGCTATTTACCAGCGGTATGGCACTCATCGACTCACTGGATAATTTTGTGATGGTGGGAGCCTATGGTTGGGCGTTTTCCCAGCCGACACGCAAACTCTACTACAACATGACCATCACCGCGGCTTCCGTGGCCGTAGCACTGTTCATTGGTGGATTGGAAGCGCTTGGACTTATCGCTGAGCAGTGGGATTTGCATGGTGTTTTCTGGGACACTATCGGGGCATTAAACGACAACATGGGCAATGTTGGTTTTTGGGTCGTCGGGATTTTCATTCTGTTCTGGACATTATCGGTGATGAATTATCGCTGGCGGGGGTACGATACGCTGGAAATTAAATAACAAACGCAAAACTCCTTACATATCGTGCGATGTATTACATCCTGAAATGTTGTTATTCTTACTTCCCAATGACAACGTTTATTTTATTAGTGACATTTGTAGAAAGATTATGCATAAACAAACGAATACTCTGAAATCCAGACAACAATTTTTGCGTGATGCTGAAAACGCTTGGTTAGAATATGAAGGAAGCTACCGGCTTGCATTTAACTGGCAATGAACTTTCTGACTGGTTAGACGCTATTGCACGTGGCGAGGATAAAGAGCTCCCTGAATGCCACCTGTAGTCTGGCGCCAAAGGATAAATTTACAGGGTTGACGGTTGGAAACTACCAATTTCTTCTGTCTCTCAATCATATCTCGATTGAGAGACAATAAATCCATCAAATCTGTACGTTAAAAAGATAGAAAATCACAGTGCACGCAGGATTGCCTCTACACTCGCTTTCGCATCACCGAACAACATCTGACTGTTGTCTTTAAAGAACAGTGGGTTTTGCACACCGGCGTAACCTGTGTTCATAGAGCGTTTAAACACAACAACATTTTGTGCTTTCCAGACTTCCAGAACGGGCATACCCGCAATCGGACTGTTGGGATCTTCCTGTGCCGCAGGGTTAACGGTGTCGTTGGCGCCAATAACCAACACAGTATCGGTATCAGAGAAATCATCATTGATTTCATCCATTTCCAAAACAACGTCGTAAGGCACTTTTGCTTCTGCCAACAGCACGTTCATATGCCCAGGCAAACGCCCCGCAACGGGATGAATACCAAAGCGGACGTTAATTCCCTTCTCTCGCAGTTTAGCGGTGATGTCATGTACCGGATACTGCGCCTGTGCAACAGCCATACCATATCCCGGCGTGATGATAACCGAAGTTGAGTTTTTCAATAGTTCAGCAACTTCTTCCGCTGTGGTTTCGCGGTACTCGCCCATCTCCTGCTCATCACCGGTTGAAGAACCATCAGTCCCAAACCCACCGGCAATCACACTGATAAAAGACCGATTCATGGCCTTACACATGATGTAAGAGAGAATCGCCCCCGAAGAGCCCACCAATGCACCCGTGACAATCAACAAATCATTGCTCAACATGAAACCCGCCGCGGCGGCGGCCCAACCCGAATAGGAGTTCAACATTGAAACCACTACTGGCATATCCGCACCACCGATGGAAGCAACCAAATGCCAACCAAACGCCAATGCGATTGCTGTCATGAGCAACAACGTGAACACTTGCAGACCCGTACTTTCTGTTTTCACAAAGGTAATCAACAGCACAAAGGAGATAACAAGCGCCGCGAGGTTTAATTTATGACGATTTGGCAGCATCAACGGTTTAGAGGACATTTTTCCACATAACTTACCAAATGCCACAACAGAACCGGTGAAGGTAACCGCACCAATGAAAACCCCCAGGAAAACTTCTGTCAGATGGATATTTTCCATCACGGGTTCTGCAAAACTATCGTGAGCAATAAAGCTATTAAAACCAACCAATACGGCGGCCAAACCAACAAAACTGTGCAGAATGGCAACCAATTCCGGCATTTCAGTCATTTCAATTCTATTTGCCAGACGAATACCAATAACCGCACCGATCACCATCGCCAGAATAACCCAGACAACACTTCCGGTGTCAGGCCCGAAAATAGTCGCAATCAATGCGATTGCCATTCCAGTGATACCAAAAATATTTCCGCGTTTAGAACTCTCATGACGAGATAAACCTGCCAGGCTGAAAATAAATAAAATGGCGGCAACAATATAGGCTGCTGTAACGACTCCACTCGACATTAGTTACCCCTTAGTCCTTACGAAACATTTTCAGCATACGTTGAGTGACAGTAAAGCCACCGAAGATATTAATGCTGGCAATAAGAACAGCAATAAATGAGAAGAAACTTACCCATCCACCATCACCAATTTGCAATAACGCCCCAACGACAATAATCCCCGAAATGGCATTAGTTACCGACATTAATGGTGTGTGTAAAGCATGGCTGACATTCCAGACTACGTAATAACCCACCACGCAAGCTAACGCGAAAACAGTAAAGTGGGATAAAAATTCTTTTGGTGCAACATTGGCTAACCAACCGAACAAAATAACAGCCAATGCCAATAAACCATATTTCAACCAAGGTGAAACGGGTTTCGCCGCTGGCTTTTCTGCTTTAATTGATGCCGGTTTTGCCTGCTGCTGGGCCGAAACTTGAATGGGTGGCGCCGGCCAGGTAATTTCGCCCTCTTTGACGACTGTCACGCCACGAATAACAACATCGTCAAAATCAATATTGATTTCGCCATTTTTTTCTTTGCACAGTAACTTAAGCAAATTAACCAGGTTAGTGCCGTAGAGTTGTGAAGATTGTGTTGGCAAGCGGCTTGGCAAATCTGTGTAACCAATAATTTTCACACCATTTGCTGTAACAACTAATTTATCTGCTTGGGTTAATTCACAGTTTCCTCCCGTCTGAGCGGCCAGATCAACAATCACACTACCCGGCTTCATGGATTCAACCATCTCTTTGGTGATAAGACGTGGAGCCGGTTTTCCCGGAATAAGCGCCGTCGTCACAATAATGTCAACTTCTTTTGCTTGTTCAGCAAAAAGCGCCATCTCCGCTTTAATAAAGGCTTCAGACATAACTTTTGCATAGCCGTCGCCACTACCGGCCTCTTCTTCAAAATTCAGCTCCAGAAACTCTGCTCCCATGCTCTGAATTTGCTCTTTAACTTCAGGGCGAGTATCAAATGCACGAACAACCGCTCCCAGACTGCCCGCTGCACCCACTGCGGCTAAACCAGCAACACCGGCACCAATAATCATCACCTTGGCTGGCGGGACTTTACCTGCGGCGGTGATCTGACCAGTAAAGAAGCGACCAAATTCGTGAGCGGCTTCGACTATTGCACGATAACCAGCAATATTTGCCATGGAACTCAACGCATCCAACGACTGTGCTCTGGAAATACGCGGTACTGAATCCATAGCCAACACCGTGACTTTGCGGTCTGATAACTTCTGCATTAACTCAGGGTTTTGTGCCGGCCAGACAAAACTCACCAACGTACTCCCTTCCTTCATTAAGGCTATTTCGTCATCCTCAGGAGCATTAACCTTTAAAATGATATCTGAACGCCAAATATTATGACGATCAGTAATTTCAGCACCTACTTGTTGGTAAGCACTATCCTCAAAGCTGGCTAAATGCCCCGCTCCACTCTCAACAACGACATTAAATCCCAATTTCAGCAGGTGTTCCACAGTGTTCGGTGTGGCTGCAACACGTGCTTCATTGGCAAGTCGCTCCTTCGGTACACCAATACGCATAATGTTCCCTTCCTAAAGCCTAAGATTAATAATGATTATTGCTTGTTACAGTCAATTTAGCGACTAAATTAACTTTATTACTGCCATCAGCAAAATCTATCAACAAATATTTTGATAACAAATTGAAAATATTATCGATGATCGATCGCTAATGGGTAGAAAATAACTAAGTAGTATTACCGGTGCAAATCGCAACTTTAACTAGACCATTCGCTATGTTGATAAAAACTTATGACGCCCTATCCTATAAACTTGCATTCATTCATACTGATAGCATAAATTCGTGGGACATTAGCTATTATTACATGTAATAATTATCGGCTATGTGATGCACAACCATGTTCAGCAAGTTACAACTATTTAATGCGCAAGGTGGAAGGATTTTTTATGAAGCTGAAAACAACGATCATTGCAGCCGCGGTACTCTCATTAACGGGTATTACCACTGTTCAAGCAGCTCAGGAGTTATCCCCGGAGAAAGCAGCAGAGCTGAAACCGTTTAAACGTATTACGGTTACAGGCCCTTTTAATGCTATTTATGAAGCTGCCGATGCGGTTTCCCGTCGTGCAGACAAAATGGGTGCAGATGGGTTTTATATCCAAAGCCTTGACGATCTAAATAATAGCGGCAATCTGCGCGTTACGGCTGATCTGTTTCACAAAGATGCAGAGAAAATTGATAATTCACCTAAATATCGTCTGTTCCGTGGCATCAAAGAATTACCCAAAGCAGAAGCTATAACACTGGAACCATTCGATACGGTCACTATTAGCGGCTTTTACGACAATGAACCCGATTTGAATGAAGCCATTGCAAAAGAAGCCAAGAAAAAAGACGCAGCGGCTTTCTTTATTGTTCGTCAGGTTGCAATCAATGATGGCGGTAATCAGACGGTGACAGCTTATGTTTATAAAGATGATGCGCCAAAACGCCAAATTCAGGTTGATGAAGCTGTTATCCCGGCAGATTCCGATTCTGGACGCATTGCATTGGCTGCTGGTGGTGAATCAGCTAAAAAAGTAGAAATTCCTGGTTTAGCCTCTTCAACTTCAACCAGTAATTCTGTTGGCCGCTTCTTTGAAACCCAGTATTCTAAAGGTGAACGTTACACGGTAACTCTTCCTGATGGCACAAAGATCCAAGAATTAAATAAAATCAGCGCTGCTCAGATGGTTCCTTTTGATTCCATCACCTTTTCAGGTTACTACAACAGCATGCCTGATGTTTCCTATGAAGTTGCTAAACGCGCCGCGGCTAAAGGTGCTAAGTACTATCATATCACCCGTGAATGGCAATCCAGTGGTGGAACCTCCACTATCAGTGCAGATCTGTTCAAATAATCTATACCCGTCATCTTTCAAGTCGCCTCTTTGTTGGCTGCACTCGCTCACCCCGGTCACATAGTTATCTATGCTCCCGGGGATTCGCTCCCTTGCCGTCGCGATGCATCTTGAAATCCATAGGGTATATAACCAAAAAAAGGCACACATGATAATCATATGTGCTTTTTTTACTTATAAAGATAATAAAGTTCTTCAAATTAGTTAGCGGATTCCAACTTCGAATCGATACAATCAATGGCGTTCTGTATCGTCACTATTTTTTCCGCTTCTTCATCATCAATAGTTATTCCGAAATGCTCTTCCAGAGCCATAATCAGTTCAACATTATCTAACGAGTCGGCACCTAATTCCTCGAATGTTTGTGTATTAAGAATCTGGGTTTCAGGTATTCCAAGTTGTTCTGCAACAACACTCTTGACACGATTCTCTAAATTTTCCACGCTGTATTTTCCTAGATGTACCAATTACAAGGGGAAACAGGTTGTTTCCCCATTCTTCATTAACACTAAGATTAAATATTTACACGACAGTCAGGTGCATGAATGCCCCAGTGAATCTGGCACTTTCAGGGATAAAACATAACAGACGCTGATCTTTCTTCAATTTACCCGACTTCATAAGCTCATCCAACATGATATAAATAGAAGCCGATCCGGTATTTCCTTTCATTGTTAAGTTAGTAAACCAACGTTCTTGTTCAATACTAAAATTAATATCATCAAGACCCGCGGAAAATTTCATGCGGAAATATTCAGATGAGTAATGAGGCAAGAACCAATCAATAGATTCTGCCGATAAGTTACGATCAGCAACTATCCGTCTCAATGGTTCGGTAAGTGTGTATTTAACGACCCTCTCATTTAAATATCTGACATCTTGTTTGATGCAGAAAACAGAATAGGCAAGCCAATCAGCCTGGCTCATTTGTGACCAGCCTTTTAAACTGCCATCTGCTAACTTTTCTCCACCTGAGTACATACATGTCTCTTGCTCATTAGCAAAAGAGTACATATCTATCCAATCAATTCGCAATGAAACACCATCAGGTCGAGGTTTGTTTTCAAGTAAAGCAGCGCCGGCGCCATCAGAAAGCATCCAACGCAGAAAATCTTTTTCAAAAGCGATTTCAGGGCGTCGTTCCAGTTCTGCAACCCGAGCTTCGTTTTCACTCTGGAAATTGCGGGCATGCAATACAGTGGAAGGTACTTCCGACGTTGTTGAAACCGCATTACTTGTCGCTCCTGAGAGAACGGACAAATAAGCATATTTCATCGCTGTCATACCCGAAGCACAAGCACCGGCAGTTGAGATAACTTCACATGGTTTATTTTTGAGCTCTCCATGAACCATGATACCATGACCCGGTATAATTTGATCAGGAGTACCACTGCTTGCTGCCAAACTTTGCATATCATCTAAAGAAAAGTGTTCATCAACCAAACCTTTTATTGCCTCAGCCGCTAATTGAGCAGATGTATAAGTTGTCTCACCCGTCTCTGGATCCAGGGCATAATGGCGATATTTGATACCATTATTGCGAAGGACTATATGACGAGATCTTGATGGACGACCACCAACAAAACCAAGGACAGATTCCATTGTATTATTATCTATCGGGTTTCCTGGCATAAACGCGGAAACAGATAAAAATTTGAATGACAGCTGTCCTCTCACCATCTGAGAATATTTTTTGGTATATGTACATATAATCATTCCTGAAAATTAAAAACATATACAAGAAAAAAAAGTTAATAAATGGCAGAGTAATATTTTCACAAACAATATAAATCAAAGCAGTCGTTGTCAACATGATTTTTCTATTTTTATATAAGATTAGTTTTATATCACATTGTAGGGAATTAACTAGTTACTGATAAAGAAGTCAATAAATAATATATTAACCTAAATATAAAATTAACAAAGTCAATTAAAAATCAATAAATATTTAAATTAAATCAATAAATTAAAAAACATTCTATATGTTTTAATTTGATAAAATACTCATAACATTATGAAACTACATATTCAATAGATTAATTTAATAATCTGACATGAAAACAAGAGACGATTATTACTTATCGGTAATATTACATAATAAAATAAAAATTAGAGATAAAACGTTATCCCTCACAACCATTTTTATTAAATTTCGAGATTGATCGAAAAAATTAAAATAAAAATTACTTAATTAGTAATAACACCATCGTAATTCATTCTTATTACCTATTTACCTCAGTACAATAAACAGCATTATAAAAATAACTCATAGAAACTTATAAAAATAAATTGCTATCTAACCACACTTAATCATCACCAAACTGACCATCAAACAATGCATAAATTTTATAGTTATTTGCATAGAAAACCATTGCATCCAGCTCATACCCTTCGTAGAATCCCCCCCTATTTCTAGGTTCAATCAGTCTGTTTCTCCGTCCTGTACAGCTTGGAAGCGATAAAAACCCGATACCCAGTTCATCTTTATGATCAGGATAATGAACCGGTTAATAATGCAGTTTATGTCATATTAGGAACATATTTTTGGAAAAGAAACTAGGTCTCACAGCTCTTACTGCTCTGGTACTCAGCTCTATGGTCGGTGCGGGTGTTTTCAGCTTACCGCAGAATATGGCTGAAATCGCCAGCCCAGCAGCGTTAATGATCGGTTGGGGAATAACAGGTGTCGGTATCCTGTTCCTGGCTACCGCACTGTTATTGCTCTCTCGTCTTCGTCCGGATCTTGATGGGGGGATTTTCACTTATGCCAAAGAAGGCTTTGGTGAGCTAATAGGCTTCTGTTCCGCCTGGGGATATTGGTTATGCGCAATCGTTGCCAATGTTTCTTATCTGGTTATCGTTTTTGCCGCCCTGAGTTTCTTTACTGATAAAGAAGGCATTGTCATCTTTGGTGACGGCAATACTTGGCAGTCCCTATTGGGAGAGTCTATTCTACTTTGGTTCGTACATTGGTTAGTACTCCGTGGCGTTCAAACCGCAGCCGGAATCAACAAATTGGCGACAATGGCAAAATTACTGCCTTTGGGTGCTTTCATCATACTTGCCGCCATAGCCTTCAAAATGGATATCTTTCATTTCGACTTTAAAGGTATCGATCTAGGGGTTCCTGTCTGGCAACAAGTAAAAGATACCATGTTGATTACCCTTTGGGTTTTTATTGGTATTGAAGGTGCTGTTGTGGTTTCAGCCAGGGCGAAAAAACGGACAGATGTTGGTATTGCAACCATGCTAGCTGTCGTTGCGGCATTAGCAATATACATCTTGGTCACCCTACTCTCCCTTGGATTAGTACCACGACCTGAGTTAGCAGCAATGCGCAATCCATCGATGGCAAACCTGATGGTAGGACTTGTTGGCTCCGCAGGTGAAATCATTATTGCTGCCGGATTGATTGTCTCCGTCTGTGGTGCCTATCTGAGTTGGACAATCATGGCGGCAGAAGTGCCATTTATCGCTTCTCAACACGGCTCTTTTCCAAAAGTATTTAGCCGACAAAACCGCAATAATGCGCCATCATCTTCATTGTGGTTCACTAATAGCGCGGTACAACTCTCTCTCGTTTTGATCTGGTTAAGTGGAAGCAACTACAATTCATTGCTGACAATTGCATCAGAGATGATTTTAGTGCCCTATTTCCTTGTCGGAGCATTTCTTTTAAAAGTCGCTGTTGATCGTAGCAATAAAGGGTTACTACTCATTGCTGTTGGAGCATGCATTTATGGCATATGGCTGCTTTATGCATCCGGTTTGATGAATTTGTTATTGTCTGTTGTTCTCTATGCGCCAGGTCTTATTGTTTTTTTGTATGCACGCCGCCAAAACCCACAGAAAAATAGCTTATATCTGGCTGAAAAGCTCACTATTGCCGCATTGCTGATAATAGCAATCCCTGCCACTGGGCTGTTAATCAAGTAATCCCATCAGATCCAAGCCATTATTCTCCTGTAATGGCTTTTGGGATTTTCATATAGCAGTTTGTTTGGTTTTTCGTTGTTCTGTCATATTTTTTATTATTATCTTTATTAGTATGTTGTAACTAATTTTGTTAATGTAACTTAATTGGGTCGGAATCACCTCTGCTTGGGGCATTCGCACTAAATTTTTTCGGTACGAATGCCCTGATAGAGACCGGGTATTGTTTTTAATTATTTCAGTTTGTCAGCCCAATCCGCAATTGCATCCGCCGTCTCGATCGGCTTTTCGGCGGGTAGCGCATGACTGGCCCCTTCAATCATTGCGACAGTAACGCGGTTACCAAACTCGTCCTTCGCCTCTATCCGAGACGCTTCAGGTCGAAACGGGTCGGAACCAGCCTGTAGATCGAGCATTGGCACCGTCCCGCCAGCCCACCAATCCTTACGATTGGTCAGCTTGCGCGCCGCGGACTGGCTTTTTACAACATCGGAATGCCAACCCTCAAGCCAAGGTGTCGGGTCATTGCCTTCCGCGAAGAAGGCAAGTCTAAGTTTCGCCAGCCGCGCCTCTCGGGTGGATTTCGGATCACTAATCACCATGATCGCATCCGAAAGCTCCGAGGGCCAAGATTTCGCAGCCCCTGCCAGAAGTACTATGCCACGCGTCATTTCGGGATAATCCGAGGCAATCGTCTTGGCGATCCAATGGCCATAAGCGTGCCCCACCACGATTGCCTTACCTCCCTCCGCCGCAACCACCGCCGCAAAATCGTCGGCAAAGTCGTGGAAGGTCACATTTTCCATCGGACCGGTCGACCCCGAGATTCCACGTGGCTCAGGCAGAGCAACGCGATAGCCGCGCATCGCCAGTCGATCAGCGAGCGGCGAGAATTCCGCCGTTCCCCGCCCGGTTGAAGCAATCACCACGAGCAGTGGCCCCTTCCCACGCACCGAATATTCGATCAATGTCACACCATTGTTGGCGGTTTTTTGCTCTACTTGCATGGCCGAGGCAGGACACGCGACTGCAAGCACGATGGACAAAAGGCCCAATACAAAGACGAACTGTTTCATTATTCTTTCCTTACAGGGTTAATTACGTTGAGGGTTCATAACGTCAACTGAAATAGGTATTGCTATATACTCGTTATCTTTCAAGTTGCCTCTTTGTTGGCTGCACTCGCTCACCCCGGTCACATAGTTATCTATGCTCCCGGGGATTCACTCCCTTGCCGTCGCGATGCATCTTGAAATCCATAGGGTATAGACAATAGAATAGAAAGATCACACGAGAAAACTATAGAGTAATTTAGCCCAGATAACTTATCTCTATCATAATAAACACTCTCGAAGAGAAAATGACAGCGAGAAGAAATAACATAAAAATAATAGAACAAAAAAATAAATTCTTAGGCGTGATAGATGAATTGTGATTTATATCACAATTCATCTTATAACTAATTATTAATCAAAAGATATTCTCATTAATTAGCATAATGATTTATTACATACAATAAATCACGTTAATATTAAAAAATAATCCTGTTTAAGATACAAATACAGATAAAAGTCTTAAATACAATACATTATCGAGTCATTCTTTGGATTTTTCCTAATTAATCGCTATGATCACCCAGCTTTATCCCGAAAAAGACACAGTTTAAGTTATCGTCGTTGTTATCGGGTAAAAGCTATAAATATTTACACGCTGTATTGATGTTTATACAGTTCCCATTAAATCAGTATTTCTATTGCCCTGACACCATGCTCGGCAGGGTTAGGATCTATTTTAAATGAAAGCTAAACTGATTATTTTATCCTTACTTGCATCTTCTGTATTTATTTCTGTAGCAAATGCAGCAGACGGAAAAATCAACTTTACAGGTAATATCATCGCGAATGCCTGTAAAATCGATACTGATTCTGCAAATCAAAACGTAAACATGGGAACAATTAGCTCCAATGCATTTAGTGGTGTAGATAGTACCGCAGCTGCAACACCCTTTAGCATTAAGATGAGTGATTGCCCACCAGAATATACCCATGCGCAAGTTAAATTTGACGGGCAGATAGATAATAGAAATAACAATCTTCTGGCCTTATCCAATGATAAAGGCCAAGCAGTCGCCGATGGTGTTGCTATTGGTATCTATGAAGAAGATAATTCAACGTTGATTCCTTTGGCAAAAGCCTCCAAATCCCAGGCTTTTACTGATCAAAAAACAGCAGAACTGAAGTTCATGGCAAAATACGTTGCTACAACCCAAGTAATTAGTCCAGGCTCGGGTGATGCAGTCGCCAATTTTACGATTGTTTACAACTAAGACAGGCTAAATTTAGAACAGAACTTCATTCACGTTTTGTTTCTAATATACCCTATAGATTTCAAGATGGATCGCGACGGCAAGGGAGTGAATCCCCGGGAGCATAGATAACTATGTGACTGGGGTGAGCGAGTGCAGCCAACAAAGAGGCAACTTGAAAGATAACGGGTATAGAGAAGTACAGGGCATGGATGCCCATAAATCCAACAAAATAACGCATAAAAACACGATAAAACGGAGATGTTACCGTGCAGTATCAACGCCTATTCACAATAATTTTTCTATATATTATCAGTGTAAATTTCGCTATCGCAGGGGTCGTCATTGGTGGAACCCGTGTTATTTACATGAGTGACAAAAAAGAAGCGTCTATTTCTATAAATAACCCGGAAAAAAATGCCCCTTACCTGATTCAATCTTGGATCCAAGATGAAAATGACAATACGAAGACCCCTTTTATCGTTACTCCTCCCATCTTTAAACTCGCAGCAGGCCATGAAAATATCCTGCGTATTGTAAAAACAGAAAGTAACCTGCCTCAAGATCGGGAATCACTTTTTTGGTTAAATGTAAAGTCTATTCCTACCTCTGCAAAATCAGATCAGAATCAATTACAAATAACAGTTAAGTCAAAGTTTAAATTGTTTTACCGCCCTGCAAATTTAGCAGAAAAGTCAAGTACTGCATACAAAGAGCTCAAATTCCGTACGGAAAATAATTCACTGATCGCAGAGAACCCCACTCCTTATTTCATTTCATTCTCTTACCTGAAAGTAGATCAACATGAAATAAAACCTGCGGGCATGATTAAACCCTTTAGCCAACTAAGCTGGCCTCTGCCAATAAAGAACATAAAACAGGTAAATTGGAAAGCAATTAATGATTTTGGTGGTGCTACCGCCGAGGAAAAAACAACCATTTAATAAAACCATTACATTACTCTACGCCAGAAAATTAATTATGGGAAAGTGCTCACAGCATAATATTAATAAGCAACCATACAATATTGAACATTCATGGCTCTTATTATTGCTATTTATAGCTGTTGGCGTACTTTTTTACCCGGCTAAAACTTATTCTGAAGATTATTTCAACATTCATGCACTGGAAATAGGTACTGATTTTGGTTCACCTGAAAATATTGATCTCTCTATTTTCACGCAAGATGACTATCCGCCCGGTATTTACTGGGTAGATATTTATCTTAATAGAGATAAAATAGATACCAGGAACGTAACTTTTGTCACGATAAATAATAAATTGTTGCCCAAGCTGACAATTCAGCAATTACAGAATATGGGAGTAAAAATTGATAACTTCCCAGAGCTGATCAGTTTACCACCAGAAACAGAGTTGTCTGATTTAAGTCAATATATTCCATCAGCAAGCGCCGTCTTCAATTTTAGCCAGCAAAGACTCGATATCAGTATTCCACAAGCAATATTAAACAATCAGGCAAGAGGTTATGTTTCGCCTGAATTATGGCAGCAAGGATTAACTTCATTACTGATTAACTATAATTATAGTGGTTCAAATACCTGGCAAGATAATCCATCTGACTCTACGCAGACCCATTATCTGAATCTTCGAACGGGTGCTAATTGGCAAGCATGGCGTCTACGCAATTATTCTACCTATACCAGTCATGATAAGAGTTGGAAAAGTATTAACACCTATTTACAACGGGATATTCACGCACTAAAAGGACAATTAACGCTAGGTGACAGCTTTACCCCCTCCTATATTTTTGAAGGTGTTCAATTCCGTGGCTTACAGTTAGCTTCTGATGACAATATGTTACCAGACAGCTTACAAGGTTTCGCCCCTAGTGTCCGAGGAATTGCTCAAAGTAATGCTCAAGTTACAATCAAGCAAAACGGCTATATCATTTATCAAACTTATGTTTCACCGGGTCCATTTGTCATTAATGACCTTTTCCCAACCACAACAAGTGGAGATTTGGACGTTATTATCAAGGAAGCAGATGGTCAGGAATATCGATCTACTCAGTCCTTTTCGACTATACCGATTATGTTACGGGAAGGAGGATTGCAATATTCGATAACACTGGGCCAATATCAATCATCAAATAATCATGAGCGAGAACCTAATTTTACCCAAAGCGCATTAGTCTATGGTTTTTCTAATAATATCACTACCTATGGTGGTACGATTTTTTCAAAAGACTATCAATCCGTTGCTTTAGGATCAGGTTATAACTTTGGTATATTGGGTTCTCTCTCTTTCGACATCACTCACGCTAACACCGATTTACCCTCTAATATAAGTACCAAAGGGCAATCCTACCGTTTTCAATATGCAAAAGACCTTTCATTAACAGGAACTCATTTTACTCTGGCAGGTTATCGTTATTCGACACGTGGTTTTTATGATTTCAAAGAAGCCAATGACATAGATGATGCTAATAAAAGTGACTGGCGTTACCGCACCAATAAAAGAAGTAAATTGCAACTGCATATTAATCAATCTCTGGGAAATTTTGGCAGTTTATATCTGTCTGCCTTTCAACAAAATTATTGGCGGCAACGTGGCTATGAACGTAATATCAACGCAGGTTATAGCACCAATTATAATAATATTAATTACAGCCTGAATTATGCCTATAGCCAACTTCCAGATACAGATAAAAATGAACAGCTTTTTTCATTCAGCATACAGATTCCATTAGATCGCTGGCTAAAGAATAGCTGGACCAGCTATAATTTTAATACCAATAAAAACAAAGATATTTCCCATCAAGTGGGTTTAAGTGGCACAGCGCTGGAAGACAATAATTTAATCTATAGTTTACAGCAGAATTACACGAATCACGGTACTGGCGCTGGCGGTCATATTCATGCGGAATATAAAGGCGCTTATGGTCAATTTAGTACTGGTTATAGCTATGATCGTCATTCTCACCAACTGAATTATGGCCTCCAGGGAGGTATTGTTGCTCACCCATACGGTATTACTCTTTCACAACATTTGGGAGATACATTAGCATTAGTCCGGGCTGATGGCGCTCAAGGAATAAAGATCCAAAATAATGCTGGTATCGCCACCGATTGGAATGGTTATGCGGTTATTCCTTATATCAGTAGTTACCGGAAAAATCGGATCGCACTGGATACTCATTCATTAGCAGATAATGTCGATATTGACGTTAATGCCCAAACCGTTATTCCTACTCGAGGGGCATTAGTCCTGGCCGATTTTAAAACCCGGATAGGTCACAGAGTTCTAATCAATCTCTATTATCAAAAAAATCCTCTTCCTTTTGGTGCAGTTGTCACGTTAGAAAAACACCATGACCTTGATGAAACAAACAATGCAATTGTCAGTCACGAAGGGCAAGTTTACCTCACTGGTTTACCCGATAGTGGACGATTATTCGTTAAATGGGGATATAAAGATATTCAGGAATGTGTCGTTAATTACAAACTACCAGAAAAAATTCCTTTATCCGGTATTTATATAATAGAAGCACACTGTAAATAACAAGCCACAGGAAAACGCTATGTTTAATATTTACAATAAATTTAAATATTTTATCATTATTACCAACTTATTCATTGGTTTAATAGTCAGTCCTTATAGTTTTGCCGCTAACTGCCAGTTTGAGGAAGGATTTAAACCAGAAATCACTCATCTCTCTTTTGGAACCTTATATGTCCCAAGGGATCACCCTATTGGTACAACCATTTATGAATATCGCGCAGATGAATTAGACAATAAAAGCAATATCTTTTATTGCGATACAAACGTTAATACGTCATGGGGATATACATCCTATAAAAGTGCAGATTATAACAAGGATGCTATTTATGAATCCGGTGTTCCCGGTGTTGGTATCAGAATAAATACATGGGGACCCGACTATGGTATCGACTGGTTACCCCGTATCGCTAATAACCCTGTAAGCTGCGATAATTCTGGTCGTTGGTATTGTGGTAAAACATGGGGTTATCTGACAATTCAGCTAATAAAAATAGCGCCAACAACAGGTTCTGGTTTTGTCAAAAATGAGCAGTTAATTCAGGCACGGGTAAATAACCATATCGTGCACACTTACCGCTTAGGAAATACCCGGATTATTACCAAAAGCTGCTCACTGAGAAATAATAATATTACTGTCCCTATGGGCGATATTAAAAAAAGTGATTTTTCTGGTATTAACAGTACCGCAGGAGGAAAAGATTTTGAGGTTATTTTAGATTGTGATGATGATGTCCAAATTCAACTAATGCTTGATGGAAAGAAAGCAAAAAATAACTTATATCATGTATGGGCGCTTGATCAAAATGATAATCATACAACTGCTTCCGGTGTGGGTATGCAAATTCTTTACAACAATCAACCTGTTATTATTCATTCACAAATAAATATTGGTAATAGCCATTCAGGTGGGAAGTTATCTATCCCTTTACACGCCCGCTATTTTCAGACTGATCGCCATATTACTCCCGGACAAGCAAATGTAACCGCCACAATGACATTAACTTATCAGTAATACGTTTATCTGCATCAGTTATATACCCGTTATCTTTCAAGCTGCCTCTTTGTTGGCTGCACTCACTCACCCCGGTCACATAGTTCTCTATGCTCCCGGGGATTCGCTCCCTTGCCGTCGCGATGCAACTCGAAATCTATTAGGTATAGAGAGTTTATCTCTTGGCTGATGCGCTGTTATTTTATTATTTTTATCTGAAAAATATTTGAAAAAAAAACTCAGTAGATTACTCCCACTAATTAACATGTTATGCGTTAGTAATAATAGCATCAATTGCTGATAGAATTTCTCCCCGTGAAATTACAACATTACATATAAAATCTTTTTTCTTTATTTTATTGGCGTCAAGGAATGTAATATCCGGAATAAATACGTAATATTTATCACCATTGATATCGACTACCGGCGTAATACGTGAGAGCATAAGATCATTTCCGTTATTTAGAATCAACTGATTTATCTATCATTAAAAAACACTCACAACATTACCCTGAGCATAAATTCCATATATTATTCCATTCTTCATACCTAAATCATAATTTGATCAAGTATTAACAATAAAATAATACCTATAGTTAATTATAGAAAAACAATAATCAAATCAATTCTTATTTATAGTTTTGTAATAATAACCTTATATTATTAATTATTTAAGATGTCATTAGAAAACATATAAAATAATGAATAAGAAGACGGTTACTTATTTTCATTCAATAATCGCATTCTTTAACAAAAATACTTTTAAAATTTATAATAGAGGTTTTTATGTCTAATTTTGGTACAGTTATTAATCCTGGTTATATTCCTGATAGGATGGTTTTTGGACCGGGAACTGTTGTTCATCATGGTAACGGCTGGTCAACGAGTACGGATCCAAAAGGTTGGAGTATTACTCATGAGACAGGGATATATTTTCCAAATAACCCAATCCAACCTCCAAATCATCATTGGAATCCACCCGATGTTTTTGTTCCATCTATTGAAGTTCCGAATAAAATTAATCATGGTGGGCAACTTAAGACTCTGAATGAAAAATTAAGAGCTGTCGCGAAAGAATTAGATGATGCAGAAGATAATAGTTCATCATCTGCATCGGATGCTTTTGTGTTCGCAAAGATATTAGGTATACTAAAAAGCTCAAATATAGAAGATGAGTTCAGCGTCAGAGCTCAAGAAATGAAAAATAGTATTCTGTACTTTAACTCCCTACGTGAACAACAATCTAAATTACAAGAATATATTCAAAAACAAGAAACTGTTAGAACTGAAAATATAAAGCAATTGTCCCGGAGATATGTAGTAGAGAATTTCCTAAAATTTATTGACAGGGGAGAAGAGGAAGTTTTTCAATACGCAGCTCAGATATCTGCACAATATATTGATTCTATTAAAGGCTTTTCCAATTTGTGGAATAAACACATTGTAATACCAGCAATGGAATTATATAATGCTAAATATTCACTCATTAGTGTATTAAATCAAATAAATTTAGCAATAAAATACACTAAGACAATTGTTGGAAGCTCATTGTCTGGAGATAGTAACATGAGTGGATTTGGCATGTATTTTCACTATACAGGAGAATTCGGCCAAGCACTCACACTCTATGAAATCGGTGTGCATGATAAAGTCCGCGCATTGATGCAGAAACCAGGTGCATTTAAGAGAGCAGAAGGCAGCATTCAATCTCGTTTTATTTCACAAATTCAAAGAGGTGAAAGAATTGATTTTGAAAATAATTATGATTTCGTTGAGGAATCAAAAGTACCATTCCTTGACCCATTGTGGGCTATTGGAGGCGCAACTATTCGTGGAAAATTGACAAATGTCAAGGCAGAAAATGTGGATGATAAATATAGAGTGTCTGGTGTAATAAACTATGAACTGTATGATAAATTTACCGATCCATACGACATGAAAGATTTAACTGGTAAAGAGTGGAATCCTAATGGAACTCCATATGTTATCACTGGAGAATGGTCAGAATCAGTTAATTTCGATGTAAACAAAGATGTTTATGAAAATAAAATTAAGCCCATGCTTGGTCAATAAAAACAGTTGATAAAATAGCCATTGGTCGCGCATTAAATGCGCGACCATATGAAACATATTTGTCAACTAGAAAATATTTTGATAAAGAATTGTTGGGGCAAAGAGGCTGAATATGAAAATAATAGTCATTAATAACGATACCCATATAGTTTTTTTTACATTTCGTTCTAATATGAAAAAATAGTTAACTAATATAGTTAAGAAGAAAAACGTTATAATTGACATAAAAAGCATGGCCATGAATGGCATTTTGCACACCCTGTTTAAAAAAAATCCATAATATCATTATAAATGAGAATGAAATGAATCATTAGTAGTAAAAATGGCGTTTTGTGACACAATTAACAATTATTTTCAATAAATTTTATTGACGCGTTGTTTAGATTCAGGCAAGTCAAATACGTCACAGATAAATTTGTGACCGAACGTGGAAACCCAATTAGCTGAATGACGCAATTACATAAAATTTGGAACCCGCTCGCATATTAGACAATTAGAAAGAATATCGACAATGTAATATTGGTATAATAAACCATTATCAAAACAGCGACAGTGTTAAAGAATGATCAAGTATCATAGTCTCAAGAATAAAACCATTGGTGGAATCGGTAAGGTTAGCAGTTATGACATTGAATTCACTTTTAACAGTAAAAAACCGCAAACCTTTCGGTTGATATTCTTTCCATTAACTGACGATATTGTCGGAGCCGAAAAAATTGCTGAAATATACGATGTTAATCCAAACATTTTATTCGCTGTGTCTATCATCTTCTTCGATCAAGCTTATGAATCAATCCCTATATACCTAATAGATTTCGAGTTGCAGCGCGGCGGCAAGTGAGCGAATCCCCAGGAGCATAGATAACTATGTGACTGGGGTGAGTGAAAGCAGCCAACAAAGCAGCAGCTTGAAAGATAACGGGTATAGACGAATTAAATGGCAGGACTCCATTTGATAAAATAGATAAAACTGTTCATTACAATAGAAATGAAAATAACTACTTCTTTAATGTCTTAATATCATACATTCTGGATTATATTGAAGAATCTAAAGTTCATTACTTGTACTTTAGTGGCTACAGTGATTCTCACAAAAGAACCTATGAAAGACTTTTACAAAAGGTACAGTCAAGATTAATATTAGAGTATGAAGATTTAGGAGGAGGCGATTATGTTGTTAAAACGTGCTACAGCAACCAAGAAGAAGGCAACTCAGGCTGACTACGAGCGTAACCGCAAAAATAAAACCGCGATGGTTAATGCTTTCGTTGAAGCTAACAAAACCAAACATACGGAAAGTACCTGCTAACCAGTTCATTCGTTTCAGTCTCAGTAGAAAGCCACCTTTAGAATAGGTGGCTTTACCAATCCATAAAAAAACCACACCACAAATGTAAAACTTGAGACGCAGTTTAGAATATGGTCTTCCTCTTTAATCAAAAAGCAATCTGCTCCATCGTTTGTAAAATTCTCTTATCAGAGACCGGATATGGCGTACCCAATTGCTGAGCAAACAAGCTGATCCGCAGTTCTTCAATCATCCAACGAATCTCTTGTACCTCAGGCAACTGTTTCTGTTGCAGTGATAATTTCGCCAGCCATTGTTGCCACTGTTGCTGAACATTTTCGACTCGCCCCATTTGCGCTCTATCTCTGTGCGGCTCAATCGCCAATTTTTCAAGGCGGCGCTCAATGCCTTGCAGATAACGCAGGACATCCGGCAAACGTTTCCAACCATTAGTGGTAACAAATCCTTTGAAAACCAGACCAGAAAGCTGCACTTTGATATCCGATAATGGCAAGGCGAATGAAATATCCACTCTCCCCTTGAGACGTTTATTGATCGCAAAAATCGTGGTAAGTATCTGTTCCACCTGCCTAGCTATTTCCACAACAGTATCATTCAACTCAGCCCGAACCTTGTCCTGTAGCTGAATAAAACCCTGTTCATTCCAAGCCGGCCCACCATTCCCTGCCATCAATTTATCCACACCACAGGAGATACAATCATCAATCAAATCCAATACCTTGCCATAAGGGTTAA
The DNA here is from genome assembly GCF_003545805.1 of Photorhabdus sp. CRCIA-P01. Classification (GTDB taxonomy): domain Bacteria; phylum Pseudomonadota; class Gammaproteobacteria; order Enterobacterales; family Enterobacteriaceae; genus Photorhabdus; species Photorhabdus antumapuensis. The sequence continues at coordinate 59,185 of NZ_NMQR01000003.1, read as the reverse complement.
AATAGAGCCCCAATTTGGATTTATTCGGCAATTTCTCATGTAAGTATTTAATTGGTGAAGGAATATTGAGCAACAACAGACGACGAGTACCTTCCCACATGGCAATTTGTTGCTCCGGTTCGGTTTCAAACAATTTGATACCGATACTCTCCTTTTCATCCACCAGCGCGGGAAATGCTTTGACAGAGTAACCGCCACGTTTCTGCTCATACCGTTCCGGTAATTCCCCGAAACTCCAAATATGCAGCCCACTCTGTTCAATCCCATCATCGGCAACAGCAGAGAGTGTCTCCTGAACTTTCTCTTTCAAACGTAATTTCAGCGCAGATAAATCTTTACCCTCAGCGACAGTCCGGTTCTTCTCACCTACCACTCGGAATGTCATTTTGAGATGCTCTGGGACTTGCTCTAACTGCCAATCATCACGTGACACCGTAACGCCAGTCATCCGCCGTAACTCTTTCTCAAAGCTATCTAGCAAGGTCGATTGTGGTTGAGGTACCCGCTCCATAAATGCCTGAGCATAGTTTGGTGCAGGGACAAAATTACGACGAACCGGCTTTGGCAATGATTTAATCAGCGCAACAACCAGATCATAGCGAATACCGGGAATCTGCCAATCGAACCCTTCATCCTTAACCTGATTCAACACCGGCAGCGGAATATGAACTGTCACACCATCAGCTTGCGTGCCCGGCTCAAACTGGTAACTAAGCCGTAATTTCAATGCATCCTGATACCAGTAATTAGGGTAATCCAGCGCACTGATTTTATCGGCATCACCTTTGATCAACATATTCTTTTCAAAGTTAAGCAAGTCCGGTTGCTCTTTACCTGTCTTCATCCACCAACGATCAAAATGGCGAGCAGAAACCACATTCTGAGGTATCCATTGATCATAGAAACTAAACAGGGTTTCATCATCCACCAGAATGTCACGACGACGGGATTTATGTTCTAACTCTTCAATTTCCTCGCGTAATTTCAGATTCGCTCGGAAAAATGCATGCCGCGTCTGCCAATCACCTTCCACCAGCGCATGACGAATAAACAACTCACGACAGAGCATTGGATCAATTTTGCTGTAATTAACCAGACGACTAGCCACAATGGGCAAACCATATAAAGTGACTTTTTCCCTAGCCATTACCGCACCCTGAGATTTTTGCCAGTGCGGCTCGCTATAATGATACTTCACTAAATGTGTAGCTAACGGTTCAACCCATTCAGGTTCTATCCGCGCAGCAATACGCCCCCACAAACGACTGGTTTCAACCAATTCCGCTGCCATTGACCATTTAGGTGGCTTTTTGAATAAACCAGAACCAGGAAAAATAGCAAAACGCGCATTACGCGCACCGGTATATTCCTGTCTATCTGTATCTTTTTGGCCGACATGGGATAACAGCCCAGAAAGCAATGAAGTATGAATACCGCGGTAATCTGCATCCTGACTATTTATCGACAGACCAATTTCTTTTACAACCTGTCTTAACTGGGTGTATATATCCTGCCATTCCCTGACTCTCAGGTAGTTAAGATAATCTTGACGGCAAAGCTTGCGAAATTGCGACGAAGAGAGTGCCTCTTGCTGCTCTTTCAAAAAATCCCATAATTTCAGAAATGCAATAAAATCGGAGTCTTTATCGGCAAATCGACGGTGTTTCTCATCAGAAGCCTGCTGTTTCTCCAGTGGCCTCTCTCTTGGGTCCTGAATAGATAGCGCAGAAGTGATAACCATCACTTCACGCACACAACCATGATGACGAGCTTCCAATACCATACGTGCCAACCGGGGATCAACTGGGAGCTGAGCAAGCTGTCGCCCTATTAATGTAAGACGGTAATTACCCTTAGCCGCTGTGCTCTGATCAGTTGTGCTCTGATCAATAGTGCCTTGGTCAATAGCCCCAAGCTCCTCCAGAAGCCGAACACCATCCTGAATATTACGTTTATCAGGCGGTTGCACAAATGGAAATGCGCTGACATCCCCAAGACCAATTGCTGTCATTTGTAGAATGACCGATGCCAGGTTAGTACGTAGGATTTCTGGATCAGTAAACTCTGGCCGAGAAAGGAAATCGTCTTCTGAATACAGCCGGATACAGATCCCGTCAGACACACGTCCGCAACGCCCTTTCCGCTGATTAGCCGACGCTTGTGATATTGGCTCAATCGGCAACCTCTGTACTTTCGTCCGATAACTGTAACGGCTGATACGTGCATACCCAGTATCAATCACATACTTAATTCCCGGTACAGTCAACGAGGTTTCTGCCACGTTAGTTGCCAGCACAATTCTCCGCCCCGTATGTGACTGGAAAATCCGATTCTGATCACTGTTAGAAAGACGCGCAAATAATGGCAATACTTCGGTATGACGCAGATTCAGTTTATTCAGCGCATCGGCTGTATCACGAATCTCCCTCTCTCCACTCATAAAGATCAGGATATCTCCAGGCCCTTCCCGGTTGAGTTCATCCACAGCATCAATAATTGCCTCAAGCTGATCCCGCTCTCCGTCATTATCTTCCCCCATGACCGGACGATACCGCACTTCCACCGGATAGGTTCGGCCAGAAACTTCAATAATTGGCGCATGATTAAAATGGCGGGAAAAACGCTCAGGATCAATAGTCGCCGAGGTAATAATCACTTTCAAATCAGGACGTTTTGGCAGTAACTGACGCAAATAACCCAGAATAAAATCAATATTCAGACTACGCTCATGTGCCTCATCGATAATAAGCGTGTCATACTGTTTAAGCAGTCTGTCATTTTGCAGTTCCGCCAGCAAAATACCATCGGTCATCAGCTTAACCAACGTGTTATCGCCCACATGATCACTGAACCGGACTTTATAACCGACAGCAGAACCCACTGAAGTTTCCAATTCTTCCGCCAGACGATTGGCAACCGCGCGAGCAGCCAATCGACGGGGTTGAGTATGACCGATAAGACCTTTTATTCCCCGGCCTAGTTCAAGACAAATTTTCGGGATCTGTGTTGTTTTACCCGAACCGGTTTCACCAGCAATAATGACAACTTGATGGTCACGAATAGCTTTATAGATATCATCTTTCTTCTGGCTGACGGGCAAGTTTTCTGGATATTTGATCGTTGGACAAGCAGCCTGACGGTTAATGATTTTCTGAGACTCTTTCACCTTATATTGATCCTTGTAACTTCTTACTTTGCTAATTAGCCCGTTTTTATTGGCGATATAGTAACACATCCTATTTATTGGCAATAATTTCAGCGGATATTTCCGCCACGCTATATCAACGTGAGTAAAAGTCTTTCAATAAATTTGAATTCTATTCTCTAAATATTGCTCTGTTACCATAAGGCAATAACTCATAGAATAACTATATCGTGATTAACAAGTGAACTATCAAAGGTTAATTTAAGGAATAAACATGAGTAAAGTTCTGGTTCTTAAATCCAGCATTATGGCGCAGCATTCACATACTAACCAAATGGCAGATTTCTTCATTGAAAAGTGGCAAGCCAATCATACTGATGACAGCATTACAGTACGCGACCTGACTGCACAACCCATTCCTGTTCTGGATAATGAACTGGTTCATGCATTGCGTCCGAGTGGCAATGAAATGACCGCTCGTCAAAAAGAGGCGTTAGCATTATCTGACGAACTCATCGCGGAGTTGCAGAATAATGACGTTATTGTTATCACTGCCCCTATGTATAACTTCCACATTCCAACCCAACTGAAAAACTATTTTGACCTGATAGCCCGTGCTGGCGTCACCTTCCGTTATACCGAGAATGGCCCTGAAGGTCTGCTAAAAGACAAACGGATAATCATCCTGACCAGCCGGGGTGGCATCCATAAAGACGGACCTAGTGATCTGTTGGTGCCTTATCTGCGTCTATTCCTGAGTTTCATTGGGCTCACTGATGTAGAGTTTGTATTTGCCGAAGGTGTAGGGTTAGGCCCTGATGCCGCAAATCAAGCGCAACAAACCGCCCGTGAAGTTTTGGAAGCAATAGCTTCCTGATAGCCACGTTTTTGTTCATAATTCATACATTACCTATATTTTTATATTGCTGTCTTTTGCGCGTCATCCGACGCGCTTTTATTTCTGCAACCACTTACCATTAATACCAAGCACATACTCACCAAGTTCAGCTCTGTTCACCAGTTTTTCGCCAGTAAGTTTAGCCACTTGCTTTGTAGAAATATTATTGCCAGCCGCAATTTCTGCGTATTTTTTCTCACGGGCCTGATTAATCTCTGTCACCAAAACCTGTGCCTGCCTATCTGTTTTCACTATAGCCAGATAACCACTGAAAGTTTCACCGACCAACCCTTTCTGCTTTGCCTCATTCAGGGTCATTCCTCCAACAAAAGAGCTGAACAATACACTCACCAATAATAATATTCCCGTACCTGTTCTCTTCATAATGCTAACCCCCTAGAATAAGCCCGTGTTATTCTTGAGCATCTCTTCAACTTGCCTGTCTACTTTTATCTGAATTTCATGCTCAATTTTGACATTCATATTAATATTAATAGGCTTCTCAGGTGTTGCCACTTCAAGGCGTATACAACCTGACAGCATTAAGGGCCCCATTGATAGTAAGAACAGCTTCGTTCTGGTTTGTTTTGTCATTTATCACTCCCATTTAATACAGATATATTCTGCTGTAACCAATCTTCAAGATTGTTGCCAAACCGTAAGCTACGCCATAAGTGAAAGATATTCTCTTCATGATGGTAATTCAGCTTGACTTGCCGTTTTTTATCTCTTAATGAATTAACACCTTGAATTTCAGCATCAAGTGTCAGAACGCCTAAATTATCAAGATTGACTTGCGCCCGTAAGCGGCTGATTTCTAAATAGCGTAGCCAATCCATAGCGGCGCTGGCGGAAATATTATCTTTGTTAATGGAATCTACCGTGTCTTTATCCAGACGTAAGGTCATATGGTCGATATTGGTAATCCGACCTTGCTGAACTATCCAACGTTCATTATTAATAAACAACGGCAATTTTCCGCTGATTTTGCCGGACATCGCAAATTGTTTAATTTTCAACGCAGTAAAAAGGCGACTTAACTCCAATTTATCAAGCATCAAAATAGCAGGATGCTGCTGAGGAAGCCTTAATTTATCTAGGTTAATATGTCCATCCAATATACCTACATTCACGTTAGTCAGTTCCAGCGATTTTTGTTCCGATGGTGGATAAAATCCCTGTAAATCCGCCGTCAAGTTACGCATTTCAAACAGGTTATTAATCGTTTTCACTCGTAGCTGAACCGGCGATTTAACACCAAATTGCCAGATACTATCTCTCAGCCGCCACGGTAAGACAAAATCAAGTCCACTGATTTCACCATCTTTAAGCCACATGCTGCCATTTTTTACCACCCAGTGACCACCCGCAACAAAACCTTGCCCTTGTGTGACAGAAAAAGCAGCCTGTGCATAAAGATCACCTGATCGTAAGTTTATCCCTAAATCTTTAGGTACCAACGGCTGAAATGCGAGTAAGGATTGAGTAGGCCAACGCGCTTCACCACGCAATCTTGCTCCATCCCAACGGCTGTAAAAAGGGATCGGACCAATATTTCTTGATGAAAGATCACCATTAACAATAAAGTTGCTTGGGCTTTCTCCTGTCAATTTTGCGGTCAGCTCAGCGGGGGGTAAAAAGCCACCGGACCGAAACGATGTTTTCTTCGCTGTCAGCCGTAACTCACCATTAAAGGCGGGCGATTTCTCTGAACGTTGCCATTCCAATGGTTTTGTTAATTGTAGACGCGGCGTATCCACCCGGATCATGCCGTGTTTAATAATATTAAAGCCGGTCGTCATTTCGTTGACGCTAATCAATGTGTCACGCCAACGCCCTTTTCCGACGATATCCCATTTAGCCTGTAGTGGCGGCAAATAGCCATCTCCCCAATAATTCCAACGCCAATAGCCTTTATCCAGCATAAAATCCTCGGCATGACCATCTAGATGCAAATGGAATTTTCCCCAGTCACGGTGTTGCGCATTAACAATCGCCTGTAACCGACCAGTAAAACCTTCACGTGTCAGATAAGTTCCCGCTAACGGTGAGCGGGCATCTTTAACAATAAACTCATCAGACAAACGCCCCCAAGCCCGAAACAACGAACCTGACTGGAAAGTCATTTTCGGATTAACCAACGGACCATTAATTATCGCAGACAATGACATAGCCATAATCATATCCTGCACATTAATCTGACCTGTTAATTGAAAAGGAAGCTGTGTATTTAATGAGCCTATCCGACCCGGCTTTATCGTTAACACAATATTCCCTTTACCACGTTCACCCTGTGTGACCAAATTTATACGGCCACTAATTAACAGGTTATCCAACCCTTGTTGCCAATGAGCAATCTTAATATTCACTCCACCTGCAAAAGGTTGCTCCGCACCAGTCCACTGCCATTTACCATCAGTGATATCAAGCTGTTCTCGGCTAAACTGCCAAGGTAATTCAGCCAAAGGTATTGTCGCCCCCTCTTCTCTGATAATAAGTTTGCCGGATTTATCTCGCCAACCTAACTTGATATTTAGCGGGTGCGCATATTGCCTGGCAATAATTTTACCTTTTACTTCACCGTGAGGAGGTAGTTTGTCCACATTAAGTGGTAAAGTCATTTCACCATTAAGGCTAATTTCCTGTTCTGGTAATTTAATTGCCAGTTGGTCAATAACTAGCGATTCCTTACCATAAATATGCGCTGACAATTTAACATTTTTTCCCTGATAACTTAGTTTTTGCCCCTGAGGAGAAGAATTGAATTTTAGTTTTCCAGCAAAATCTCGCCAGGGATGAAAAGAAAGATTTTCCACGGACAAACTTCCTTGTGGAATAAAGGCCAAAATATCAGCAACAGATAATGGAACAAGGCTCTGCGTAGATTTAGGCAACTGATTTAGACAATTGATATCCCCGCTAATATCTGCGGCATTTAATTGCCAATGATAACTGTTATCTATCACTGAATATGGATAACTAACAGATAATCGCGATACACGAATAAGCCTGCAACCCTTCACCTGCAATGAAATATCAGCCAGTTGCAAAGCCCCATTTTTCCATTCTGGTTGTTTCAATGAAACCGTCATACCTGGAGGTAACCAGTGACCGATGGCCTTAGGTAACCAATGAGGAATCGAAAACCATCCCGCCGTTATCAGCAATACCAATAACATTAGTATGGTAATGAATATTTTTAACCCTTTGGTTATCAAATCCTTGCCTCTCCTTACTTAAGCCTTAGATCGGTTACTTCTATACCCGTTATCTTTCAAGTTGCCTCTTTGTTGGCTGCGCTCGCTCACCCCGGTCACATAGTTACCTATGCTCCCGGGGATTCGCTCCCTTGCCGTCGCGATCCATCTTGAAATCCATAGGGTATATTGTTATTCCATAATTTAGCAGACACGCCTTAAACTAAGACATTGATTATTAAGAAAATTATGTTGAACATATAGGGAAGCAACAAGCAATACACTTATAGAGTTAATTAATTTATCGGTTTATTTAACCCTTTACGTCAGCAATAATTTAAGCTCAAAACAATTTATTAGCTACTTAAATTATAGCGGAGATAATTCCATGAAATTAGTCGTTTACAGTACCAAACAGTATGATTACAAACATCTGGAGCAGGTCAATAAAAAGCTCGGATTTGGTTATGATTTCGAGTTTTTCGATTTCCCTCTCAGTTCAAAAACGGCCAAAAACGCTATTGGCGCAGATGCTGTTTGTATTTTCGTCAACGATAATGCTGACCGTAAAGTACTTGAAGAATTGGCTGAAATGAATATAAAAATCCTCGCATTACGTTGCGCCGGTTTTAATAATGTCGATCTGGATGTGGCTGAAGAATTGGGTATTCAGGTTGTACGGGTTCCAGCCTATTCCCCTGAAGCTGTTGCTGAACATACCGTCGGGTTAATGTTGTGCTTAAACCGCCGTATCCACCGGGCTTATCAACGTACCCGTGACGCCAATTTCTCTCTTGAAGGCTTAATTGGTTTCAATATGCACAACCGCACAGCAGGAGTTATCGGAACCGGTAAGATTGGTATTGCAACTCTACGTATTCTTAACGGATTTGGTATGCGTCTGCTAGCTCATGATCCCTACCCCAATCAAGCTGTTTTGGATCTCGGTGCTCAATATGTCGATCTGGATACGCTGTACGCGCAATCTGATGTCATATCCCTTCATTGCCCGTTAACACCAGAAAACCATCATCTGCTGAATGAAGTTGCTTTCAGTAAAATGAAAAACGGCGTCATGATCATTAATACCAGCCGAGGGGCCCTAATTGATTCCGTCGCAGCCATTAGCGCATTAAAACAACAAAAAATTGGCGCTCTGGGTATGGATGTTTACGAGAATGAACGCGACCTCTTCTTTGAAGATAAATCTAATGACGTCATTCAGGATGATATTTTTCGTCGCTTGTCTTCATGCCATAACGTGCTATTTACCGGTCATCAGGCATTCCTGACAGAAGAAGCCTTAACCAGTATCAGTGAAACTACGCTGAGAAATATCCAGCAATTAATCAACGGGAAAAATTGCCCGAATATTGTTAGTAAGTACCCTTAAAATAATATATAGGAGATAAACATGAAAAAAATACTACCTTTGGCAACAGCAACTTTATTGTTAGCCACATTCCAAGCTTCCGCGGTAGAAAACGTGTCAGTTAATGATTTACAACATCATAAATTTGTTCTGGTGAGCGTTAACGGCGAAGGCGTAAAAAATCAAGATGGTCGCGTACCAACCATTGAATTCGGGGAAAAAATGCATGTTTCTGGTTCCATGTGTAATCTCTTTATGGGTCAAGGCAAACTGAAAAATGGTGTACTGACCGTTAAAAACCTGGCTAGCACTCAAATGCTTTGCTCTGATGAAAAATTAAACAAATGGGATTACCTGATTGGTCAAGTATTAGCTGATGGCGTTAAAGTGAAGTTGAAAGATCACAAACTGACACTATCTCACCCCAACAATACATTGGTTTATAAAGTTCAGTAATCAAAAAAATCATTCATAAAGTTAGCATTAAACATTTAGCAGAGTGAAATTCCTTGAATGGACTCAAGATTAAGCTCTGTTTGTCCAAGTGTTTTATGTTCTAGGTGCCGGAAATTACTCTCCGGCACTTCCAAATATAATATCTAAGCAATAAATTTACCGCTGATATTAAACTTTTAAACATTATAGGAGAACCAAAATCGACATAAAGAGATATAGATAATGTAATTTATTTTTAACTTATTTCTTCAAACTTAAATAAAGAGTTATATACTTTTTACATTTAATAAATAGTTTATTAACCAAATAAAAGGAAATAATTTATGTCCAATATTGAACTGACTGATATTCAATTTATCGACCTGATGAACGAAATGCGCCAACACGCAAAACATATATTAAATGATTCTAAAACTGAACCCTTTGTGCCATCGACACCTGAACTCCAAGCATATGCAAATATGCTTGGGGAACAATATGAGAGTATAGATATTACCGGAAATAAGGAAATAAATGGTATTATTAATGAATTGAAAGATTCTGTGAAATCTGGTGCTAATTCAACGACAAACGTTTCTAAGGCAAGTGTAACTGACAGCACGCAGAAATATCAGGAAGCGATTGCTGCCGATCCAGATAACGCAGACCAAGACTGGATCGATAACATGAATAAATCTCGTCAAAGAACCAAAGATGAGAACAACAGACAAATTGATACAAGTTACGATAAAGCCATTCAATTCGGGTTACAATTTCCTAACGCCAGAGCAACAATACAAAGTTTTATGGAAAAAACTAATGCATTCTTCTCCAGTTTGTTTGGCAGGCTTTCAAATTTTATACTTGATGCAGCCAGGCAACTCTCTGAATGGATAAGCAGAGCATGGGAATCAATTAAATCTTTCTATGAGAGAATTAATGTTTGGATTTCCGGCGCTTTGTAATTAACTAATAATGGTTCGAGTTAGTTCGAACCATTATATTCACCTCAGATATAACCTGGCAAAATTAATTACTTATTAGGCAGTTTGATCCTAGAAATAATCGCCAGTCTATCCATATAATATTCCATATTACCCCACAACCAACTCTGCTCTTTACTAACATCATCTTCAGCTAAAATATTTCTTAATTCACAGGTCATGACATCATAACCGTAAACATGAAGCCCAAACTGTAACGCCTCATACATTCTAGCTTGCCAAAAAGAGGTTCCTTCTATTATTTGACTCATATTTGAAGCAACAACATCATAGGTTTTAATCAGATAGTGGAAAAAGATTTTAGCAGCCAAATCACTTAATGCCGCTTTATGTTGTGGCTTCCTCGTTCGCCACACAAGTATCTGCGAAGCAAGACGACAGTTAAGAACCAAGTCACTTATTATAATAACTTTGTTGTAATAAACGACTTCTTTTGTTTCGTCACTAAGTAGCGCTAATTCAAAGTAGGGCTCATCTATATCATCCAAATCTAGCCGGTTATCAACCCTAATCAACCGGTAACCGGGCGGAAAAATGAGTTCATCCACATCATGCACAATATTAGCACCAGAGGAACCAAGAGCATCATACAGAACACGATTGAACTCTAACTCACTCAATTGGATGAAATCATTGGTAATCTTTTCTATGTTTCCCACATGTATTGGCATACTTTATGCCTCCTATAATAGACCACAGGTTCAATTACCTAATGGTAATAGTATAGATGCAATTATATACAATCAACCTTTAGTTCATTTTGGTGGATATACCCTCTGGTTAACTTAGCTCTGGAGCAAGCCCCCAACTTGGGAAACACAGAAAATAATTTATTAAATTATAGTTAGTTAAATCATTATCAAGGTTTATTAATAATATGATCTTCCCATTCTACAATATCAATTTCCCGTACAGCGATATGCCTAACAGAAATTCTTTCGCTATGCATTGCTGATTTCGAACCTTTAATCAGAGGGTGCCACGGTAATAATGGCTTCCCTTCTTCAAGCAAACGATATGCACAAGTTATTGGTAACCATGCAAAAGTCGGCAAATTATGACGGGTTAATTTGATGCAATCCGGTTCATATCTGAAACGATCTTCGTAATTTTTGCATTGGCACGTTTTTATATTGAGTTGATTGCAAGCAACATTAGTAAAATAAATTTCATCGGTATCATCATCCATCAATTTATGTAAGCAACACTGCCCACAACCATCACATAATGACTCCCATTCTTCATCCGTCATCTGATCTAAGGTTTTTACCTGCCAGAAAGGCTGAGACATAACTTCTACTATTCCTTATATTATTCAAATCACCCTGGTAGTGAGTGAATTATCATTCAGAGTAACCTTTAACACATCACCGGATTTTAGTGCTCCAACACCTTCCGGTGTACCAGTGAGAATCACATCTCCCGGCCGCAAAGTGAAAAAGTGCGACATATGGCTGATCAGAGGAACGATGGGTGTCAACATATCGTTACTATTACCGTTCTGCCGTAGCTCATCATTGACCGTCAGTGAAAACTGGACATTCTGCGGATCACCAAAATGACTTATTCGAATAAACCCAGATATCGGGCAAGAGCCATCAAACGCCTTACTTTTTTCCCACGGTTGACCCGCTTTCTTGAATTTAGATTGCAAATCACGCAAGGTGAGATCCAATGCCACAGCAAAACCCGCGATAGCGGCGCCAACTCGCTCTTTATTTGTTTGTTTCAACGGCATACCAATCAGTACAGCCAGTTCAACTTCATGATGAACGACACCAAAATCCTTTGGAATTGCAATTGGCTGATGTATATCACACAGTGCAGTTTCCGGCTTAATAAAAACAACGGGTTCTTCCGCTGGCTGAGACCCCATCTCTTTAATATGTTTAACGTAATTACTACCAACGCAAACCACTTTATTGACAGGAAGATCCAGTAATGCCCCCTGCCAGTCTCTGTGTTGATACATATTCGTTTCTCACTCTGGTTTATCAGGCAACATACCCATGATTATAGCACTTATTGCTCCATCTTATCAGCCACCACGCCAAGACTGATCGCAAAATAAGGTCTTGTTATTTTTCCATCTGGTTCAGATGTGCATTCATTAAGTTTTCAACCGGAGGTGGGATTTGCAGGTAGAAACCCTGTTCAATTAACGATATTTTTACCTTTTCTATATCGGCACCTGCCAGTTTTTTTCTGTCTGCCAGAGAAATCATCATTGTATATTGGGGCTGTCCAAAACTTTGCAGTAACTCTTCGGGAACACGAGAGAAATTATCTCTTTTTTCAACATAAAGATATGTTTGCTCCCTTTTCGGGCTTCTGTAGATCGCACAAATCATTATAATAAACTCTTTTAAATTCAGGTCACAACTTGCTTGAATAATTTAGTAATTATAACATGTTTATTGTTTTTCTAAATATCGTATCCCAGGGGGTGTTCTGGGGGGATCTCAAATTTGCTGAATCTGAGTCAGGCAGGATAGATGTCACAGTCGCCAATTGAGCTAAAAGGCAGTAATTTTACGCTTTCGGTTGTTCATTTACATAATGACCAACCAGAAATCATTCTACAGGCCCTACAGGAAAAAGTGGAACAAGCACCGGATTTTCTGAAAAATGCGCCTGTTGTCATTAATATCTCCGCTCTGCCGGCAGACGCTGATCTGAAAGCGCTGCATCACGCTATTGATTCAGCAGGATTCCGTATTGTCGGAATGAGTGGTTGTCGTGATGAGCAACAACGCAGGGCGGTAATAAAAGCATCCTTACCACTACTAAGTGAAGGAAAAAAACAAAAAACCTCGGCAAAGGAAGATAAACCGGCTGAACCCGCGATTAAAAAAACCCGCGTAATTAATTTACCTGTTCGCTCAGGTCAAAGGATTTATGCCCAAGGCAGTGATCTTATTGTTACCAGTAATGTAAGCGCCGGTGCCGAATTGATTGCAGACGGCAATATTCACATCTACGGTATGATGCGTGGTCGGGCATTAGCCGGTGCATCCGGTGATCAGGAGTGCCTGGTTTTTTGCACCCATTTAAATGCCGAACTTATCTCTATCGCGGGGCAATATTGGCTCGGCGATAAAATCCCAACTGAATTAGCAGGAAAAGCCGCAAAACTTAGCCTGGTAAATAATGAATTAACTATTGAACCTTTAATCTAGCCCTTTTAATAAGGAATCACTTCATGGCACGCATTATTGTTGTTACATCAGGTAAAGGTGGCGTTGGCAAAACCACTTCAAGCGCGGCCATTGCTACCGGCCTTGCTCAAAGAGGTAAAAAGACCGTCGTTATCGATTTTGACATCGGCCTGCGTAACCTCGATCTGATTATGGGATGTGAACGCCGCGTAGTTTATGACTTCGTGAACGTTATCCAAGGTGACGTCTCGCTTAATCAGGCATTAATTAAAGATAAACGTACCGAGAATCTTTATATCTTGCCTGCATCGCAAACCCGCGATAAAGACGCTCTCACTCCTGAAGGCGTTGAGCAGGTTTTAGTTGATCTGGATAAACAAGGTTTCGATTTTATTATCTGTGACTCCCCGGCAGGAATTGAAAGTGGTGCATTGGTAGCACTCTATTTTGCTGACGAAGCGATCATCACAACGAATCCTGAGGTCTCTTCTGTACGTGATTCAGACCGTATTCTGGGTATTCTGGCTTCTAAATCTCGTCGAGCTGAACGGGGTGAAGATCCCATTAAAGAACATCTGCTATTAACCCGCTATAACCCAGGCCGTGTGAGTCGTGGTGATATGCTAAGTATGGAAGACGTTCTGGAAATTTTATGCATTCCTTTAATCGGTGTTATTCCAGAAGATCAATCTGTACTGCGTTCATCTAACCAAGGGGAACCGGTCATTCTGGATACAGAATCCGATGCAGGAAAAGCGTATGCAGATACTGTTGAACGTTTATTAGGGGAAGAGCGTCCTTTCCGCTTCATTGAAGAAGAGAAAAAAGGCTTCTTAAAACGCCTGTTTGGGGGGTAAAACATGGCCTTGCTAGATTTCTTTCTGTCGAGAAAAAAACCGACAGCAAATATCGCTAAAGAGCGGCTGCAAATCATCGTGGCAGAGCGTCGCCGTGGTGATTCTGAACCTGCTTATCTGCCTGATATGAAACGGGATATCTTGGCGGTAATCTGTAAATATATACAGGTAGATCCTGATATGCTCTCTGTACAATTTGAACAGAAAGGTGATGATATTTCCGTGCTGGAGCTTAATATAACATTGCCTGAGGCAGAAGAAACTCAAAAATAACGCAGACAGACAGGGCTGTTTTATCATTACCGCCATCAAAGTAACCAAACTAATTACATGGCAGTCTGAGATGGGGTAACCCTAACGGGAACCCCTTTCTCGCACTTTAGCCTGGCATCAGGCTAAGGTTCTGATATGGATTAATCAGGATAGTTCGCCAGAATCTCCGCGACTGGCTCAGCCAGCAACTCTCCCCGCCACCCACTAAGCAGTTCAGGTTTGTCATTTAATTGTTTCAAGTTCCAGTGAACGCTAAGTAATTGATTAATCTGACGACGAGATGCCAATAATTCAGAATTAAATCTGTGCTGTTCACTTACCTGATGGATCAGCGCCTTAATATCCTTAAATGCTTTGCGATAACCAAGTTGATCAATCAGGTTCGTCATTGGCGGCGGGCATTCGCTTTCTGGAATATTTCCACTTTCAGCAACCATTGCCAATAGACGACGACCATGACAACGAATCTCCTGCCCGCTTAACCCTAACGCATCCAACTCCGCCAAAGAAGTTGGCATATAACGCGCTACCTGCCACAGGTTTTCTTCACGAATGACGAAGTTCACGGCTAAATCGCGTTCTCTGGCCTGATTCAAACGCCATGCCGCCAGTTTTTTCAAACACGCAAGCTGTTGGGGACGTAATTGACAGATATTGCCTATCTGTTTATAAGCACATTCCGGTTCCAATATCTCTTTACGGCGTCGGCTTATCAGCCGACACTCACCCGTCGCAGCCTCCATATATCCAGCCTGCGCTGTTGCAGTCATCAATATATCCGCCAAAGGCAACAGATAATAAACATCCGCTGCGGCATACTCGCACTGTTTTTCACTTAACGGGCGGGCAAGCCAATCAGTGCGGGATTCGCTTTTATCCAGCTCGACATGAATATATTCAACCACCAGCGCGGCAA
Source organism: Photorhabdus sp. CRCIA-P01 (assembly GCF_003545805.1). GTDB lineage: Bacteria > Pseudomonadota > Gammaproteobacteria > Enterobacterales > Enterobacteriaceae > Photorhabdus > Photorhabdus antumapuensis. Next base: position 43,930 of record NZ_NMQR01000003.1, on the reverse strand, counting down.
AGCCACATGAAAGCGGGTGCCCAATAAAAGCCGCCAGGACCTGAGTATCAATCATCGGTTCCGGCAAACATTGAAAAGTATTCAGAAAAACTTCCAAATCTTCACTGCCAGCATGTAACAGCTTCAATATTTGAGGATGAGTAATTAACTCGCGGAAAGGTTGCCAGTTAGTGATATTAAGTGGATCAATCAGAGAAAGTTGTTCGCCATCATACAGTTGTATCAAACCTAATTGTGGGTAATACGTCCGTGTGCGTACAAATTCAGTATCCAATGCTACTTTTGAGTATTTTTTTGCCCCTTCGCAAACTTGTTGCAACTGAGCATCTGTGGTGATCAACTGATAATTCAAAACATAGTTCTCTTAGCCATTCATGGAATAAGCACGACAACGCCGGCTGATACCGGCGTTGTCGTGCTTATCAATATTATGAAGAGGATCTCAGGCTATAGCGACATTCCTGACCTTTTCCTCTTCATCACGCAGTTCCCTACGAAGAATTTTACCTACATTAGACTTAGGTAATTCATCCCGGAACTCAATGATCTTTGGTACTTTATACCCTGTTAGATAACGACGGCAATGGGTTTTAAGTTCATCCTCGGTCAAACTAGGATCTATCCGAACCACAAATACTTTGACAGTTTCACCGGAACTTTCGCTTGATACCCCTATTGCTGCTGACTCTAGCACTTTAGGGTGAGCTGATACAACATCTTCAACTTCATTAGGATACACATTGAAACCAGAAACCAAAATCATATCTTTTTTACGATCTACGATATGAATGAAACCTTGTTCATTAACATTCGCAATATCACCCGTCGCGACCCAACCATCTTTCAACACTTCTTCTGTTGCATCAGGGCGATTCCAATAACCCACCATCACCTGTGGGCCACGTATCCACAATTCTCCCTGCTGGCCCATCTCTACCTCATTACCATCATCACCCATCAGTTTTATTTCCGTTGAAGAGACAGGGAAACCAATACTGCCAGTGTAATGTTTCGAATTATAAGGATTACAGGAAACCAAAGGTGAACATTCCGTCAGACCATAACCTTCAAGCAGATTAGTACCTGTCACTTTTGCCCATTTCTCAGCAACCGCTTTCTGTACCGGCATACCACCACCAACAACCAGACGCAGCGTAGAAAAATCAAGCTTCTTAAATTCTTCATTATTCAACCAGGCGTTAAACAACGTATTTACCCCGGTGACAGAAGTGAACGGATAACGACCTAATTCTTTAGCTGTACCCGTAATATCACGCGGGTTAGTGATCAGAAGATTGCACCCACCCAGGTAAATAAGTAACAAGCAATTCACCATTAACGCAAATATGTGATAGAGAGGCAACGCCGTAACAATCAGCTCTTGGCCTACACGTAATAATGGAGAATAAACCGCTTTTGCCTGTTCAAGATTTGCCAATATATTACGGTGAGTCAGCATAGCCCCCTTCGCTACACCGGTAGTGCCGCCAGTATATTGCAGAAAGGCCAAATCATTGCCGTTAATCTCTGGTTTTACATATTGCATGCGATAACCTTTCTGTATCGCGCAACGGAATGAAATGGCATCAGGCAGATTATACTTCGGTACCAGCCGTTTGATATATTTCACCGCAAAATCAACCAACGTACCTTTAGGACGAGATAGTTGGTCCCCCATGCGCGTCAAAATAACATGCTTAACTTTAGTATTAAAAACGATCTTTTCCAATGTATGGGCAAAATTGGAGACGATCACAATAGCGGAAGTGCCGCTGTCATTAAGCTGATGTTCAAGCTCACGCGGCGTATACAACGGGTTTACATTTACGACAATCATACCTGCACGTAGAACACCAAACAGTGCAACGGGATATTGCAGTAGGTTTGGCATCATCAGCGCAACGCGATCTCCTTTACTTAATCCCAAACCATTTTGCAAATATGCCGCGAATGCCCGACTACGCTCTTCCAACTTACGGAAGGTCATAATCTCACCCATATTGATAAATGCAGGTTGATCTGCATAGTGCGCTACGGCATTTTCAAACATCTCAACCAATGATGCATAACGATCCGGGTCAATTTCCGCAGGAACATCCGCCGGATAATGTTTTAGCCAGACTTTCTCCAAGGTAGTACTCCTGAAATTTTAATTGCTATGTTATCACTCGCCTAATAAATAACGCACGCTTTGATTTAACAAATTATTAACTCAGCATACCAGTTTAAAAAAGAAACATTGTTCAGGTTGAGATACACATCACTAATTTCATGTTAATCCTGATACATAAAAACAAAGAGAATTGTGTTGTCTGTAAATTATTTTTAGTTATCAGTATATTATTGCCATAGTTAATATTTAACTTAGTAGCTATTGATTATACATTGACCTACTTATTTTTTGCTTAAGATAGCATTTTTGAAATAGCATTTATTGCTTTCGTCTATTCCAATGCATTATTAAAAAACTAATGGTAATAAAAAATGATTATAAATAACATCACAGTCAGAAAGGCAACCTATAAAGATAGTACTACTATCAGCGATATAGAGCGCCAAGCTGCGTCCCTTTTTCCAGAAGAGCTCTTATCAAAAGTACTCGGTGATCAAACCCTACCAATACTCCTGATGAACTACAGAAAATTCTGGCAGAAGAGATGACGGCGGGTTTAGGTGAAAGAATTGCAATGAAATTAACAATCAATCCAAAGATAGACAGAAAATAATAGATAAATTACCGCCACATCTATTGTGGCGGCTCAAGTAGGAAATTAGGTTACGGTGTCACAAGATATTCATCAACAACCCCTGATTGAAATAACTCTACCTGGTCAAAATAGTTTCAACAAGTGCGGGGTCGGGATAATTCCCATTCCATCCCCAACCTGAATAATATGGATAGCCATAATAATTCCAAGGCCCTGTGCCATAAGGCATCAATACCCGTTGAACAACCTTCCAACGTTGATAGCCCATTACATCAATCACAACATAATCGTAATCCGCGCGACCAATTTTACCCTTTTTTAACCCCACTATCGGACCAACAACAGTGACGTAATTTCCTTTAAAATCGTCAGGCTCAAGGAAACTATTAACATAAACATAGATACGGCCAAGGGAAGGTTCATCTAATTGCGGACTGGCATCCGATGCCAACGGCAATGACGATATTTCCAAACGGGTACGGTGATTTTCATTCACCACACTAAGTACTTTACCGCCAAATCGTCCTTCCTGGCCGATAAACAATGCAGGTGTACTCTTAATAGAAAGTAGATCCTGAACAGGTATTGGTGACGTTCCTTTTACTGAATCAGGAACGGTGACACAGCCTGTAAGCATTACAGCACCTAACAAGATTAGCGCCTTAATACCCGTCCGGTAGTTTATTACTCTTAACATAACCACCTTCTCCTGAAAATTGTCCCAACAACGATGTTTGAAATAACCATATGTTTAAAATAATTATGTCTATTTGATACTTTCTTTTACTACAAGTTTCATCAACCGATACTTAACGACCCGGTAATTTTTTCCAAGTCACTTCATTACGCAAATAGATCGGTTCAGCATATTCTACGGCTGTCATCTCACCGTTCTGCCACATCTGTACAGCCAGAGGTAACATATCTTCAGCATGAGGTAATGTAATATCACTGTCAGTCAACGTTAAGTGACTTTCCATCAACTGAGGATAAGCCTGCCAACCGGTTCCGGCAATGACCCACTCCCCATGAAATGAATCCATGATAGCCCTTGCCTGTTCCGGTCTCAATACAGCTTCTGTTTCACTTCCCTGCCATTTGCCTTCCTGATCGCGGACATATTGCCCCCAGTAAATTTCTCCCATCCGGGCATCAATAGCGGTCAATACTTGAGTTGATCCTGTCAGGCGAAAAACACCTTGAGCCATCATATTAAGCGTTGAAACACCAATCACCGGCAGTTCAGCACCCAGAGCCAACCCCTGAGCAATACCAACACCAATACGTACACCAGTAAAACTGCCTGGCCCACGGCCAAAAGCCAAGGCATTGAGTTGTTGTAAACTGACCTCCGCTTCCGCCAGCACAGACTGAACCATGGGTAAAATACGTTGCGTGTGTTCCCGTGGAGAAATTTCAAACTGTGCCAAAACAGCACCATCATCCCAAAGAGCAACTGAGCAGGCTTCCGTTGCAGTATCAATAGCCAGAATTCGTGTGGACATGCCTTAACCTCGGCAAGAAATATGATTCGAAATAAAGTGCCATCTTATCATAACCTAGCCTGTTTTACCCAGTTGGCAAGCATAAGAAGGCTATTACTCCTTGCCACATGTACACACAGGGTAGCGGTGTCTTTATGAGTTATCAGATAGAAGAGAAGTAAATTTGACTGTGATCCATCGCTTTCTAACGTAATTCTACCACCTCAATATGGAACATCCTTAAAATACGAAGATATACTTAAACAATACTTAATATGAAAGTCCGGAGGTGAGTTATGATATCAGTGCAAAATTTCTTTCTAAAGGATAACCTTCTCTCTATTAAATCATTAGACTTAGACACTATAATGAATATTATAGACTTGGCTCAGAATTTTAAAGTATCAAAACCTGATAAAAAAATAAAAAAAAGAAATGAAGATATCCTTGTTGCTTCACTGTTTTTTCAGGCAAGTACAAGAACTCGCCTCAGTTTTGAAAGCGCAGCCAACCGTCTTGGCGCAAAAATTATAGGTTTTTCTGATGGTGAGTCAAGCCGTTCTGGTTCAAGCTGGAATGAAAAATTTACGGATACTGCACAAATGATCAATGCGTATGCCGATATTGCCGTTATGCGCCATGCCAAAGTTGAGCCTGTGCATAACTATTGTATAAAAAGCCGCCATCCAGTTATAAATGCGGGAAATGGTGAAGGATTAAATGCAGAGCATCCAACGCAGGCTTTGCTTGATATTTTTACCATTCATCAATCTTTCCCTCTTCATAAATCATTAACTTTATTATTATGCTGTCACCCCTCTTCCCGATCAGCGCGCTCCCTTCTCTTTTGTATAGCTCTGTTTCACAATATAAAATTATTACTTTGCACTGAAGAAAATTGTAAGCTTTTACCAGAAGACGAAGCGTACCTTCGTCAAGCTGGTGTCAACTACGAATATCTCCATAACATAAAAGAGGGGTTGTGTAGTGCGGATGTTATTTATATGGCGGGTTATAAAGAAACAGCAGATCATTTACCCGATTCCAATTTGATGCTCACTCCTGATCTACTTTCATACTTACATCCCCGCGCCATAATTATGCATCCTCTTCCGCGAGGTTATGAGCTTCCTTATGAGTTAGATAATTCAGTACATTGTGCTTATTTTTCTCAGGCTGAGAACGGAGTTTTTGTTAGAATGGCAATTCTCCAAGGTTACTTCAACGTTATTGGGGGACGGTAAGGATTCGGGCGCAAACAGGAAGGGGTTTGGTGGTAGTTGGTCAGGTGGTGTTCACAGTGTCCATTTCTGCGATGCAACCTGGATGACCAGCTACACCACCTTTTTCACCGAGTCGTCTGACGGGAACATAAAAAAATATGGGGCAATCATTTAAAGTGCTTCCCTCGGACGACCCGTTCTAAATGGCGAGCTAAAGGCACAATTTTAGCGTTGGTATCCATTAATGAGCTAGCCAGAGTACAGTTGACGGTTCTACATTAGCTATAGCAGCATAAGCGCCCCACACAATTTCATGCTCTCGTGCCTCCATCGTTTCGTGAATTGTAGCAAACGCATCACTACGATACTTTTTAATCATATTCAATCACCTCCGAAAGCAGATATAATTAATCTTTCCTACCTGAGATCTTCAGAGATTGCCGGGCTTGCAGAAAGGCAACGGCTTTTGTTAAATCGCGGGTTCGTGGTGAAGACGGCAAACTGTTAAGAAACACTTCACCATAAGGACGCATCACCAAGCGGTTATCACAAATCACGACCACACCATAATCATCAACATCACGAATAAGCCGCCCGACCCCCTGTTTCAGGCTGATAACCGCATCTGGTAACTGAACTTCATTAAATGCATCACCGCCTTTGAGTTGACAATCTTCAATACGGGCTTTTAACAGCGGATCATCTGGTGCCGTAAAAGGCAGTTTATCGATAATGACACAGGAAAGCGTATCACCCCGCACATCCACACCTTCCCAAAAACTGCTGGTTGCCACCAATAACGCGTTCCCGGCAGAAATAAACTGAGAAAGTAGCTGACTTTTGCTAGTTTCACCCTGAACCAAAACCGGTAACGTCATGCTGGCCCGGAACTCTTCTGCCAAACCGCGCATCATCTGGTGTGACGTACATAAAAAGAAACAACGGCCTTTATTAGTTTCAATCAGCGGCTTAAGCATTCTCGCCAGCCATTTTGCACCACCGGGCTGATTCGGTGACGGTAAATGACGAGGAACACAAAGCAGCGTCTGACGTTGATAATCAAATGGACTTGGCAACAGTAAAGTTCTCGCTTTTTTTAGCCCAAGCCGTTCGGTGAAATGTGAAAGCTGTTCGTTGACGGATAATGTAGCTGACGTGAAAACCCAACAACCTGATTGCTCATTAATCATCTCACTAAATTTATCAGCAACAGACAGCGGTGTGAGTGCCAAGAGAAAATGGCGGCCATAACTTTCAAACCAATAACTATAACCGGGGACAGTCACCTCTTTCAAACGTTTAAGACGGTTACGATAAATTGTTGCCCTTTCAAATGCGGCATCCAACATAACTGAACGCCCTAAAGATAATTTCGTCACGTCATAACAAAGCTCAAGCGCATCATCAAGCAATACTAATGCTCGCTGCACTTGCGAATTTTGCAATAACTCTCGCAAATTACCTCGATAACCGTTCTCTCCCAACGCTAGCCGGAAATCCTGTGTACTCTGACTCAGACGATCCGCGCTCTTTTGTAATTGAACTTGATCCCGGACTTCCGTGCGATACGCCATAATGATATCTCTGGAGAGATCCATCAGTTGGCGGCTACTTAATTGCTGACCAAAATATTGACTAGCGATATCAGGGATTTGATGTGCCTCATCAAATATCTTGACTTCTGCTTGCGGGATCAACTCACCAAATCCAGTTTCTTTCACCACCATATCCGCCATAAACAGATGATGGTTAACAACGATAACATCCGCTTCCATTGCGCGACGGCGGGCTTTGAGAACAAAGCATTCCTGATAACGCGGGCAATCACTGCCAAGGCAGTTATCGTTAGTACTGGTTACCAACGGCCAAACTTGGCTATCTTCCGCCACTTGGTGACAAGTACTGATATCACCCTCTTCAGTTTGTGAAGACCAGCTTCTTAGCCGAACAATATCTGCCAGAATTTCTGCATCCAATTGTCCACCACCAAAAGAGTGCTGTTCCAACCGTTCCAAGCAAAGATAATTTGCACGGCCTTTCAACAACGCCAATTTACCAGTGAAATTAATTGCTTCAGCGACTGTCGGTAAATCACGATTATAAAGCTGATCCTGTAATGCCTTAGAACCCGTGGAAATGATAACTTTCTGCCCAGAACGCAGCGCAGGTGCTAAATAGGCAAATGTCTTACCTGTTCCCGTGCCTGCTTCTACGACCAATTGTTGATGGTTTTTAATCGCGCACTCAATAGCCACCGCCATTTCTCTTTGAGCATCACGGGGTTTAAAACCTGTTATTGCTTTAGCAAGGGCACCATTTTTCGCAAAATCGTCTGACACAAATCGTCTCTTTCAATAGAATGGATGGAGATTATGCCAATAGTGTGTTCTGATCACCACCCAAAATCAGGCAGATAGTCATTCACAGAAAGGAGTATCCATGACAATTGAGCGTATTGATCCACAGGATCGCTGGTCCGAAGCGGTAGTTTACAATCAAACCATTTACTACACCGCCGTACCGGAAAATCTAGATGGTGATATTACTGAGCAAACAGCGAATACACTGGCCGCCATTGATATCATGCTACAACGTCTCGATTCTGATAAAAGTAAAATTATCGATGCCACTATTTTTCTGGCGGATGGAAAAGAATTTGCTGGCATGAATGCTGCTTGGGATGCATGGGTTGTTGCAGGAAGCGCACCCGTGCGCTGCACAGTTGAAACTAAATTAATGAACCCCAAATACAAAGTCGAGATAAAAGTTATCGCAGGCATTTAATATTAATTTCGGGATATTCTCTATCGCCTGCATTTATATTTTGATTATATGGAGGTTATTAAGAATATCCCAATAGGTGTTATTAATGTAAGTAACTCTGCTTTAGCTACAATAGCATTTTAAAATATTAATCGATATTCTCATAAACTACATTATCTATTGATCCAAGTGGAATATTATAAGCCCAACAATTCCAATCTTCCTCCTATGCCTTGAGCCATGGATGACCATTATAGTGATCATCCAATATTGACATTCTCATTTTGACAAATCACATTAATGACCATTATAATGATCATTAATGACCTTAATAACCATTATAACAGTCATCAGGAGGAAGTATGTCAAAACATAGAGCCTATTCAAAATTCTCCCAAGAGGCCGTCATGTTACTCGGAGAACAAATCAAATTAGGTAGAAAACAACACCATTGGTCAGAAAAAAATTTGGCAGAACGTGCGGGGATATCCAGAACCACACTACAAAAAATTGAAAGCGGGGATATGGGCTGTTCTATAGGATTAGCATTTGAGCTAGCCAACCTTGTAGGTATCAGCTTGTTCGGCAGTGATAAATTTCCTATCTCAGCTCGTATGGAACAAACAAGAGATAAGCTAGTTTTGTTACCACAGCGTATTCAGGAAAAAAAGAGAAAGGTATACGATGATTTCTAACAACAAAGAGGCTTATGTCTGGATATGGTTACCAGAACAAACTGAGCCAGTGGTAGCTGGTCGTCTGGAAGAATTTAATGGCCGCATTTTATTCAACTATGGTAAAAGTTACCTTGGAAGATTCAATAGCCAGCCACCATCTATCTCGATCTATGAACCAGAATTACCATTGAAATCCGGTATCATATCTCCACAGAGTGATCTGACAATACCTGGCTGTATCCGCGATGCCTCGCCTGATGCGTGGGGTCGCAGAGTTATAATCAACAAAAAATTAGGACTAAAAGGAGCAGATACAGAAACTACTATATTAAATGAAATAACTTACCTTCTTGATCTAAGTCAATTACAAACTTGTTTGGAAACCGCACATAACTTTAATATCTCAGAGAAAAAAGCAAAAGAAATCTTTAATAGACAAATATCAATAATCCGAGATAATTGGAATAGTATCTGTGAAGAAGCTGAATTAAGTGAAGTAGATAAAAAGTTGCTCTGGCATAGACAGTTTTTAAATCCGTTTTCTATAGGTTATTAAAAACTTTAAATAGTCATCGAGATATGAAAAACCTTAATATACGCCAATCACTTATCAAGAATTTATTATAAACCAATCTTACGGGCCAAAATACCTACTTTATTTTAGCAATGGCCCTTAATGATTCATTTTAGAAATATATGTTTGATCCACTGATAATACTCTGATGATCAATGTAAATAAAATAGTTTCCAATGTTGCTTATCACAAATAGCGTTAATTTCATCTGGCAGAGTTAACTCATCAAATGGATTTCCTATTATTTACCTTTTCAATGTTGAATTATACTTATACGTCGTCCATACTTTCTAATAAGCACATCAGTATCTGGCCACTGTTTAGTGAATATAAACATGGCCTAATCTTCAATAGCTTTTATCACTTAGTATGGAGCATTCTATGGATATTTGTTCAGGTTGTCATGATCCGCTTCATGATTCCGTTGTTGCGGAAGTAGAAGGAAAAATCTATAAAAGTTGCCCATCTTGTTCCGCCTCAATGGGTCAACATGTTTTTTATCGCTATAAAGACTTTGATATGAAGGAGATGGGGAATGGCCGCTATATTGTTCAGTCTTGTTGTCCTGGTTGTTGCGTGAAAGATGGTCATAAACCAGACGTCTGTTTTACCTGCTAAAAGTCACTTTTATTCATATCTGCTGGTTATTATGCAAAATAGTTGCTAGTTGCATGCCAGCAGATAATGATTGGGTTACGCTACGGCTTAAGCCATCTTGATCATCACCATGCCCAACAGCAACAAGGCAATTCCACCCCAACCTTTACAACTCAAACGCTGATTAAACATAATCCAGCCAGCAGCAACCGTTGCGATAATACCGAAAGCGCCCCATAAAGCATAAGCAATGGAAAGTTCAATTCCCTTCACTGCCTGAGCAAGCGCACTAAACGCCCCAAGAACAGCAATAAGCGAGAGAATACCCATCCAAGGACGTCTAAAACCATTAGAAAGTTTTAGTAAAATATTCGCTAAAATATCCAACGCTACAGCAAAGAATAGGAACGCCGCATGCCACCATTCAAATTGTTGTAACATGCTATGCCTCCTTTATTTTACTGTTTTTGGTTGTTGCAGCATCGACAGCCTTATTTGCCATCTGTTTGACGGCCTCAGCCGATTTTTTGATTGCCGCTTTTTTTGTACCAGATTTAATCAACATAATCCCCGTCACCAGCAGAGCCAATCCCCCTACTTTCATCAATGACAGTGATTCATCAAACCACATGACACTAAAAACAGTAATAAATAGAATGCCAACCCCTTCCCACAAAGCATACGCAACGCCCAGTGCCACTTTTTTCACCGCCATTGCCAACAAGATATAGGATGTGGCGATCATGATGTACATGACAGCCATGCCAACTACACCACCGGAAACACTGGCATGTTTCATCGATAAGGTACCGATAACTTCGGTAACAATTGCTATTGCAAGAAATAACCAATAAATCATTTTCTTTCTCCTGACCACGTAAATACGCACGTCAAGACGCAAGCTATAAATGACCTAAACCCACCCATATATAAGATGAGAAATAATAACCCGACGTTTTGACAAAACAGAAATACCGGTTGGAAACCGGTTAACAGGAGTCAGACGCTATAATGCACCGCACCAGTAGTGCTCACTGGATAAAATGGCAGAAAGGAAAAGTACGTGGGTGGAGCTTTGAAACTTGACGCTTTTGGCGCTGTTCATGATATCTCATTCTTTCATCGCACCGATATTCCGTGCGATATACTAAGAATCCTCATAAATAGTGTTAATTTTCCTAGTACTTCTACCACATAAGATAATAGAAAGCAACCAATCTCATTTATTCTTTTATCTGATAGACCATTTTGAATAGGAAAACAGAATTGATATTAATATAAGCCGATACCTTAACGATAATGACCCAAGCCGCTTATAACACGGCTTGAGCTTCAACAGAAAGGTTTATCAATTATTCAAATTCATTCCACGAACGACCATCGCGGGTGATCATAGCAACAGAGGCAACCGGCCCCCACGTTCCCGCCTGATAAGGCTTAGGCGCGTCATTATCCGCCGCCCATGCATGCATAATAGAATCAACCCATTTCCACGCGTCTTCCACTTCATCACGACGAACGAATAGCGCCTGAATACCCCGCATAGCCTCCAGCAGGAGCCTCTCATAAGCATCCGCCAATGGAATATGATTAAACGTTTCAGAGAAACTCAGATCCAGCTTAGTGGTTTGCAGACGATGCTTGTGTTCCAGCCCCGGAGCTTTGTTCAGCACTTCAATATCAATACCTTCATCCGGTTGCAAACGAATCGTCAGCTTGTTCTGCGGTAATTGTTGATAAGATTCAGAAAACAAATTCAGCGCGGGCTTTTTGAAATAAACTACCACTTCAGAACATTTCGTTGGCAGACGTTTACCGGTTCTCAGATAGAAAGGAACCCCGGCCCAACGCCAGTCATCAATATCGACACGGATAGAGACAAAAGTTTCCGTCCGGCTAGCCTGGTTCGCCCCCTCTTCTTCCAAATACCCCGGTACCTTATGCCCCTGAACAAAACCGGCGGTGTATTGACCTCGTACCGTTTTCTCCCGCACATTCGTGTGATCAATACGGCGCAGAGAACGCAGTACTTTTACTTTTTCATCACGGATACGGTCTGTCGTCAGATCTGCCGGGGGAGACATAGCAATCATGGTCAATATTTGCAACAGGTGATTTTGAATCATATCGCGCATCTGCCCGGCTTGGTCAAAATAACCCCAACGGCCTTCAATACCGACTTCTTCAGCTACCGTAATTTGTACATGATCAATTGTCCGGTTATCCCAGTTATTCACAAACAGGGAATTGGCAAACCGCAGCGCTAACAGATTCAATACGGTTTCTTTACCCAGATAATGATCGATGCGATAAACCTGACGTTCATTGAAATATTTTGCCACTTCATCATTAATGGCTTTGGATGATTCAAGATCGGTCCCTAAAGGCTTTTCCATCACAACTCGATTTGGCTCTTTATTTAGCCCGGCAAGGCCCAACCCGTGACAAACCGAACCAAAAGTACTTGGTGGCATCGCAAAATAGTGAATTGCAGGCCGATTCTCCTGCTTAAGAATTACCTCCAGTTTGACAAAGTCTTCCTTTTGATTAACATCCAGATTGCAGAATGCCAAACGCTCACTCAATGTTTTCCATAATTCTGGATCTAATTTTTCCGGCAAGAACGTATTTAAAGCTTCTTCAACAACCTTGGTATAAGCCTTTTTATCCCAATCAGCCCGGCCAACACCGATAATCCGGGTTTCTGGGTGAATATAACCCGCTTTCTCAAGCTGATAAAGGGAAGGCAATAATTTCCGGCGTGCCAAATCCCCTTTAGCGCCAAAAATGACTAAATCACAAGCCTGAGCTGTAGAAGTAACCGCCATATATTTCTCCTCATTGCGGGATATTGTAATTTTGTTACAGCATTAACCAATAATGTACTCTTTTGGCTATGGCGCGTAAACAGCGATAACGAATAACCATCACCTTATGTTAACAATATGTTTTATCTCTGATAAAAATATGATAGTTTTATGTAATTTTACAACGTTTATGAAAGATAATTACTAATATGAAAGTTAGACACTTGTCATACTTTTATGAAAAACATTAAATTATTGTGACTTCCTACTGCCAGCTTCAATTTGCTAATAGTATATTTTCATAAAAATTTATATAGATTTCTCCTCTGAATGAAATCGTCAAAAACCACAGGTAACTGCGTTTTATGAATACACTGGAACGAGTCCAAAACAGTATCGAACTCTTGAGTAAGTCAGAAAAAAAAGTGGCGCAGATAATCTTGGCTTCACCGCAAACTGCGATTCATGCCAGTATCGCAACACTGGCAAAAATGGCGGAAGTCAGTGAACCCACGGTTAACCGTTTTTGCCGCCGTCTGGATACCAAAGGTTTTCCCGATTTCAAACTCCATCTAGCCCAAAGCCTTGCCAATGGTACACCTTATGTAAATCGTAATGTTGAAGAGAACGATACAGTTAGTTCCTACACCAATAAAATATTTGAATCGGTAATGGCAACGCTGGATACCGTGAAAAACAATTTGGATATTACGGCCATTAACCGAGCTGTCGATTTACTGACTCAAGCCCGGAGAATCTCATTTTTTGGTTTAGGGGCCTCTGCTACCGTCGCCCATGACGCAATGAATAAATTTTTTCGGTTCAACATTCCCGTTATCTATTTTGATGACATTGTGATGCAACGGATGAGCTGTATTAACAGTGCCGAAGGTGATGTCGTCGTACTTATCTCCCATACCGGCAGAACTAAAAGCCTAGTTGAAGCAGCACAACTTGCGCGAGAAAATGATGCGGCAGTTATCGCGATCACCTCCCAAGATTCTCCTCTCGCCCACGAAGCAACGCTCGCCATTCTTCTGGATGTCCCAGAAGATACAGATATCTATATGCCAATGGTTTCAAGAATCGCTCAATTAACTGTTATTGATGTTTTAGCTACCGGATTTACCCTGCGCCGTGGCTCAAAATTCAGAGATAACTTGAAAAGAGTCAAAGAGGCACTGCGAAATTCACGCTTTGACAAAATTGACTTTCCCCGAACTTGAAAGTCGTCCTCTCGCTATTAGGCTGACTCGCAGCGATTGCGTAGTCAGCGATCGTTTCTGGCTCATTGAGTACCGGTAAATAATTTACACTGGTCAAGATATGAGAAGAATTACATAATTATGGCAAGAAAATCCCATATCACTTAGTTAACTCAATAAAATAATGATAGTTTAAAAAATAAAAAATCAAACCAGAGAGTCATTATAAAAAAATTCCGAAATAAATCGAAACCGGAAGAAATAGAAAACAGTAATAGCAAAATAACTTTCAGATGTTGAATATAAACGAATTAAATATTTATCCAATCACACAGTTTCGCATTTTTTATTTCTATCCATTATACAAAAACAATTAATCTCCTAAGTTATAAGGACACTTTATCATGATTTTTCCGAGCTAAACTATCATTAAAATAGATTTCAGGAAATTATTTTTACAATAATTCAACACACTGATTATAAAATAAAATCATTTAATTTTAGGAGGAAACATGAACCCAAAAAATGATTTCAAAGCTTTTTCCATTAGTAATAATGCTAATGTAGTCAGTCAAGAAGCCTATGAAGAAAGCCCAAATTTGAAGACTGGATTTCCACCAGAAAATATTACTACTCATTTACTAAACAAAGTATTACGTCAGTCGTCAACCATATCCTCTGTCGTCACTAATTTTATCATGACACAATCTGGCAATGATGTTTTGGACGATGGTAATATCGCCAACCTCACAACACTATTAAATAGAGCATTAGAACAAAAAATTGCAGCAGCAGTGCCAATCGCCTCATTAACACAACAAGGCGTTATTCAACTCACAGACAAAACAGGCAATAGTAATACCCTTGCGGCAACTCAGAAGCTTGTTGCTGATGTAAACGATAACGCTAATAACCGGCTAGCAAAAAACCAAAACGGTGCCGACATTCCTGATAAAAATGCATTTGTGAAAAATCTTGGCTTAATCGAAACCATTATCAACACTCAATATCCTGTAGGAATTGTGATTTGGTTCGCTCAAAACAAAAACCCCAATGTGCTATTTCCGGGCACTACCTGGGAATATATTGGTGAAAATAAAACAGTTCGGTTAGCTAGCGCCGATGGTTCCGATCTTTTATCAACCGGTGGCAGCGATTCAATAAGTCTGACAGTGGCACAAATGCCAGCACACAATCATACATTCTCTGGGACAACGAGCACATTTGATTATGGCACCAAAACCACTAATACCACTGGAGCTCACCATCATGATAGCGCTTGGGGTGAAGCTTGGGGGGGACGTTACGGCTATTACGACAATTCTAGAAACAATATAGGGTCAGCAAACGTGCCAGATAATGACAACTACAAATACAACACCAGCACTGATGGAGCTCACTCTCATACGTTATCAATAGGATCACACAACCATACAATTTCAGGTAATACCGGAGATACGGGCGCCAATGCAGCGATTACAATTACCAATTCATATATTAAATTGATGGGATGGCACCGAAAAGCATAAGAACCCTGCATCCCCCAGATCGCTGACAAACCTCACGCAAATAACTGTCTCTTAATCATAAATTTGACTTAAGAGACAGTGCCAACTCGTCCTACTCAAGAAAAATTTATCATTTACATACTTTACAGCATACCCATCCTGGACGTTTCGTCTCTTCTAACCATCAAGCATTGCCAGATTCCAGTAAACCTAATCGTTACCACTTTTCATTATCAAAATCTAGGGCTATTAGATTATTGATAAATCGGGAACAAATCGTGATAGGATAGAAATGCGGCAATAAATATCCGTTAATAAGGGTTAGCTGATTCGCCAAGGCATAGCGATAGGACATAACGATTATGTAAAACGTTCCCCCTGTCGTTCCCCTATAGTTGACAACGGTCAATAGGCACGACAGCGAAAAGTATCATGATAAGTTGATACGGGTCACAAAAAGCTCCCACGGTAGTCGCTTGCGGCTTTGCTACGAGGCAAGTCACAAAAGTAATCTATAAACAGCCTTGATAGTTGGATTGCCGAAGAGTTTTTTTACTCATTTTATAGGATAATTAATAGATTATTGATTATTTTTATATAACCAATACCAATACTCACAGGTCAACGGAGTAACACATGTCCAGACGGCTCAGAAGAACTAAGATTGTTACTACACTTGGTCCGGCTACCGACCGCGAGAATAATCTTGAAAAGATTATTACTGCGGGTGCAAACGTAGTCCGCCTCAACTTTTCCCACGGTACCGCGGAAGATCATCTCCAGCGAGCCAACAAAGTCCGCGAGATTGCAGCCCGCCTGGGGTGCCATGTCGCTATTCTTGGCGATCTTCAAGGACCTAAAATTCGCGTATCAACGTTTAAAGAGGGCAAGATTTTCCTGAATATCGGAAATAAATTTCTGCTTGATGCCAATCTTGGTAAAGGCGAAGGTGATAAAGAGAAAGTCGGTATCGATTACAAAGGATTACCTGCGGATGTTGTACCGGGTGATATTTTGTTGCTGGATGATGGACGTGTTCAACTCAAAGTATTAGAAGTCCAAGGAATGAAAGTATTCACTGAAGTCACGGTAGGGGGCCCGCTATCTAACAATAAGGGCATCAACAAATTGGGCGGTGGATTATCCGCTGAAGCCCTAACTGAAAAAGATAAAGAAGATATTATTACGGCGGCCAGAATCGGCGTTGATTATCTAGCAGTCTCTTTCCCCCGCACGGGTGAAGATCTTAACTATGCTCGCCGTCTGGCACGAGACGCAGGCTGTGAAACACAGATCGTGGCAAAAGTTGAACGCGCAGAAGCCGTTAGCAGTGATAAAACCATTGATGAAATCATTCTGGCTTCCGATGTCGTCATGGTTGCTCGTGGTGACCTTGGCGTAGAAATCGGCGATCCAGAGTTGGTTGGCGTTCAGAAAAAATTAATTCGCCGTGCCCGCCAACTGAATCGTGTAGTTATTACCGCGACTCAGATGATGGAGTCTATGATCACCAACCCAATGCCTACCCGCGCAGAAGTGATGGATGTGGCAAACGCCGTACTTGATGGCACTGACGCCGTGATGCTTTCCGCTGAAACCGCAGCAGGCCAATACCCTGCCGAAACGGTTGCCGCAATGGCGCGAGTCTGTCTCGGAGCAGAAAAAATGCCCGGACTCAACGTATCCAAACATCGGCTAGACACAATTTTTGACAGTATTGAAGAAGCTATTGCGATGTCTACCATGTACGCGGCAAACCACCTAAACGGGGTTAAGGCCATTATTGCAATGACCGAATCAGGCCGCACCACTCGTATCATGTCTCGCATCAGTTCTGGTCTCCCGATATTCTCTATGTCTCGTCATGAGAAAACCTTAAACCAAACTGCACTTTACCGTGGCGTTACACCGGTTTATTGCAGCAGTCATACTGACGGTATAACAGCGGCCAATGAAGCGGTTAATCGTCTACGTGACAAAGGTTATCTGGTTTCCGGTGACCTTGTTCTGGTTACGCAGGGTGATCAGATGGGAACAATTGGCAGTACTAACACCTGCCGTATTCTTGAAGTGGAATAAAGCGTTACAACATTTTAGCGCCAAGTTTTCGACAATCAGGTAAATCAGAAGACTGGCGCGTTTCGCTTATCCAACAACGACCGACGGTAAAAATAAATTCTTACCGTCTCTATTTCACTCAATTGATCGGTTAATAATGATATCTCAAGGATTGAATAAAATGATTAGCATAATGAATAGGTATATTTGACACGATCGATAGCGGTCAATTCACACTGAATAAGTGTGATATTTTAACAATGAAATATTCCGAAAAAATATTATTAAGATAATAATTTATTGGATATATTTTTCAATCATTCAATTTATTACCCAATCTAATTGTATTTAAAAATATAGAATCACCATTGAACTAATATATCAAAGTACAAGTAATATGTTTTTTCACAAAACCCCTAATATGCCCAATATTAGGGGGACAATACAAACCGTGATAATGAAATAGATTTCGAGTTGCAGCGAGGCGGCAAGTGAACGAATCCCCAGGAGCATAGATAACGATGTGACCGGGGTGAACGAGTGCAGCCAACAAAGAGGCAACTTGAAAGATAACGGGTATACATCTTTGCGACGAAAATCACAGGTCTTCTCTCCCATATGGCCCAATATCACCCGCTTTCCGAGTCTTAAGTAATTTAAGTATCCAGGTATATTGTTCAGGGTTCGGTCGTACTAATTGCTCCAATTCTTCATTCATTCGGCGAGCAATAAAAGCGTCATCTTTGCCATCAATATCATCCATTGGTGGACGAATATAAATATCAAGCTGATGGGTACGATAATTATAAACCGGAAACAGGGGCACAATAGCGGCACGACAAACCTTCATCAATCGCCCAATGGCTGGCAATGTCGCTTTATAAGTTGCGAAAAAATCAACAAACTCACTGTGCTCCTCACCATGATCTTGATCAGGCAGATAATATCCCCAGAAACCCTGGCGAACAGTAGCAACAAACGGTTTAATTCCAGCATCACGAGAATGTAAACGGCCACCAAAATGACAGCGCGCTCTATTCCACAGGTAATCTGAAACGGGGTTGCTCTGGTGATGGAACATGCCTGATACTTTCAGTCCCCTCGCAGACAGTAACATAGCAGGAATATCCACAGCCCAACCATGAGGCACCATGAAAATAACGTTTTTACCCTGCTCTTTCAGTTGAAGAATAATCTCTTCACCATGCCACTGTGTCCGGCTTAACGTTGATTTTGCACCACGCAAACAAAGTTCGACCAACATAACAAAAGGTTGAGGTGCGGTAGAAAACATCTCATCAATCAATGCTTCACGCTGTTGCTCTGTTAGTTCCGGCATGCAGTAACATAGATTAATTCTTGCTCTTCGGCGTGCCCCTTTCGCCAATTTACCCGCCAGCCAGCCTATTTTGGCCAACAGAGGATCACGCACTTTAACCGGCAGGTAAGCCAGCCCGGCCAACACACCAACGCCTAGCCATAACCCCCAATAACGAGGATGCAGATAGGATTTATGAAATGTCGGCACATAACCCACTTTACTGTCTGTATCTGTTTCTTTATACATGAGCTAACTCTTTTAAAACAAAAAGATTATTGTTCATTTCACATGTACAGAGGGGTTATATCAACGCACCTTTTTCTGAACATGAATAAAACGACAGCGGATGATAGCAATCATCCGCTTTAAAGTCTGTTACTAATGAACAATTAAACTCAATCTAACAGAAGCTGAGGCGTTACCTCTTTTACCGTTGCCAGGAATTCTGTGCGTTCTTTACCACTCAAACCACCAGAACGCGGCAATTTCGCCGTTAATGGGTTTACCACCTGCTGATTGATCCAGAATTCATAATGCAAATGTGGACCCGTAGAACGACCCGTGCTACCGGACAACGCGATACGATCACCCCGTTTTACCTTCTGCCCTGGTTTCACCAACAGCTTTCTCAGGTGCATATAACGCGTGGTATATTGGCGGCCATGACGAATGGCAATAAAGTTACCCGCTGCTCCGTTATATTTGGAGACAATCACTTCACCATCACCCACCGCCAAAACAGGCGTTCCCACCGGCATAGCAAAATCCACCCCTTTGTGTGGCGCAACCCGACCGGTGACTGGATTCACACGCCGAGGATTAAATTGGGAAGATACCCGAAATTGTTTAGTGGTTGGAAAACGCAAAAATCCACGCTCCAGACCGGAACCTTGACGATCATAAAAACGCCCATCTTCCGCCCGGATAGCATAATAATCTTTACCACCACTATTTAGGCGAACACCAAGTAATTGGCTCTGTTCACTGTGACCATCCAACATTTCACGGGACAGTAATACAGAGAAACGATCACCTTCATGTAATTTACGCAAATCAATTTGCCATTGCAGTGCCTTGGTGACTTCACGTGCTTCACTGCTGGTTAAGCCGGCATTTAAAGCACTGCTGGTAAAGTTACTATCAACAACGCCAACGACGATGCTGTTTTTCCACTCCCCTTTCTGAAACTCTTTTATTTCTTTAAACAGATCGCCTTCACGGGTATAAATGCGAGCTTCACGGCGGGAAACACCCCAAGTCAGCGTTTGCAAGTCACCCGCTTCATTGACTGTCCATGACAATGGCTGGCCAATATTCAGCCCCCGTAACGCCTTATGCTGACTCGCAAGTAACGCTACATCAGAAGAGTCGATACCAAATTGGGTCAGAATATTACTGAGAGTGTCACCGTCGGAAACAATATATTCATGCGGAGTTTGAGCCGCGACCTCTGAGTTCGTCTCTTCATCAGGAATACCCTCGTCCGGTAGCTGTTCACTGCTATCTGCAATAATCTCATCACTATCTACGGGGAGATTGATGGCAATGCTGCCGACGGTTGTTTCTTCTTGTTCATGATGATAAGCAATAGGTTGCCACATAGTGACAACCAATGTTGCTACAGTCAGCGAACCCAACATAATTTTATGCGGTCGCGGTAACTCCTTATACACCAGAACGATAGTTTTAACTATCTGTTGCACTCATTGAATTCCTTATTACTTTAATTCAAGCAACTCGTGTACTGTTCCGACAACTGAGTTATAAATTTCATATAGCTGTCTTTATCCAATACGATGCGGCTTCCTAACGGGTCCAAGGTGCCCATACGCACTCCCGTATCCTTCGCCACAGCATTAATAACGGTCGGCCTGAATTGCGGTTCAGCAAAAATACAAATTGCTTTCTGCTCAACCAATTGTGTTCGTATATGATGTAATTTTTGTGCGCCCGGTTGTATTTCAGGATTGATCGTAAAATGTCCTAATGGCGCCAGGCCATAATGCTGCTCGAAATAGCCATAAGCATCGTGAAAAACAAAATACCCCTTACCACGCACCAGCTTAAGAATATTAGCAATATTTTTGTCAGTTTGCGCAAGCTGAGCATTGAATTTACGTAGGTTTACGTCCAGCGCTGCTTTTTTCTGCGGATAACGCGCTTGTAATTGGTCATAAATCCCCTGGGCAACCTGTTTTGCTATTTCTGGTGATAACCAAATGTGCATATTATATTCACCATGAGAATGATGTTCATGACCTTCTTCATGTTTATGCTGATCCGATTCGGGTAAATCTTCATCATTTTTCAGCAATAATGGTTTAATCGTTGGCAATTGTGCTAAAACTAGCTGTTTGTTTTGTGGAACTTTGGCTAACGGTTTAGACAAAAAGATTTCCATCTCAGGTCCAACCCACACAACTAAATCTGCCTGGTTAATTCTCTTAAGATCAGACGGTTTCAACGCATAATCATGCGGGGATGCCCCATCAGGTAACAGTACCTGCGTATCAGTTACACCATCAGTTATTGCCGCCGCGATAAAACCCAACGGACGAATTGATGTCACAACATCGGCATTAGCCGATTGTATCGTTCCTGACATGAAAACAGCCGCAATCGCAGCCTTACAGAGAAACTTGTGCGCTAGTTTATATGATTTGTGTAACATAATGTAAATATCTCGTGGACAGAAACAAGAATTGTTATATTATAACATCTCAATGTTCACGCAAGATATATTTAGCATGTCAACACTCATCACTTTAAAAAACGTGGCTGTTACCTTTGACAATCGTCAGATATTAAACAATATCTCACTTAGTTTACAACGAGGGAATATTCTGACTTTACTCGGTCCCAATGGTGCCGGTAAATCAACTTTAGTCCGTGTTGTTTTGGGGCTTGTCGAGCCATCATCCGGCACAATTAAGCATACCGATGGATTGAGAATCGGCTATGTTCCACAGAAGTTGCATCTTGATCCCACTCTGCCATTAACCGTCAAACGCTTTATGATGCTAAAACCCGGCGTAAAATCCGCCGATATATTGCCAGCACTAGAGCGAGTGAATGCGGCTCATCTATTGCAGCAACCCATGCAAAAATTATCCGGCGGGGAAAACCAACGGGTTTTATTAGCCAGAGCACTATTAAATCAGCCTCAATTATTAGTCCTTGATGAACCAACGCAAGGGGTCGATGTTAATGGTCAATTAGCACTTTATGATTTAATCAATCAAATCAGGACCGAATTGCATTGCGCTGTACTGATGGTTTCCCATGATTTGCATCTGGTCATGGCGAAAACAGACGAAGTTTTATGCCTTAATCAACATATTTGCTGTTCCGGCACACCTGAAGTTGTTTCAACTCACCCTGAATTTATCGCTATGTTTGGTCATCACGGTGCTGAACAATTGGCAATATATCACCATCAACACAATCACCATCATGATCTGAAAGGGAAGATTATCTTGGAAAATAACAGGGAATACCACTCATGATCGAATTATTATTCCCCGGTTGGTTGGCCGGCGTATTATTATCTATTGCTGCCGGGCCATTAGGTTCATTTGTTGTCTGGCGCAGAATGTCCTATTTTGGTGATACTCTGGCTCATGCCTCATTACTGGGCATTGCTTTCGGATTATTGCTAAATATTAGCCCTTTTTACACAATTATCGCCGTCACTTTAATACTGGCAATTATTTTGGTTTGGCTGGAGAAACGTCCTCAACTGGCAATCGATACTTTACTGGGAATCATGGCTCACAGCGCACTATCACTAGGGCTGGTGGTTGTCAGTTTAATGTCTAATGTGCGAGTTGATTTGATGGCTTATCTGTTTGGTGATTTGTTATCAGTCACCTATGAAGATATTTGGTTGATTGCCATCGGTGTCACCATTGTCACTACACTACTCTTTTGGCAATGGAACGCCCTGCTCTCTATCACCGTCAGTCAAGAAATGGCTTTTGTGGATGGAATTAAAATACAGCGGTTAAGAGTACTGTTAATGCTGGTAACAGCGTTGACAATCGGCTTGGCAATGAAATTTGTCGGTGCGCTGATTATCACTTCCCTGCTCATTATCCCGGCAGCCACTGCTCGCCGTTTTGCCCGTACACCGGAGCAAATGGCCACTATTGCTATTGCGATTGGTATGCTTGCCGTCACCGGTGGATTAGCTTTCTCCGCCGTTTACGACACACCAGCGGGGCCCTCTGTCGTGCTATGTGCTGCGGTGATGTTTATTATCAGCCTGATCAGTAAAGCAAAAAATTGATCCACTGAGTGGGTACAACTCAGTCATCAGAAGAACGGGATAGGTTTCCCTTGTGATAGGTTTCCCTTGTAAGAGTACCCATCCCGATTTTTCAGGTAATTAAACAGGTCATTCCTGATGTCTGACCATACCAAAATGGCGATAAGCATGTTCGGTGGCAATTCGTCCACGGGAAGTACGTTGGATAAAACCCTGCTGAATCAAAAAGGGTTCCAGCACATCCTCAATCGTTTCTCGCTCTTCACCAATAGCAGCGGCAAGGTTATCTACTCCAACCGGCCCACCCATAAATTTATCAATGATAGCAACCAGTAATTTACGATCCAGATAATCAAAACCAGCAGCATCCACACTCAACATATCCAGCGCCCTGGCGGCAATATCGCCATCAATCGCGCCATTCCCTTTTACTTGAGCAAAATCACGTACCCGGCGCAGTAAACGGTTTGTAATCCGTGGCGTTCCACGAGAACGCATGGCAATCTGCCGGGCTCCATCATCAGTAATATCCACCCCCATATAACGGGCACTGCGGGAGACAATACTTTGCAAATCATCCACGTTGTAAAATTCAAGGCGCTGCACAATACCGAACCGATCACGCAGTGGAGAAGTCAGGGAGCCTGCACGCGTGGTAGCACCAATCAGGGTAAAAGGCGGCAAATCAATTTTGATCGAACGGGCTGCCGGCCCCTCGCCAATCATAATATCCAGTTGGTAATCTTCCATTGCCGGATAGAGAATTTCTTCCACTACCGGCGACAAGCGGTGAATTTCATCGATAAACAGCACATCATGCGGTTCAAGATTAGTCAGCATTGCCGCCAGATCGCCCGCCTTTTCCAACACCGGACCAGAAGTTGTGCGGAGATTAACACCCATCTCATTGGCAACAATATTCGCCAGCGTTGTTTTCCCCAATCCCGGCGGACCAAAAATCAGCAGGTGGTCAAGGGCATCACCACGCTGTCTGGCAGCCTGAATAAAAATCTCCATCTGCTCACAGACTTGCGGTTGCCCAACATATTCAGACAACAATTTAGGTCTGATTGCGCGGTCAATCACTTCATCGTCTTGCAAAACTTCCGCGGAAACCAGACGGTCAGCTTCAATCATCGCTTACCCCTGTAACTTAGAGAACGGCGCGAAGTGCTTCGCGGATAAGTGTTTCACAATCAGCACCCGGTTTAGCAACTTTATTTACCATGCGGCTGGCTTCTTGTGGCTTGTAACCCAGAGAGACTAATGCCGCAGCGGCTTCTGCCTCGCTATCAGCGTCAGAAGTGGTCTGTTTGGCCGTTGCCGGCAAATTAATATCACTGCTCTGATTGAAGAGATCGCCATTAAGCCCTTTAAAGCGATCTTTCATTTCAACCACCAACCGTTCAGCGGTTTTCTTACCTACACCCGGCAGTTTAACCAGAGAAGTGATCGCTTCTTGTTCAATAGCAGAAACAAATTGCAGCGCAGACATGCCCGAAAGAATAGCCAACGCCAATTTAGGTCCTACACCATTCACTTTAATTAATTCACGGAATAGCGCCCGCTCCTGCTTATCATTAAAACCATAAAGTAATTGCGCATCTTCACGCACAACAAAGTGAGTAAACAGAACAGCTTCCTGTCCGGTATCAGGCAATTCATAAAAACAGGTCATTGGCATATGGACTTCATAACCCACGCCATTCGTTTCCAGTAAAACCAAGGGTGGTTGTTTTTCCAGCACAGTTCCTCTGAGACGCCCTATCACTCGTTTACCCCCTAAAAAATAAAACTGATTGTTCTACTTATGGTTATAACATAAAAAAAGCTGGATGCATATCCAGCCGTTATCTTAAACGTCCACGTGCCAAGATCAATCTGGGATCACCAACCCGCAAAAGATTCTGATTAAAGTGACAATGGGTTATCGCAATAGCCAATGCATCCGCCGCATCGGATTGCGGATTAGCAGACAATTTCAGCATAGAACGCACCATATGCTGAACCTGACTTTTTTCAGCCGCTCCGGTACCGACAACTGTCTGTTTAACCTGCCGGGCGGCATATTCAAAAACCGGTACAGATTGATTAACAGCGGCAAGAATAGCCACACCCCGCGCTTGCCCTAATTTCAACGCTGAATCCGGGTTTTTCGCCATAAATACCTGCTCAATAGCAAAGGCATCCGGTTGGAATTGCGTAATAATTTCAAGGATACCGGCATAAATGCGCTGTAACCGGTTAGGCAGATCATCAACTTTTGTCCGGATACAGCCACTGCCAAGGTAGATCAAATGGCGCCCCTGCTGGTGGATCACACCATAACCGGTGACGCGGGAACCTGGGTCGATACCTAAGATAATCGCCATATCTGTTTATTCGCCTTTACGATCATCTTTAATAAGGGGGATAAAAACGTTAGAGAAAGTGCCCTGAGCCCCCAGTGCACTTTCTCTACGCTGTACAACCTGATTGAAATTACAGCAAAGCGGCAACTTCATCAGAGATTTCACCGTTATGGTAAACCTCTTGTACGTCGTCTGAATCTTCCAACATATCAATCAAGCGCAATAATTTAGGTGCAGTTTCCGCATCTAATTCCGCTTTAGTGGAAGGGATCATCGAAACTTCTGCTGATTCCGCTACAAAACCGGCGGCATCCAACGCATCTTTCACGTCACCAAACGTTTCCGGTGTGGTGTAAACATCAATCGCGCCATCATCATAGGTTTCTACATCATCAGCACCGGCTTCCAACGCCGCTTCCATAACCGCGTCTTCATCCAGTCCTGGCGCGTAAGAAACCACCCCTTTTTTGGTGAATAAATAAGCAACCGAGCCATCAGTGCCTAAATTACCACCGGTTTTAGTGAAAGCATGACGAACGTCAGAAACAGTACGATTACGGTTATCACTCAAGCATTCAACCATCACTGCCGTTCCCCCCGGACCATAACCTTCATAAATGATGGTTTCCATGTTATCCGCGTCATCGTTGCCAACACCACGGGCGATAGCACGGTTCAGGGTATCGCGGGTCATGTTGTTGGACAATGCTTTATCAATTGCAGCACGCAGACGTGGGTTAGATGCCAGATCTCCACCACCCAGACGGGCCGCCGTTACTAGCTCCCGGATAATTTTAGTGAAAATCTTACCGCGTTTCGCATCCTGTGCAGCTTTGCGGTGCTTGGTGTTGGCCCATTTACTATGACCTGCCATAAGGTTCTCCGATAAAACGTCTAATAAACTTATTCAATAACAAACTCTTCAATCGCCTGCCGATTGCTCCACGACTTAGTGAGCTTTGCTGCTTTATCCGCATCCAGCCACTGATAAGCCTGATGTTCAGTCAACAAGCATTCTCGCTCTTCCGGCAGTGCCAGACAGAACCAGTACTCTTTATTACGGGTGACGCCTGGAGCATAACGATGGCGCAAGTGGGTAAAAATCTCATAATAAAGAGAGCGTCGGCAATCTATCAGTTCGAAATTTTCACCGATGATATCAATACCAACTTCTTCTTGCACTTCGCGCAATGCTGTCTCCCACGGCGTTTCATCTCCATCAAGGCTGCCAGTTACAGACTGCCAAAAATCAGGATCGTCCCGCCGCTGCAACATTAGCACCCGCCGGCTGGAAAACGCATAAATAACCACCAGCACAGACTCAGGGCGCTTATAAGCCATTATTCACTCTCTTTTCTAGCAACAACAGAGATTGATAACTCTTCAAGGGCCGCCGGATTGGTATAACTTGGCGCTTCCGTCATCAAACAAGCGGCAGCAGTGGTTTTAGGGAATGCGATAACATCACGGATGTTATCCGTTCCTGTCAGCAACATCACCAGACGGTCAAGACCAAATGCCAAACCTGCATGGGGTGGCGTACCAAATTTCAGTGCATCCAACAAGAAACCAAATTTCTCTTGCTGTTCCTGCTCATTAATACCCAGAATACGGAACACCGCCTGTTGCATGTCATTACGGTGAATACGCACTGAGCCACCACCCACTTCGTAGCCGTTAATCACCATATCGTAAGCATTGGCAATGGCCGAAACCGGATCTTGCTCCAACTCCGCCGCTGACATATTACACGGTGAAGTAAACGGATGGTGCATGGCGGTCAAACCACCTTCCCCATCATCTTCGAACATAGGGAAATCAATCACCCACAGTGGCCGCCAGCTATCCAATGTTGTCAGGTTCAAATCGCGACCTAATTTCAGACGCAACGCTCCCAAGGCATCAGTGACCACTTTTATACTACCAGCACCGAAGAACAAAATATCGCCATCCTGTGCACCGGTACGGAAAAGCAGACCTTCAATCACCTCGGCATTCAGGAATTTGGCTATCGGACTTTGAACCCCTTCCAGACCCTCGGCACGCGCATTGACTTTTATCCACGCCAGCCCTTTTGCGCCATAAATCCCAACGAATTTGCCATATTCATCAATCTGCTTACGGCTCAATTCAGCACCACCTGGTACTCGAATTACGGCTACGCGGCCTTTACTATCATTCGCCGGTTCAGCAAAAACACTGAATTCCACATCTTTAACCAGATCAGCAACATCCACCAGCTCCAGTGGGTTACGCAGATCAGGTTTATCAGAACCGAAACGGCGCATGGCTTCAGCAAACGTCATCACCGGGAAATGTCCGAGATCAACACCTTTAATTTCCAGCCACAATTCGCGGATCATTTTTTCCATCATTTCTCTGACCTGCTCTGCCGTCATAAAGGAAGTTTCCACGTCGATCTGAGTGAATTCTGGCTGGCGGTCCGCACGCAAATCTTCATCACGGAAGCATTTAACAATTTGATAATAACGATCAAAACCGGACATCATCAGCAATTGCTTAAATAACTGCGGAGATTGAGGCAGGGCATAAAATTTGCCTTTATGAACACGGCTCGGCACCAAATAATCACGCGCGCCTTCGGGTGTTGCTTTCGTCAGCATTGGCGTTTCAATATCCAGGAAACCCTGATTATCCATGAAACGACGAACAAAACTGGTGATTTTAGCGCGTGACTTTAGGCGATTTGCCATTTCAGGCCGGCGCAGATCAATATAGCGATATTTCAGACGTTGCTCTTCACTGTTCGTCTGGTTGCTATCCAAAGGCAAAGGTTCGGAGCGGTTGATGATATTCAAACTTTCCGCGAAAACCTCTATTTCACCGGTAGCCATATCTTTATTGATTTGACTGTCAGGACGGGCGCGTACAGTACCGGTGATTTGAATACAGAATTCATTACGCAGTTCAGCAGCCTGAGAAAATGCGGCTTGCTGATCCGGGTCAAAAAATACCTGAACAATCCCTTCACGATCACGCATATCAATAAAAATCAAGCCACCCAGATCACGGCGGCGGTTTACCCAACCACAAAGAGTCACCTTCTGGCCTTCATGGGTCAGATTCAACTGCCCACAATAATCAGTACGCATACAATATCCTTTTACTCGGCTGTTGTGCTGTTGCTGCGGAAATTTTGGCATCGTTCTTGAACTTGAAAAGTATCATGAAGTGTCAAAAAAGGTCGCCATTATAATAGAAATTCCGCTCAGAGATAAGGGCAGGTAATATCCCAATGCTATACCATTGCTCGATGTCTGATAATCAGGCAATTTATTTTCAATTCCCATCTATTTATAGCGACAGTTTTATTTTTGGGGTTTATCATAACTTAATTGGCCAATTTCGGTTAGGCAATGGAGTTAAAAATGGTTAGCTCGCTTTATGTTGTGTTGGGCGCACTATTATTGATTAAGCTGTCTTTTGATGTGGTTAAGTTAAGAACACAATATCGTGTCTCATATGGAGATGGCGGTTTTTACGAACTACAAACAGCGATCCGCATCCACGGCAATGCGGTGGAATATATCCCCATCTCTATGTTATTGCTGGTCATGATGGAGATGAACGGCTCAAATGTCTGGATGATACATGTCTGTGGTTTGATTCTGCTCACTGGCAGAGTCTTGCATTATTATGGCCTGTACCACCGTGAGTTCCACCGGCGGCGTTCAGGCATGGTAGCAACCTATCTTTCAATCGTATTAATGGTGATGACGAATATTTACTACCTGCCTTGGGAACAGATATTTTCTTTCTACTAACGAATAACACTGGCACTAAAATAACAGGCAGCAAACCTTGCTGCCTGTTATTCTAACCATAGCTGTTTCCCATGTAAGGAAGACTTTCCAACGTTGATATGCAAAGCGAGCAAGTGTTGGTTTTTTTACCTCTCATTGGCGAGAGTATAAACCACATCTCCGGCCCGTTTACCAATAGCAATTACCAGCAAGATAATCTTATTGTCATTCACTTCATAAACTAAGCGGTAGCCAGAAGACCTCAATTTAATTTTGTATCGGTTCGCTCGCCCACTTAATCTTGCTGACGGCACATGAGGGTTTTCTAAGCGTTCAGCCAATTTTTTCTTTAACTGCTCCTTAATTGGATGACCTAACCTCTTCCACTCTTTTAAGGCCCGCTTTTCAAATTGCAGACTATAGATCATCTAGGTTCACACTAACAAATTCAGCATTTTCTAAACGTTCATCTGCAATTTTGTTTAGTGCGGCATCCTCTGCTAGCTCCTGATAGTAGGAGAATAATTCAGGAGGCACACAATAAAACGCAGGTTCATTCCGATTCAGGATTGCAACCGCCTCACCTTCCCCCTGCAAATATGTCCCCATTGGATTACGTTTCAAATCGGTAATACTTGCCGCTAAGTTTGTTAAGATTTGATATGCCATACGCCACCTCACTCTTTTACGTAAGCAAACAATAGGTCATTTAAAAGTGCTTTTCAATGCATCTTTACTTCTTTATATAAAACCCAAAGCTCCCCTAACGCTGATTGACTAATGAAATCAAGGATTGATCGCGCCATGATATGATTTTTGTGTAACACCCAAATTCCTCAAATACTTCCATTATTCACTACTTTTAAACACAAAGAAAATTGGTTCAAGGTCAAGCTTTACATCTGTTAGAATGCCACCTTCTATTTTTTCTTATAATTAATGCTGTTATGTCAAATCAAGATCCTTACCATCAAAGGGATAGCCTGTTCGCCACGCCCATTGCCAATCTGGGAGACTGGCGTTTCGATGAACGGGTAGCCGAAGTTTTCCCTGATATGATCCAACGCTCCGTGCCAGGTTATTCAAATATTGTTTCCATGATTGGTATGCTGGCCGGCCGTTTCGTGACATCAAACAGTCAAATTTATGATCTGGGTTGTTCTCTAGGTGCATCAACCCTGGCAATGCGCCGCAATATTGTCGCTGAAAACTGCAAAATTATCGCCGTTGATAATTCCCCGGCAATGGTGGAACGCTGTCGGCGCCATATTGATGCTTTCCGGGCGCAAACACCGGTTGAAGTCATTGAGGCCGATATTCTTGATATCGATATTCAAAATGCTTCGATGGTCGTACTGAATTTCACCTTACAATTCCTCAATCCGCAAGATCGACAAGGTTTACTAAACCGGATTTACCAAGGATTACGTCCCGGTGGTGTTTTAGTTTTATCAGAGAAATTCAGCTTTGAAGATCAACAGATTGGTGAGTTGCTGTTTAACATGCACCACGATTTTAAGCGTGCCAACGGATATAGCGAACTGGAAATCAGCCAGAAACGCAGCATGCTTGAAAATGTAATGTTGACTGATTCTGTAGAGACCCACAAATCCCGTCTCCATCAATCCGGTTTTAACCATGTTGAAGTCTGGTTTCAGTGTTTCAACTTTGGTTCACTGCTGGCGATAAAAGGAGCCGATAAATGATCGATTTCGGTAATTTTTATCAACTTATTGCAAAAAATAACCTCCAGCATTGGCTTAATTGCCTTCCTACTCAACTGCAAGAATGGCAAAAAGCGGCCCTGCACGGCAGTTTTAAATCATGGGTAAAAACCCTGGAGAACCTACCCGAAATTTCACCGACCCAATTAGACCTGAAAAATGGCGTGATCGCGGAACGCGATCCCCCCCTATCCGCAGGTGAAAAAATTTGCCTTACCAATATATTGCGGCTATTCATGCCGTGGCGGAAAGGCCCCTTCGCGCTTTATGGTGTAAATATTGATACCGAATGGCGTTCAGATTGGAAGTGGGATCGAGTACTGCCCCATATTTCTCCATTAACCGGCCGGACAATTCTTGATGTTGGCTGCGGCAGTGGCTATCACCTGTGGCGGGTGGTCGGCGAAGGGGCTGAACTTGCCGTTGGTATCGATCCCACTCAGCTTTTTCTCTGCCAGTTTGAAGCCATCAGAAAGTTACTTGGCAATGATCAACGCGCCCATCTTTTACCTCTGGGTATTGAACAATTACCGGCACTGGCCGCCTTCGATACGGTCTTTTCGATGGGAGTCCTCTATCACCGCCGCTCTCCTCTTGACCATCTCTGGCAATTGAAAAACCAATTGGTGTCCGATGGTGAGCTGGTACTGGAAAGTCTGGTTGTTGAAGGAGATGAACAGACCTGTTTAATCCCAGGTGAACGTTATGCTCAAATGCGCAACGTCTACTTCATCCCTTCGGCAAAAATGCTAAAAACCTGGCTGGAGAAGTGCGGTTTTGTTGATGTGAAAATTGTCGATCAGGCAGTCACAACCACGGAAGAACAACGTCGTACAGATTGGATGAAAACTGAATCACTATCTGATTTCCTCGATCCTACGAATAGCAGTAAAACCATTGAGGATTATCCCGCCCCTCTGCGGGCAGTACTGATCGCCCGTAAACCCTGACATTACGAACTGGCCCGGTTGGGCCAGTTCGTAATATACCCTATGGATTTCAAGATGGATCGCGACGGCAAGGGAGCGAATCCCCGGGAGCATAGATAACGATGTGACCGGGGTGAGTGAGTGCAGCCAACAAAGAGGCAACTTGAAAGATGACGGGTATAGATTTTATTCAAATAAAGTCAGACTCAACATCCCTTTCATTACTTCTACTACACCACCATCAACACAATAATGTGAAAACTCATCCACCTCATTGTCCGCGCTCATCGTCACCCCTGCTTTGCGGTAGGTCATGGTAGAAGGCATAATCCGGCTTGCCGAACTGTGAACTTCCGTTAACCCGATATCGATAAATTTATGAATATTACTCATACGAACACCCGCTCCTGCCATAATAATTGGCCCCTGACTAGCTTGATGCAGCTCTTTCAATAAAGGTAATCCCAATTCAGCATTCTGTTGCTGGCCGGAAGTCAAAATTCGTTTAACACCAAGTTGAGTGAGTTGATCCAGAGCCACATAAGGATTGAAACACATATCAAATGCCCGGTGAAAAGTGACGGCCATACCGCCAGACAGCGCCATCAATTGTTGCATACGGGGCAAATCAATATGCCCTTCTTCATCTAATAGACCAAAAACGACGCCCATAAATCCCATATCACGGATCTGAGCAACATCATTTTTCATCACCTCAAAATCTGAGTGACTGTAGCAAAAATCACCACCTCTTGGACGTACAATGGGATATACAGGAATAGTTAATTGCTCAATAGCCTGCTTCAATGTACCAAAACTCGGTGTTAATCCCCCTTCTGCCGGACTGGCACAGAGCTCTATCCGGTCAGCACCCGCCTGTTGTGCGATTAATGCGCAACCTACGCTAAAACAACAAATTTCTAACTTTGTCATCAGAAGTTCCTTGGACACCCAGTTATTAACGAGCAATCAATGAATCTAAGCGATTCAGTAATTCAATTCACTAACTATGACATCTAATTATTGCCGATGCTTTGTAGGAAATCACAAGGTCAGAACTTTTATCTGGATCATAAGGACGAAAAAGTTAATTTTGCTGACTGGTGCTCATTTTTAACAATTTCACGCAATGTAAATGGGTGAAACTTGACGGTGATCTCACTATCAGTGATAGCCAAGGTCGGGTTAGGCAACTACTTTTTTCCCTTTTAAGCTGACTCAGTTTAACTATCCCCAACTTGGGTGTATATTATACTCAAGTTGGGGACAGATGGATAAGTGATGGAAGCTGTTTTTATTGAACTACCACCTTTTGAACGTTATCGTCATAACTACCTGAGCGATGAGGAGTTTCGAACCTTCCAAAATATGTTGCTGGAAAATCCAGCAGTGGGGGACGTAATCCAACATACTGGCGGGTTACGTAAAGTGCGTTTTACCGATTCCCGAAGGAAAAAGGGAAAACGGGGCGGTATTCGGGTGATTTAATATTGGTGGGTATCTAAATCGCAATTCATGCTTTTCACTATCTACGATAAAGATGAAATGTCAGACTTAACTAAAGAACAATGCGAATCCTTGCGTAAAATGTTAGAAATGAGAAAAAAAGGGGCATAAATGAACCGTGATCTATTTGCAGAACTCAATGAAGGAATGAAAGCTTGGGAAGAGGCTAATAAAGGCAAACTCACATTAAAAACTCATAAAAGGAGGTTAAAAAATGATACCTCCATCAATCCGGATGAGTTGAAATCCATCCGGCGTAAACTGAATATTTCTCAGGCTGTTTTTGCCCAGTACCTGCATACTGGTGAGACGACATATCAGAACTGGGAGCAGGGACGAGCTAAACCGAATAAACAAGCTGTGTTACTGATTAAAATGGTGGATCGCCACCCGCAGGCACTAGAATTTCTTGCTAGCCTCACATAACGATATCACTTTAACTCATGTAGCTAGGCATTCACTTTTAACAATTTCACGCAGTGTAAATGGGTGAAACTTGACGGTGATCTCACTATCAGTGATAGCTAAGGTAGGATTAGGCAACCGCTCTTGTTCCCCTTTCGGCTGACTCTCTTTGACAGAAAAACCTGCCGGCAAAGGTTGCGGTAATAATGCTTTTGCTGCTGTTGACAACATTTCAGGCGCCACGGGCAGCACCAGCTCCACATGTTCCCATCCCTGATGCAAGTAGGTTTTCTTGCCAGGATAGGGCAATTCAACACAATCAATTTGCCAATTAAGCACCGCGATTGGGTGTTCTAAATCAAACAAGCAGATTGGACGCCCATTAATGAGACTTTCTGACATCAAACCGCCACATTGCAAAAAACCTTTACGCCAGCGCTCCGCTACAGATATATCGTGGCAACGTAAGGAGATATGATCAGCTTGATATGGCTCAACATTCAAATTAAGCCGCTGTTTGAACCATGCCAATTTTTGCTCAAATATTGCTAGATCAGCCACTAAATCCTGTAATTCAACAATAGAAGAAAAATGTGTCATATTATCCCAGTTAAGATGCAATAGATTGGTCACTTTCCTTAGCCTCAAACAGCCTAAGAATTTTAAAAATTTGCCGCCATTTCAAACCTCGAATGATACTCTCAATTTGTAATAATTGAAATTGGATGGCACCAACACAACGACTCTTACAATAACCTCCATGAATTCTCATTACCCTATTTTACTCAGATCGTCCTGTATACCTTATATTATATACCCGTTATCTTTCAAGTTGCCTCTTTGTTGGCTGCACTCACTCACCCCGGTCACATCGTTATCTATGCTCCCGGGGATTCGCTCCCTTGCCGTCGCGATCCATCTTGAAATCCATTGGGTATAAATCAACAACAATCTGATGTGTGAAACGTCTACTTTGAACTGCTCCATGCAAGAAACATTATCTATCAATAACTTAATGTAACCATTTTACACAATTTCCGCACATAATAGGAATTAAGAGCAATTCTGGTTTTCCGGCATAATTAGATCAGGAAATTAAAAATAGGAATTATTCTCTTTTATTCCAACTATTCGTTATAATCATTTAAATCGAAAATAACCATAAATTTATTTTCAAAATGAAATTAAGATTATATAGAAAAACAAAAGTAAAAAAAATAATTATAATATTAAATCAATCATCGCTATAAAAATTATTATTGTTATTAACGCAGGTCACAATATATGATGTTTTTCATTGCTCATTTCGTCATAAAAATATAAATTTTCTTTCAGTCAAATATGTAAAAATCTTTGACAAAACTATTTCTATAAAACATAATTTCAGAGGTAACACTATGTATAATTGGTCAGGAAGTGTTCCAGCTAATGCTGCAAACGGTAAACCCACAGGACTTATTCTCAAACAAGGAGATACAATCTCGGTTGTTGCGCATGGATGGGTGCAATATGGCCGTAGTAATGTGGAATTTTCATCACCTGATGGCCCTTTACCTATTAATCCACAGCCCTCACCAATAGCCACTCTCGTCGCTAAGATCGCCAACAAGAAGTTTGCAATTGGCAACGGAGTACTTCATAAAACAGTTCCTGTAGATGGTGAATTAATACTTTTATTCAATGACGTACCGAGCACTTTTGGCGATAACTCAGGTGAATTTCAAGTCGAGGTCATAATAGAATCTCGGTATTCCCCTCTAAAGGAAGTAATATAAAAACCGCGTGAATATGTATTACCAATAAAGTAATAAACATTCTCATTAATATAAATGCCAAGTGAAAAATTACATTATTTCACTTGGCAGATAAAAAAACCGCATTAAACAGCAGCCTCATCATTATTATGATTGTTTTCTACAAATGGATGCTTACTATGTTTTTCTTCAAACGATATATAAGTATCTACATCAAATAAAGAAAAAGATTCTATTTGGTCTATCGGTAATATATGTCGGAATTGATATACTGATAATGGTTCAGAGTTTAATGTTATATCTTTTCTACTATAAATATCCGTATAATTATGCTCGACGGTAAAAGATAAGCTATCTTTATCACGGTATCCACTTATAAATGGTATAATTGATACCATTGCATCTGAATGGGTATGGAAATTGTAAAACTTCGCCTCATCAACCATTCCAACATACACCTTTCGAGATTTGAGAGTAACCATAACGAGAAGACCGCACTCCAAGGATTCTAGTAATAATTCATTTACAGAATCTTTTTTCGCATTATTCCTAATGGCTTTAATCCGGTATGCATAGTTTTCTGATCTGTTTTTAGCGATTGAAGCTTGGCTTATACTCATAAGAACCGTAGATATAACTACAATCCATGAGAAAAAGCTTGCGGTGGCATATCTGAGCCCATTCAAGTCTGTAGCAAATGTAAACTGAGTGTATTTTGCGCCCAAATATGCAGGTACATTCATAATATACATTGCTAAATACAACAGAACATCAATAAATACAGCCATGACAAAACCAGCGATCAAAAACTCACCGCCTTTTAAAGCCACTTGAAAGTAAGCATTCCACCCTTGCGCTTTTTGTAACTCAATTTTTGATGGTATGTCGCTATCAATATATTTATAGCCACAGATCAAAACAAAGGTAATAAAAACAGGCCACATAATAGTTATTTTCTCTTTGATAACGCTTTTATATTATGTTCAAAAGCCGCTATCACATCACTATTCTTTCTGTTAATCATAACAGTGCCGTCATTTCTGATCAGCAACCTCTGAGAGCAGTCTTCAGTAGCGGCGCTTTCAGGCTTTATCAGTTTGGCAGTTCCTCTAATAATTTTATCAGGAGAAACATATGCCTTATCTATAAGTTTTGTAAATGATGACATAACCCCCTCTCCTTACTCTCCGTATTATTAATACATATACCCGTCATCTTTCAAGTTGCCTCTTTGTTGGCTGCACTCACTCACCCCGGTCACATAGTTATCTATGCTCCCAGGGATTCGCTCCCTTGCCGTCGCGATGCATCTTGAAATCCATTGGGTATAATTTAATTATAACGACCAATAAACACTCGGTTTCTATACTAAGTTTACTTGCAAGTGATACTTGTAGCAATCTGATAACATCATGTAATTCACCAAACAAAACACAATATTGATATTTTATTCGGTTAATGTAGCTGCAATAAGATCTTATCCACCCAAAAACCACGCATAATCAATCAATTACCAAAACTGTATATAACAACAGTACCATCTGTGACATCAACTGAAAAGAAGGTTTTGCCTATCAATAAAACAGGCCACGCAATGCGCAGCCCTTAATAAATTACACCACTGAGTTAAGTAATCAGCGTATTACTTTTCCCGAACGCCTTCGAGAGAAATCAATAATTCCGCTTCTTGTGATTTAGGTCCCAAATCTTTTTGGAAATTAAAATCTTTCAATTTGATTTTGCCGTAAGCATCAAAACCTGCACGGTAGCCGCCCCACGGATCTTTACCTTCACCCAATAGTTCTGCATTCAGTGTTACCGGCTTTGTCACACCATTTAAAGTCAGATCACCTGTAACAACATATTTATCCCCTTCTTTTTTCACTGCTGTTGAAGTGAATTTTGCTTCAGGGTATTTATCTGTATTAAAGAAATCCTTACCGCGCAAGTGTTTATCACGTTCAGCGTGGTTAGTATCCAAGCTAGCCGTTTTGATTGTCACATCAATTTTATCCGCAGCCGGGTTTTTCTCATCAAATGTGAAAGAACCATCAAAATCTTTAAATGTCCCATATAACCAGCTATACCCCAAATGCTGAATACGGAATTGAATAAAGGCATGCTGGCCTTGTATATCAAATTTATAATTGGCTGCTAATGCTGAACCTGCACTCATTAACAGTGCGCCTGCTGTCAAGCCAAGTAATGTCTTCTTAAACATATTCTTCTCCATAATCGTCTTTTGTATTATTCAGGACGGAAACCTAGCATCCGTTTTAAGGTTGCATCACGGTCAATAAAATGGTGTTTTAATGCCGCAACAGCATGTAATAGTGATAAAATTACCACCGCCCAAGCAAGGTAAAGATGAATCATTCCGGCAATATCTGCCTGTTCGCCCTGCCCCATTAATGTGGCTGGCACAGTAAACCAATCAAAGACAGAAATCGGCTGTCCATCAGCAGTCGAAATTAAATAACCACTAATAAAAATGCCAAACAGTAAAATATACAACAGAATATGCATTAAAACAGCGCTGACTCTGATCAGGCGGCTATAACTGGCTAATGGCTTGGGTGGTGGAGAAACAAAACGCCAAATAACCCGCACAACCATCGTTATCAGCAGCAACATGCCGATGCTTTTATGAATTTCAGGTGCCTTGTGATACCACGTATCGTAATACCCCAACGTCACCATCCACAGTCCTAGCGCAAACATGCCATACACAACCAATGCAACCAGCCAGTGTAAAAGGACGGATAAATGACCAAATTGGTTAGAAGTATTCTTCCAAAGCATAATAGTTCCTTTTTAGGTCAATGCTGATGAGCTTTTTAGGATTAATTAAATCATAAACGATATTAATTTCTTTTTTATTAAAAATTTCAACAAATAATTTGCAAAAGATTTTCAATTTTAATCAACGAAATTCACTGAAAATAAAAAACATTAAATAACAACAAGATAAAAATAAATTACATTAAGAATAATGTCAAAAAAACGTATAATATATATTTTTTTATTATTGTGCTCGTACCTGACGAGTCTAACATAAGCCTTAGCAGGCAGAAATGACGAGTCCCGCCTTCGCCTTTAAATCTATTATGCCTTTATGTCGTATGTTCATTATTGGAACAATAAAAGTGAATAAAACATGAGGAACATCACTATTTACGGCAACAAATCTTACAGCATTAATCATGCAATAGTGGTAAAAATAACATCAATAAATTATCAAAAATGAGGTTTTTTATGTCAAATAGCATTTTACAAGCACTCACTTTGTTGAAGTCGAAAAAATGGGTCGATTTGACACATAGCTTCGATAAAGATTCTCCACACTTTTTTATGTTGGATTCAGCCGAGTTTAAAACACTGTTTGATTATAAAGATGGCTTTTTTGTTCAGCAATTTTCTTTTCCCGGCCAATATGGGACTCACCTTGATGCTCCCTGCCATTTTGTTCCTAATAGCCGTTCCGTGGATGAACTGGAATTAAAAGAACTGGTTTTACCTTTAATCGTGCTTGATCAATCAGAAAGAGCAAAACAGGACCCTAATTTTTCACTTTCTAAAGAAGATATTCTTAAATTTGAAGAACAATATGGAATTATTGAGGCGGGTACTTTCGTTGCGCTCAGAACTGACTGGAGTAAACGCTGGCCATCTCAGGAGAAAATGGATAATAAAGATGATTCTGGCAATAACCAAATACCTGGATGGGGAATAGATGCCCTCAAGTTCTTATTTGAAGAACGTCATGTTAAATCCATTGGGCATGAAACATTTGATACCGACTCCGCTAAAGATTTTAGAAAGAATAATTCATTGTTAGGCGAAAATTATGTATTAAAACAAAATACTTATCAGATAGAACTTTTAGCTAATTTGGACCAAGTACCTGTACGTGGTGCAGTCATTTTTAATATCGTGGCCAAACCTAACAAAGCCTCTGGTTTTCCTGTTCGTTCGTTTGCCATACTCCCATAACGGCTCCCCTCCCTGATGCCGTATATTCATTACGGCATTATATACCCGTTATCTTTCAAGTTGCCTCTTTGTTGGCTACACTCGCTCACCCCGGTCACATAGTTATCTATGCTCCCGGGGATTCACTCCCTTGCCGTCGCGATGCATCTTAAAATCCATAGGGTATAGTCACGATCATGATTTTTCGAGAAAACGCGTTTTTTATCCTCGCAACTTGGCACAAAGCAACAGTAAAGTGGTATGTCATGTGTCGAATATGGTATAAAACCCGCCGTTTTTTCTTATGAACCATTTTGCAAAGGATATTGTTTGCTACAATATACCTATTTCTTGTTCGTCATTTAAGGTAACCAGGTGAATATTCAGGCGATTCTTTCAGAAAAAGTCAGCCAAGCATTGATTGCAGCAGGTGCTCCAGCCGACAGCGAAGCTCACATCCGCCAATCCGCGAAAGCGCAATTTGGCGATTATCAGGCCAATGGTGTTATGGCCGCCGCGAAAAAAGTGGGTATGCCTCCCCGACAACTGGCAGAAAAAATCGTTAACCTGCTAGATCTGCAAGGTATCGCCAGTAAAGTTGAAATCGCTGGCCCCGGCTTTATCAACATTTTCCTTGATAAAGCGTGGATTGCAGCAAATATCGAAACTGCACTGAAAGATGAAAAGCTGGGCGTTACTCCGGCCAAACCACAAACTATTGTTGTCGATTATTCCGCCCCCAATGTCGCGAAACAGATGCACGTTGGTCATTTGCGCTCCACGATTATTGGTGATGCTGCTGCTCGTACACTTGAATTCCTCGGTCATAAGGTTATCCGCGCTAACCATGTGGGTGACTGGGGAACCCAGTTCGGTATGCTGATTGCCTATCTGGAAAAAGTGCAAAACGAAAATGCCAGCGATATGGCATTGTCCGATCTGGAAGCTTTCTATCGCGAAGCCAAAAAGCATTACGATGAAGATGAAGAGTTTGCCCTCCGCGCCCGTGGCTATGTAGTAAAACTGCAAGGCGGTGATGAATATTGCCGTACCATGTGGCGCAAGCTAGTGGATATCACGATGGCCCAAAATCAGCAAACCTATGATCGTCTGAATGTCACGCTGACTAAAGATTCTGTCATGGGTGAAAGTCTGTACAACGATCTGCTGCCCGGTATTGTCGCTGATCTGAAACAGCAAGGGCTGGCAGTAGAAAGCGATGGTGCAACCGTAGTTTACCTTGATGAATATAAAAACAAAGAAGGTGAACCGATGGGCGTTATTATCCAAAAGAAGGATGGAGGTTATCTTTACACCACAACCGATATCGCCTGCGCAAAATACCGTTATGAAACCCTGCACGCTGACCGCGTTCTTTACTACATCGATTCCCGTCAACATCAACATTTGATGCAAGCCTGGACCATCGTTCGTAAAGCGGGTTATGTACCAGAATCCGTGTCACTAGAACACCATATGTTCGGCATGATGTTGGGTAAAGATGGCAAACCATTTAAAACCCGCGCCGGTGGTACTGTCAGATTGACCGATCTATTGGATGAAGCGATTGAACGTGCCAACACCCTTATCCGTGAAAAGAACCCGGATATGCCAGAAGATGAATTGAAAAAAGTGGTTGCCGCTGTCGGTATCGGTGCCGTGAAATATGCAGATCTTTCCAAGAGCCGCACCACAGATTACATCTTCGATTGGGATAATATGCTCGCCTTTGAAGGCAATACCGCGCCTTATATGCAATATGCTTACACTCGTGTCGTTTCCATCTTCAAACGTGCCGAAATCGATGAAAGCAGTCTGACACTACCCATTATCCTAAATGAAGATCGTGAACAAACCTTGGCCACCCGTTTGTTACAATTTGAAGAGACCATCACTACCGTCGCCCGTGAAGGTACGCCACATGTGATGTGTGCTTACCTGTACGATTTGGCTGGTCTATTCTCCAGTTTCTATGAACACTGTCAGATCCTCAATGCGGAAAGCGAAGAGTTGCGTCAAAGCCGCCTGAAACTGGCGCTCCTGACCGCTAAGACATTGAAGCAAGGTCTGAATACATTGGGTATTGAGACGGTAGAGCGGATGTAACAGGATAATCGTTACTTGTTTGAAGAATTGGCGTGATATGGACATTCCCCTCTCTATCACGCCTGTTAAGATCTTTTTATATCTGGTATTCAATCCTAGCAAGAAATGCATCCCAGCAATTTCCAATCATTAAAACTCTACCTAAATCTGAATAACTGCTAGAACACCTGAATTTATTGAAAACCGCGGTGGGCAAAATCTTTTAGCCGAAAACCCATCAGCACCAACGCAGCAAAATAGCTGCTTGCCCCGGCGATAACCACCACCATCAATCGCAACAGGCGCATAGCCATATTCCCCTGCTCCCATGCTGGCATCAACCACAAAGTAACAGCTAATACGGCAATCATTACCGCAATTGCCACAACCAGTTTAAATAAGAACCCCCCCCAACCCGCTAACGGCTTAAAAATATTTTTCTTACGTAATTGCCAGTAAAGCATACTAGCATTGAAACAAGATGCCAGACCGATAGACAGGGCTAACCCGGCATGTTTCAGTGGACCAATAAAGGCAAGGTTCATTAGCTGAGTCAGAATCAAAGTGACAATCGCAATTTTCACCGGGGTTTTAATATCTCGACGAGAATAAAAACCCGGTGCCAGCACCTTGACAATAATTAGCCCCATCAGTCCAAAACAGTAAGCAATTAACGCTTTTTGGGTCATTACTGCATCAAATGCAGTAAAATTACCGTATTGGAATAGAGAAACTGTTAAAGGTTCCGCCAACATACCTAAAGCAACAGCACAAGGCAGCGCTAACAAACAACAGAGCCTCAGCCCCCAATCCATTAATTTGGTGTACTCCTCATGATTTCCACTGGAAAAACTTTTCGCCAGTGAAGGCAAAAGAATTGTCCCAAGCGCAACACCCAATACACCTGAAGGTAATTCCATCAAACGGTCAGCGTAATACATCCAGGAGACAGAACCGGACACCAAAAATGAGGCGAAAATCGTATTAATAATTAATGAAATCTGGCTGACCGAAACCCCAAAAAGTGCTGGCCCCATCTGCCGCATAACCCGCCATACGCCACTGTCACGGAAAGAAATACGTGGTAATACCAGCATGCCAATCTTTTTTAAATGAGGAAGCTGATATAAAAGTTGCAAAATCCCTCCAGCGACAACCGCCCAACCCAACGCCATTACCGGCGGATTACAATAAGGGGCGACAAATAATGCAAACACAATCATGCTGATATTAAGTAACGTCGGAGCGAAGGCAGGAACAGAAAATCGATTCCAGGTATTTAATATCGCGCCTGCCAACGAGGCCAGTGATATCAGAAAAATATAGGGGAAAGTCATTCTTAACAGATTTGTTGTCAGAGTAAATTTATCGGCGGTATCGGTAAAACCTGGTGCCGTAACATAAATCACCCACGGCGCCGCCAAAACTCCCAGTACGGTAACAATTGCCAGAATTAACGTCAGCATACCGGAAACATAAGCAATAAACGTCCGAGTCGCTTCATCACCTTGCTGGTTCTTATATTCCGCCAAAATGGGTACAAATGCCTGAGAAAAGGCGCCTTCCGCAAAAATACGGCGCAGTAAATTAGGCAATTTAAATGCAACAAAAAAAGCATCCGCTGCAACCCCTGCCCCAAATATGCGGGCAATAATAGCATCTCGGATAAAGCCCAAAACCCGAGAGAACATGGTCATAGAGCTAACCGCAGCCAGCGATTTCAATAAATTCATCGTATTTATCTCAAAATCATATTAGTTGATTTCCGAACTGCCTGTACGACAGCGAACTGTTACATATTAACTTTAAGCTACTGACAGTTAAAGCATATACCCTTCATCTTTCAAGCTGCTGCTTTGTTGGCTGCTTTCACTCACCCCAGTCACATCGTTATCTATGCTCCTGGGGATTCGTTCACTTGCCGCCGCGCTGCGGCTCGAAATCTATTCGGTATATACCCAAGAAACTTCAAGATGCAGTTTTTAGCACCTGAAAATGGTCGTTAATTCTAGACGTCAGCGAGTCCGCTATATCAGGTAACGTTGTGGTGAAAAATTTGAAGACTTTGTCTCGAAATTCATGCTTATCAGCGAAATAACGGTTATTTCGAACCTGTTCATTCATGACCTTCCATAATCGCTCTATCGGGTTTAAATTTGGGCTGTATGGAGGAAGGTAATGTAACTCAATATTGCTAACATAAGCCCACTCCTTCACAAGATGAGCTTTGTTGTAACCCGCCCCATCC
>NZ_NMQR01000029.1 GCF_003545805.1 Photorhabdus sp. CRCIA-P01 | reverse complement strand
AAAAAAATATTCTGACATAATAGAAAAATCAAAATTATTATCCCCTGTAGAAATTCATAGAAATACGGCAATAAAAGAGTTTTTAATTCATA
This sequence comes from Photorhabdus sp. CRCIA-P01, assembly GCF_003545805.1. GTDB lineage: Bacteria > Pseudomonadota > Gammaproteobacteria > Enterobacterales > Enterobacteriaceae > Photorhabdus > Photorhabdus antumapuensis. Next base: position 57,413 of record NZ_NMQR01000029.1, on the reverse strand, counting down.
AGAAATTTCAGGCACATTCATGTGGGAAATTTTTTAAGAGAGAATTATTTCATGGAAATAATTTTCCCGAGGTTTCTTGTTATGAAGACGCTCTATCATTTCCTCCAATTTTAGTTAAGTGCAATAATATTCATTATACTGAGATGAAATACTATAACTACATAAAAAGAGAAGATAGTCTATCTAATTCTATTGGTCAAATTAAAATAAATACAATAGCAGAGGTAATCTTAATAACTGATAAAACTTTCGGTAGAAAATTCAGGAACCTTATTAGGCTTTATGTTAGATCATAATGTTAGATTTAGTTTTAAAAGAAAATTTCTAAAAATAAGAAACAAATAGAATTTCAAAAGGTAGAAATTTTATGTTTTCTTGCATTAAAGTAGGCATTATCACCCAAGTTGTAATTAATATATTACCATCGTAGAGATAGTGATTCTCTGACAAATAAATACAATGACAATATTAATTTATCAGTAATCTTAGTGTCTGAGTCATAATGTAGGTGTAATTGTGTTATCATGAAAGAATGGAAATTTTTATTATCAACGTAGAGTCAGATATTGAACGAAGATATTCTATGCTACATCAAGCATCATCCTTGAGATTAGATGTTGAAATAGTCAAAGCAATAAATGGAAAACAGTTTTCTAAAGATCAAATAATGAAACTCAGTTGCTCATAGTCATTCTGTCAATGGGACAACATCTAATACGAGTGATAGAATCTTGATTAACGTTACGAGCGCATTCATTAAGTTAATGAGGTGGTATAGAACTATGTGATTTAGAAAAAACTATCAAAGTTGAATCATGGCTAATTTTTGGGTCATGACGCCAATAGTTAGTTGTTGTATTATGCCTCATCTTTTTATTGCTAACCATTGGTTACATGACCAATTTTTTCATTATTAGCACATATTGTTTTTTCTTGGATATGGAATACCCTTAACTTTCATCTGTCAGTTACTCTAATCTTTGCTAAGAATGGACCTGCGGACGGAATCACATATCCATTAAAACAGTACAAAGTCTATGATTCGAGCTTTATATTCATACCGATATCGTAGGGATTTACAAAGACGGCATCAATTGAGTACTTTTTAATACCAGGCGCGCATCCGTGCGCCTGGTATTAGCTGAGTTCATGTCTTGCAGCTTCTGCTAAAAAGTGACTTCGGTCTCGATATTGTGCCGGACTTTCTTTGACACGATTATCAATACGTTGAATGAGCGTATCAGGCAGTGAGATATTAATACGCTGCTGCTTTCCGGAAAATTCAGACAAATCAACATCGATAATAAACCAGCTATCAACATATTGATATTCTGTGTTTTTTGCATAAACCAGATAACCAGTATCCTGAATATGTTCAACTGCTCTATTATTTGAGACCATATCTTCTACTGTTAACAAGATAGCCTCACGAGCCATTATCGCAATGTTTTCTCTATTATCAGTGGCAGAAAAACAACCATACTTCTCTGTACACAGCGCAGGAATAATCAGACCATACGCGGTGTTTTCATCTTTCGGCAACTCAACACCTACTGAGAAAAACATGATGACCTCCAAAGTCGGCGGGGATTAAATCTCCGCCATTTTCTTTATAGATTTGACGGTGCCGATAGGCAGATCTTTTTTGGAATGCGGGACCAGGAATGTCTTTCCGGTTATAGGTGACTCCTTCTGTAACCTTCTAAGTTCGCATCCAACGGCAACAGCTCTTTTATCAGGTCAGTTGATTTCATATCCTCCCAACCTGACATCAACATACGCACGCATACACACAAAGTAAATTTATTTATCTCAAGTGAACTATGGGTAAGAAATTCGCTAATACGTGATGTTGCAAAATATAGCGTTACGGTAGGTCTACCTCCAGAATTCAGAGCGTTGTTGCTTGAAGGACGTTGTGATGAAATTTCTGAGCAAATAAAGCAAGGTGACGCCAATTTTCTGTATATTTATTATTCAATTGATGTTTGTAATTCCATCATAGTTAATATGTTTCTTTCTCAATCATCATTTCGGTTATTTATTGATACTTAGATCTGCCCGATTTTTACCATATTGAGTCCCATTGAATGCTTTTAAAAGCTGCCTTGACAAAGATTACCGTCAGTTAACGGGCTACAGAAAACATGGTTTAGTGGAAACCGTGGCATTGGCGAAAAGTGCCGCTAATATCAACACCATTTATCCGATCGGCATTGTGGTTTGGTTTGCACAAAATAAAAATCCAAATACACTATTTCCAGGTACTACATGGAAATAGGTTCATTATCACATATCAAAGGACAACCAGCACCCCACGCATTGATAAGTTTGCTAGCCGGCTTTCTCATAAGGTCAGGGCTATATTCTTTCCTAAAACTTATAGCAATATCGACGTCACTATAATTAGTCCAATCATTTGTTGATATTCTAAGTGTTATTCCTCTTTTACTTAACTCACGTATAAGATTTTTTTCTGTGAAAAAATCAGGTAAAGCATCAACATGCCCAAAAAAACCAATGGTTTTTACTTCATTGCTATCTTTAGATCTGCACTTTAAGTTTGGTTGTGGCTAGTGTGGTAAAAATATCTTTCCGGGTTCTGTTTGTAGTGGATTTTGTACAACGACATAATCAGCCCCATAAACAAGAGGACGATCAGCTTGACAAACAACAGTGCATCCTGCCCACGGCTTAGTTCTAAAGCTAAAATCATCGTAGTGTAATAGATTAATTGCATCAGCACGGACTTGATTGGTTAATGTAATATCGAGATAATCGCCGTAGTAATATTTAAGATTAATTAAAGTTTGAAAAACCCAGCAAGCTTTACCTTTACGATATAATCTATCTGGAATGGAATTAGGATTGACCCTTTGATTAACTATCTGTTCAAAATCATAAGCATAGTCGTTTATGAATTTTTGGTTAGAAACACCGTTAACGATAATTTTTTCCATTATTAAGCTGTCTCCTAGGTTTTAAACTTTGAATGGTATAGCAGATTCGATTAATGAGTGCAATTTTTCATAAGAGCAGTTAATTGCTATAGTCGGCATCTTTCTCGCAAAAGTAAAATGCATTATGGCCTATAAACTCTTAAACGCTCAAATTCATTTCGTGCATCCTTACGTTCCCATAGAGTGATACGTCAATGAAAACACAAATGGATTGATTCGCCAATATTTTCCAAAGAGAACAGACTTTTCAATCGGTGACAAGATAGGAAATGACATTCGTCATGGACAAGTTGAATAATAGCCTACACAAAAAATTGGAGTATAAAACACCTCATGAATTATTTTCAAATAAAGAAAATTCTTTTTAGTATGGTAAAATCATTTGTACTTATTACGTAGATACACAATATCTTACTCTTATCACAGGGCTGCTTATGTAGCCCAATAGCAATCAAAGTCAGAAATCTCACATGTCATTTGAATTGATAAAATTTCGGTGACGCATTTTTTATCAAAATGTGTAGTTTATTTTAGATATTTATTCTTGCTTAGCTACATCATCAAAACCAACTCACAATTTCATTTGATTACCGTTTTCAGAACTGGAGACTCAAGTGCATTGATGAGATTGTGATATTCTTGAACATGATAGATTAGATGTCAGGGTTCAGATACCTAAAGATTCAGAGTGGAATGTTAAGCGGAGAGAGTTGTAGGAAAAGATAGAAGAGATAAGGGAAAAATAACTTCAATATGTTAAATATATATTTATGAATGTATTTTCAATTCCAAAATGTTGAACTGATTATTACTGTTAATTATACAAAAATAGTTAAACTCATAAGGAATAATAACAACGCATTATTATTTTTCTGAGTTAGACTTTGGTTGGTGTGAGTTGCAGAGGGATCATTTTTATAATTATTGAAATATATTGATTATGAAATGGTATTATATAATTTAAGGAAGACATATGAATCACAAGAATGATTTTAAAGCTTTTTCTATTAATAATAATGCAAATGTAGTGAGTCAAGAAAAATATGAAGAAAATCAGAGTTTAAAAACTGGATTTCCACCAGATGATATTACTGTTCATTTGCTCAATAAGGTATTACGTCAATCGTCAACAATAGCATCTGTTGTGTCTAATTTTATTGCAACATATTCCGGCAATGATGTTTTGGACGATGGGGATATAGTTAAACTCGCGGCCCAATTAAATAGAGCGTTAGAACAAAAAATTGCAACCGAAGTACCAAATGCCTCATTAACACAGAAAGGTGTTGTTCAGCTTACGGAGGTGGTTGGTAATGGTAATACACTTGCTGCAACTCAGAAGCTAGTTTCAGATGTAAATAATAATGCTAACAGCAGATTATCCAAAAACCAAAATGGTGCAGATGTTCCTAATAAAAATGAGTTTGTGAAAAACTTGGGTTTATCAGAAACCGTCAAGTTGGCGCAAAGTGCGTATCCAAAATCAGGCGGTGTTGTAAATGGGAATGTGGATGCAACGGGATATGTTTCCGGTAAGGGAGTATATGAAGCACCGGGTATTCGGGTATATAGTTCGATAAACAAGCCGTCACCCGGAGAACTAGGTGCATATACGACGGGTGACTGTGATAGGCGGTTTCAACTCAAAGGAAATTACGCCCTAGCAGGACAATCATACACAAAGTCCGAATCTGACTCTCGATATTTACAAAAAAATACTGGGGTACTCAGAACACAGGAGACAGTTATTTGGTCTGGTTGGGCTGGGGTCGATGCCACAATAAATACCAGTAGCGATATTTTAGGACGTTTAGTATACATGAGATTCGGAGAGTGGTCGCAGAAAGGCTGGTATTTTCCAGTACCAATTCCAGTGGCTATTGGTAGGATAGCGGTATTTACTCTGATGGGTGATAACTGGCTGACTATCCGTACTACTGGAACCCGAAGTTTTGTGATAGTAGCGACGCCTATTTACTGGGATCAAGTGATTATTAGTGAATAAAATGAGTAATATGAAAAAATCAAATACAGTAATCGGATTTCAGATTGAATACCCCATATCAGTTACAGGATAGAATGTATTGCGCAGATACTAGGTGCAACCTGAAAAACCAAAACAATATCAGGGCCAAATGGCGCTGATATTGCAATGAATTTTGTTGCTTCGGCCATTCAATATCGGGAGCCTGTAAAACATCTACCCTATTTAAGCAACACTCTGGGACAAGTTTTCAATTTATCTTTTACAAAAGGTAAAGGGTGAACAGCCCTTTTTTCTATAATAACAAATACGCTTCAGTAAACTTTGCATCCGGTGACCAGATGATATACATTACAGTTCCATTGTTTGTGAGTTTGTAATGCAAAATTCCTCCCATAAGAACACTTTGCATAACCTCAATATTATCCTGAGGAGGTGTAATAATAGGAACGAACTTTCCCTATTGTTTATTTTTAACAAATAATGTTGAACCGCGAACGTCTCGACTAAATGTAATAGTGCATCCCTCTAGCCCAGCTCCTCCTACTCTAACCCAACTGGTATTCACTCCACTTTTCCGATACCTTTCGTCACTCTCTCTTTTAATATAGCTTTCCCCTCTAACTGCATAATCTCCCGCAGGCTGGTAGTTCCCACGCGGCTGATACTTGCCATCAGATTCGCCTTTTGTGTAGCTTTCCCCGCGAACAGCATAGTTGCCTGTAGGTTGTGCCCCCACATCCCCGGCATTCAAACTGACATCCCCGGTCAGTGCTTTCCCATTAATTTTCCGGCTACTCGGCACGGCACTTTTCGCCAAATTCACCGTGTCCCCTAAACCAACGTTGATAACAAACCAACTATCAACATATTGATATTCTGTGTTTTTTGCATAAACCAGATAGCCAGTATCCTGAATATGTTCAACTGCGCTATTATTTGCGACCATATCTTCTACTGTTAACAAGATAGCCTCACGAGCCATTATCGCAATGTTTTCTCTATTATCAGTGGCAGAAAAACAACCATACTTCTCTGTACACAGCGCAGGAATAATCAGACCATACGCGGTGTTTTCATCTTTCGGCAACTCAACACCTACTGAGAAAAACATAATGATCTCCAAAGTCTTATAGATTTGTCAGTATCGATAGGTAGATCTTTTTTAGGATATGAAACCGGGAGAATCTTACTGGTTATTGGTGGCTCCTTCTGTAGCCTTCTAAGTTCACATCTAACGGCAATCAGCTCTTTTATCAGGTTAGTTCATTTCATATCCTCCCAACCTGACATCAACATACGTACGCATACACACAAAGTAAATTTATTTATCTCAAGTGAACTATGGGTAAGAGAATTGGCTAATGCGTAATGTTGCAGAATATGGTGCTATGGTAGGTCTAGAAAGAGCGACTGCTTGAGATGCGTTGTGATGAAATTTCTGAGCAAATAAAGCAAGGTGACGCTAATTTTCTGTATATTTATTATTCAATTAATGTTCGTAATTCCATCATAGTTAATATATTTCTTTCTGAATCATCATTTCGGTTATTTATTGATACTTAGATCTGCCCGATTTTTACCATATTGAGTCCCATTGAATGCTTTTAAAAGCTGCCTTGACAAAGATTACCGGCAGTTAATGGGCTACAGAAAATATTAATAAACCAGTTTTTCAAAATATTCAATAGGACCAAATACAGTAAAATTAGCTATGCATATATTTAAGGATTATTTTATTTATTTTCTCCTGCTACTATGATTTATTATCATGTGGCATATTATGTGTATTTTCTTACACTGGGGGTTATAGTGATATTTCTGTGTTATAGTTCTTTATATTGCAAGCAAAGTATTCTGGTTTAAATGTTAACTAAGATTTCTCTTATTCACATGACGAAAAATACATAGTATAGTATTGATAGAAAACCCGGATGGATGAAGAAATTGAATCTCCGTTTTTTCTACTTTTTGAAAGCTAAACTGCATTTTACTACTACACGATGTGCTATTGATAGATAAATATGAAACTTACAAAAAACCATTTAATCAAGCTATTACCAGTTGTTGCACTCTTCATTTTTTGCCTTTTAACTCATATAGCTTTAGGCTATCGCTTAAAAATAGCGTATGTGTTCGCTATATTCTCTGTTTTTCTATTACTAAACAAGGCCACTGTGGTTTACAAACTTCTGCTTATCGTTCTTGGTATAGCAGCTCTCGTTTATGCTCCTATCGGGCTTACATATGGCTCACCAAACTTCAACTCAATTCTTTCGTTATTCTATACAAACGAACAAGAGGCTAGTGAATTCATCTCTTCTATTCCAACTGAACACTATCTTTTTAGTGCGTTTATTTTGATCTTTTGTTTGTTATCTTTGAAAGTAAGCATTAATTTACATAGAAATGTTAATGTTCTTCTATTTTCTTTTGCATTAATTACTACAATACATCACCCTTTAAAAGCTTTTATACAGGGTAAGGAATTCAATATTCTTGACTCTGGAATTCCTGAAATTAGAGCAGTCAAAGATGCTACTATCAATTTTATAAGGGTGAAAAGTGAACATAAAAAAATGCAACAAATACTAAGTGAAAAGGATTCATTGGGAACAGTATCAGAAAAGTCCAAATATAGTACCTATATTGTTGTGATTGGAGAAAGTGTACGTAGAGATTTTATGAATGCGTATGGATTCCCGATACATAATACACCTTTTATGAGCACTGCCAATGGGACGCTTTTTACAAATTATATCTCAGCAGGTCCATCAACCCAAATATCACTAGAAAATTCATTAGCAATGGTCAAAGCTGGTAAAAATATTTTAAGCAATAATATTGTTACATTAGCAAAAAAAGCTGGCTTTTATACTTACTGGATATCAAATCAAGGTTCTATGGGAGTATTTGATACTCCAGTTGCCAGTATGGGAGCAAGGGCTGATTCTCCATTATTTATTAAAAAAGGTGAATCCAGTTCTGGTCTTAACAGAAATATGCTAGATACAAATATAATACCGATTGTGAAAAAAGCCCTAGAGGATAAAAAAGAAAAGAAGCTAATTGTTATCCATTTAATGGGTTCTCACTCCCCTGCTTGTACTAGAACAAATTATGAATACAAGGTGTTTTTTAAGTCAGAGCAGGTTTCTTGCTATATACAGAGCATTGAAAACACTGATAACTTGCTATCAATAATTACTGATGAAGTACAGAAAAATGAGAAGAGCTGGTCTTTGATGTATTTTGCTGATCATGGGGTTTCTTTCTTTGAGAAAGATACTAAGAAGATGAGGCTTGCTCATAATGATAAATATAAGCAAAATTATCAGGTTCCTATGTTTATTACATCTTATGATGATACGTCACGTAAGATTATTAACGCTCAACGTAATTCAATGAATTTCTTAACGCTATTTTCAGAGTGGACAGGTATTAAAGAGTCTACAATACCTGAAAATTGTAAAATGTTGTCTAATGAACTATGTGAAAACCAAGATGATGTTCTGAACTTTAGTAATAAAATCATGAAGTATAGTTCATTACCAGAAGATAAAATTCCAAGATGAGTTTTTATATTATGAAGAATGTAAATAAGGTCTGTGTTGGCCTTGATTTCTAGATGAAATTAACTCATGACAAAGATAAGAGTAGGTGAGCGATGAATATTATGATAACAAATTTCCATACAGGTAATGGCGGTGGTCATACAACATATATCATGAATATAGTTAAATATTTTGATTATAATAAAGGAAAATTGTTGATTGCTTGTCCACCTGAAAGCAGATTGTACAAAGAACTTACCAGTTCCGGGTTTAATAATGTTGTTCCTCTTTATTTTTTCTGCAAGCTTAATAAACTCAAACAACTCGTAACAACCTGTAAGGTTTTGTCACAAATTATCAGAAGACAAAAAATAGACATAATCCATACTAATGGAACTTCTGACAATAAAACCGCTATCCTCGCAAGGATATTTTTCGGAATGAGATGTAAAATAATCTATACAAAACATAATCATTACCCTGTATCTTGGTTATCCAAAATCAGGCTGAAAAAATTTAATGAAAGAATTATTTTCGTGAGTGACTCCACTAGAAATCAATGCTCTTCTTTTATCTCTGATAAACAGGCTGTTACTATAAAAAATGGTATTGATACCGATAAATGGAAAACTGAACATTCAGTTATAGAAAAAGGGAAAATAACACTTATTTCCTCTGCTGGAACCGCTGAACACAAAGGGTGGTATTTTTTGATAAGATGTTTGGTAAAAAATAAAGAGCTATCTGATAAATTTCGTATAAAAATTATTGGACGTACTCCTCACCAAGAAGATATAGATAAATTAGTGGATGCTCCTTTCTCTCACATCGATGTTGAATTTACGGGTTATATTAATGATGATAAAGAAATTATTAATTATATAAAGAATGCTTCTATAGGGTTTGTTTTATCTACTGATTGTGAGACTATCAGTTTTGCTTGCAGAGAAATGATGGCTTGCAGTTTGCCTGTTATTGTCAGTGATTTCGGAGGATTACCAGAAAATATTGATCATGGTGTTAATGGTTGGATCACAAAAGCAGGGGATGAAACATCAATATATAATGTTTTAAATTTAATTGCTAATTTATCATCTCAAGAGTTAAAAGAATTATCTGAAAAAGCTAGGGAAAAAGCAGTTAATGAGTTTGATGTGAGAAAAATGGTTTCAGAAACGATAAGTACTTATAGTTCTGTTTGTAACGCTTAAATTTAAAAATTTACGGCCTGGGGAGCAGGCCGTTGTTATTTTACTTTGGTTGTTCAGGCCAGATAATTTTTGATGCTAATGAAGTATCAATGCGATTAAGTGATACTCGATACCTTTTCCATTCTAGTAATAAGGCTTTTTCCTCGCTAGTTGCTATTCCTAAATCAATAGCATCCTGCAAAGGCTGAATTACCTCATTCGCAGCAATCATTTTTTCTGACTTTTGGTTCTTTGCCTGCTGTCGTTGTTCTTCCAGTGTATAAATGCGCTTAATGATTTTCTTACCGTCAAAAAACCACCCATCTGTGATAATTATCTCCGTTGGTACATATTCTGATGCAAGTTCAGCAACGGATAAATAGATAGGGAATAAACTAGATATATCCTTTGATATTGAAGTGATAACACCATCCTTATTGAATGTGAATTTGACAGTTTCTTCTAAAAATTTTTCTTGAATCTGATACCAGTCATTGCCTTCATCATCTCTTAAGTATTGAACACAGGATATGCCACCTTTTGGAATATAAGGTGTAAAAATACCAGTTTTCATAATGTCACCCTAGATTGAGGAGATTGTTACCCAAATACCATTTATGTATGCTTGTACAGGACGATAATGTACACTGGCAAGGTGCTGTCTTCCTGAACTCCACATTACTGTACCCAAGCCAACAAGGACATGCCCAGAAGGAGCAGACCAGTCTTTTGTCTCGTTTGTCCATCCTCCCTCTGTTACCCAACTTCCAAGTCGTAAATTAATCACCCCAACAGCGTTCTTCAAGGCGTAACGATTATCACAGTCACCCGTCGTATATGCACCTAGTTCTCCGGGTGACGGCTTGTTTATCGAACTATATACCCGAATACCCGGTGCTTCATATACTCCCTTACCGGAAACATATCCCGTTGCATCCACATTCCCATTTACAACACCGCCTGATTTTGGATACGCACTTTTTGCCAAATTCACGGTTTCCACTAAACCAAGGTTTTCTGTAACCAGTTAACTGACAGCATTCTTTGCCAAGGCAGCCTGTTAAAGCATTCAACAGGATCCAATATGGTAAAAATCGGGCATATTTACGTATCAATAAATGACCAAAATGACGATTATGAAAAGCAATATTGCTTTTGGTTGAATTATGGTCAGCTTTAGTTTAAAAAACAACCTAAAATAAATCACATATATTGGTAAACTATGGGGTATTCCAATTCACGGGAAGTGTTATAACCAGAATCAATTAGAGAGTTACCTAGGGGCTGTTGACGTTTCGTGTACATCTTATGGAGCTCAGTTATGAGAGCTTAATTGAATGCCATTGTCCGGCTTACAACCCCTGAAGGCAAAGTGAGGGGTGGGCGCAAGCCCCAAAATGACCAGCAGCAAGATCGAATCGGCCAAGAAGCTATTGACCAGCGTCAGAATACACTTAGTGTGCTTTATATGCCCCCAAATTATTTGGTTGAAAAATGCACTTATCGTGCGTTTCCGTACGGTTGGGCTTCAGACCCTTTTACTGAAAAAACGGGATGGTGTTTAATACATTCCAGATTTCCAATTAAGCCTATTTCTTTAGTCTGTGCTTTTACTTCCGTTAGATTTGTACAGCCCCCATGCCCTGACAGGCATAGGGCATAAAAAAACGGGGCAATTAAGCCCCTGTGAAATGTAATTTTAAACCCAACGCTTTCGTTATTTTAAACACTGTATTAAATGTAGGGTTTGCTTCCCCAGAAAGTGCTTTATAAATACCCTCTCTACTCATTCCGACTTGTTTTGATAGCTGGCTGATATTTTTTGTTCTTGCGATATTGCCTAATGCAATAAATAAATATTTAGTATCATTTTCCTCTAACGCTGCATTTAAATAGGTTTGAATATCTTCATCATCATTTAAAAAATCAACAACATCAAACTCTTTGAGCTCTTTATTCATGTCAAAATCCCCATTCTTTAGCTATTTCTTTCGCTTTTTTGATATCTTGTTGTTGTGTATTTTTATCACCACCACAAAGCAACAAAACTATTTCATTATTCCTATTAGAAAAATATACCCTATATCCCTTCTCTTGATGAATTCTTAATTCTGATGTTCCACTCCCAACAGGTTCTGCATCTCAGAAATTACCTTCTTTCATTCTATCAATTCTTATAATGATTTTTGCTTTTGCGGTTTTGTCTTTCAAAGATTTTAACCATCTCTCTACTTCGGGCGTTCGATTTACTTTAATCATTTTACCCCTCATGATATTTCTATAATACTGAGTATAATATAACCTTTTATGTTGTCAACCGCAGTTAACAGTTTTAACGGCTTTCTGGGTGTTTCATTTAAAAATTCTTCTCAAAACGTCAATAGCCCCTATAAAATATCGTCATGAGATTTGTAGCCAGAGCGTGAGACAACGGATCTGAACAGCGGTGAGGAAAGACTGACTATTTTTCGCATATCGTGTTGCTATACCACGCCAGCGTTTAAGATATTGACGAAGATAAAACCACGATAGCTGCACCAGTTAAAATTTTCGATATTGTCATGTTACAGGCTCCTTTAATGAAATTATTTGAAACCTCAACAAGTGATTTTTGTGAGCTAACTATCATCCATAAGATCGTCTTCATAGGATATTAAGTTAATAATTTCTTCTGCAAATCGTCATTTTGGATATTACTTGACTCATGGATATGTCTGATTTCTATCACATCTAATACGTATAAAGGATATTTTTATAGATATTAATAGGTGTTGCTTGATTACATAAAATATTTATTTTCTCCATTAATTAGTTGTTATCTTGAATCCTTAGTGTCGTCAGTATAATTCGTATTTTATATTTATCAGTGGAGATAAAAAAGGCCAGCAAACGCTGGCCAATTTTAAAGACTTATTTCTTAACACCAAAATCACGATAATCTATTGGGCCTTTATTATCCGCCTGATCCAATCCATATACACAAAAGCGTACTGGGGAATCTTTCTTTTTAAGAGAAATCGGGATTCTTCTATAAATAGAGTAACCTGTGTCATCGTCGCATTTTGTGGATTTTAATGGACCTGATTTTACACGTAAGTCAACAATTTCATAGACGTTAAAAATAGGATCAACAATCCAACTATCTTCTGTTTCAAAAACTAATCTTGTTGTTGGTTTTATTGTCGGAGGTGTGTCATCAATTTCACGTAATTTTATTGATGCGTTAGACGTACTCTGCCAGTGTTTATTGGCAGAATGTTGTCCAATGACACACATAGCGTAAATCCCTTCTTTGGAAGGAACGGTAAGTTTATCCAGCGGTTGTGTAGTGACTGGAATAGGTTTGCTGTATCCTTCAGGATCTGAACAATCAATATTACTCGCAAGTCCTCCTTTATAGCGAATATTATCAAAACCCTGCTCCTCAAGATGTAAATTCCAAGTGGCAGGCTTGTTGTTAACTGTGCTCTTAGTAATCAGTGAGCCACCAGCGTTAATAGTGATCCCTTTTCCATCATCAAATTGACTTAAATCCAGTTTTCCATCAGGGGTAAATGCACGTGCAATTTTATCAACAGGAATGTAATAACTGTCACCTTCACGTGAAAAACCTTTATCCTTAACTAACTCACAAGGCCGATTAAGACCACAACCCGTGTAATTTCGATCGACGGTGGTATTTAATACACCAATTATCTGGGGTTGATCTTTCAATATAACCGGTGAACCAGAAGTTCCTCCCGCAACACCGGCGCAATCAACAGAAACGGCCGGAGACCAAGCCCATGTACCTTCATACACGAGAGGAGTTTTTCCAGTAATGGAGCAAGCCGAATAGCGTAGATAGCGTTTATCACCCGCTATGCCATTGGCCGGAATGTGAGCAAGTTCAATCGGCTGACTTACTGATGGTGCATAATCTTTTTGTAAAGTTACCGGCAGTATTCCGCGATTTGCCAACTCACCATAAGTTGCTTTAAGTCTGAAAACCGCAAGGTCACCGCCTTTCATGGTTGCGTATAAAACCCTATCAACACCAACAGGTTGGTGTTTATTGATTAAGTCAATAAAGTAATTTGGGGTGTATGTCCATCCAGGACCTACAGGTTGATCAATCACGACTTCATTAGTATCTAATGAAGAGTCAAAACAATGGCCTGCGGAGAGAATAAGGGCTTGTTGATTGGCATCAGGGGTTTCTGAACCGGCAATAAGTGTCGCGGTACACAGACCACGACCGCTTAGTTTTCCCACATGCTTAAATCGCTCAGCACCCGGATCGGTAGATTTTAATAGTGGAGCTTCGTTGCTGGTATTGTCTTGCAGATCAGCAAGATGTTCGTTGTTATTTTCGGGAAGTGCTTGTACGAAACAACTTGTTGACATAATCCCTGTAATAAGTGTAGCTAAAAAGGTTTTTCTCATGTTTTTACCTCATGTTGTTTACATTTTTAATCTTTCCATGTAATGGAAACAGACATTCAATGAAGAAAAAATTATCGCTAAGAGTCTTTTAGAGCTTTAATAAATCCTCTATATGAGTATTTAATGTTTATTAATTTATGAATTAATAGACAGTTTTTTTAGCGCATAAAATCATTCTATTGGGTGCCTGTTATCCAGAGCCAATAATAAATAACATAAAAATCAGCTAAATAGTTTTATATACTGCAATAGGGCTATAACGTTCAATGGAACGAGAGCGGGCTATAAAGGTTTTTCTGGTATAAATTCGTTGTGATAAAGGATAAGTTGATTAAATGAGCGTTGAACTCCGGGAGAATGTATATTTATTCGTTGTTACTAAATTTATTACCCGGAGCATTGATTGTAGAATAATAAATGTGTTAGCGAAATAATTCTAGCTTTGTCGGAATGAGTTTCAATTCAGTTTGCAATGTTTTTAAATAGTCAATAGTCATAGTCGCCAAAATGGAATAAAAATCATTTTCCAGTTTAGTTGTCTGAACTAATTCCAGATAACGGTAGGCCCATGGCAGTAAATGCTGTTCCAACAGGGTGCGGGCGGCAGGTTTATGCCCTTGTTCTAAAATATAAACTAAGGCCAGTAGCATCAGACCGAATTGATCTTCGGGTTCCCGTTGTTCACTGGACATGGCGATATTCTGTTTTGCCAGAAATTCCCGGTAAGCCAGCGTACTTTCACCGGATAATGCGTTTTCTCTGTCCAAATAAACCGAGCCCCAAGGTGGGGCTGGCATAACACCTTGCCCTTCGAATAGGATGGAGTAGTCATATTGTAGAGATTCGGCCGAGAAGCTAGCGAGCTTTTTCGTCAGATTTTCTATTTTGCAGTTATCTGACCAGGGAAATAATTTATCAATATCGACAAGCAATGGAATTAGCGGGCGGACTTGTTCTGATTTCGGTGAGTAATAAAAACAGGCGCCAATAATGCGAGGGACGGCGGTATCTAATAACATTAGCAGTTCTCGTTGTGATTGGGTTATACAGATGATGTAAGCAGTGATTTTACGATAAACAACATCATAAGCTTATATGTTATGAATAGATAGTTGATTATGATCAACGATTAATCTGTTGCGGTGTTGTTACTATCTTTGTCATCAGATTGACGGTGATTTTTGTTATGAATTGCATAAGTTTATCGCCGAAAATAATAAAATTAGCCGTTTTATTGGTGTGGGAAATATATATTTAATCTGCATTTTAATTCAATGAGTTTAATAAGGTTATTATGGTAAAAGTGAATATATATCATTAGTTATCTAATAATTTAATAACTTGAAAAGTAGACCGCGTTAAAAATAAATAAACCTAATAGATTTCGAGTTGCAGCGAGGCGGCAAGTGAACGAATCCCCAAGAGCATAGATAACGATGTGACTGGGGTGAGTGAAAGTCGCCAACAAAGCAGCAGCTTGAAAGATGAAGGGTATAAACCGCCGTTGGGTTAATACCGCACCTTAATGGTGTGGTTGGGAAGGAGGTGAAAATCCTCCGCAGCCCCCGCTGCTGTGATGCTGACAACTCCGCTGATGCCACTGGTCGGAAAGACTGGGAAGGTTGCGGGGAAGGATGACGCTAAGCCAGAAGACCGACCTGACAGGCACGAGACATTAACTCCTTCGGTGGGAAGCGAGTTGTCATCCAAGTGGTGTGCGCAGTGTTGGCACGTCTTATGGGCACTCCTTTTCCGATCGACATATCGGGAATTTTCTATGCAATGGTCAGGTAGGAAGGCATTTGTTATCGCGGGTACGGGTAGTGGCTGTGGTAAGACGACTGTTACCCTTGGCATTTTGCGGGCATTGATGTTGAGAGGGTTGACTGTCCAGCCGTTTAAAGTGGGACCAGATTATCTGGACAGCGGCTGGCACAGCTCTGTGTGTGGCGTGGCATCTCGTAATCTTGATGCATTCATGTTGCCAACAGCGACGCTTAATGGTCTTTATAATCAGCATATGCGTCATGTAGATGTAGCGGTCATCGAAGGTGTGATGGGGTTGTATGATGGTTATGGTACCAACCCAAACTATTGCAGTAGCGCGGCAATGGCTAAGCAGTTGGGATGCCCGGTGATTTTGTTGGTGGATGGTAAGGCAGTATCGACTTCTGTTGCCGCAACTGTTCTGGGTTTTTGTCGTTTTGATCCCTCTCTCACGATTGCGGGCGTCATTGTTAACCGCGTCAATTCTGAAAATCATTTCGAACTTATTCGTCATGCGATTGAACATTATTGTGGTGTTCCGGTGCTAGGGCGTCTGCCTGTGATGAAGGATGTGTCGTTACCGTCTCGTCATCTTGGTCTTATTCCTGCCCAAGAGCAGGTGGACAATGATGCTCGCTGGCAGCGGCTGGCTCAGCAGGTGGAGGCGCATATCAATCTTGATCGTCTGTTGGCGCTTTGTGACTGTCCTGCTTTACCGGAGGGTGAGGCTCCATTATTGCCTGATCCCGCATTGGCTGATGGCTTGACGCTGGCATTGGCGGATGATGAAGCCTTTAATTTTTATTACCCAGATAATCTGGAGATGTTGGAACGGGTGGGGGTACGTATTCACCGTTTTAGTCCACTGCATGATCGCCGTTTACCCGATTGTCAGATGATTTATCTCGGTGGTGGCTACCCGGAAATATATGCCGCTCAATTGGCTGCCAATAGTGCCATGCGGGAAGCTTTACAGGATGCGCATTGCCGTCAAGTTCCCATTTATGCTGAATGCGGTGGTCTGATGTACCTTGGCAAATCGTTGACCGACGGAGAGGGAGCGAGCCACCTGATGGCCGGTATTCTGCCGGGGGAAAGCCATATGGGGACGCGGTTGATACGCTTTGGTTACTGTCAGGCCCAGGCCCGTGTTGACACTTTGCTGGCTGCGGAAGGTGAGATTTTACGGGGCCACGAGTTTCATTATTCTGATTTTATCAGCTCAGTGCCCTCGGTTTTTGACTGTACTAAATGGCGTGACGGGATGGTAATCCAGCAATGGGCCGGAGGCTATCAGGTACAGCAAACGCTAGCCAGTTATCTTCATATCCATTTTGCTCAGCGTCCTAGTCTGCTTGATCGCTGGTTGAGGTCTGCAAGGAGGCTATTGTGACACTTGCTGCCTGGTTTGCTGCTTTCTTGCTCGATAGCTGGTTAGGTGATCCACCACATTGGCCTCATCCGGTGCGTTGGATTGGTAAGCTGATCTCTCTGGTACAACGGGCGGTCCGGCGCTGTTGTCACAGTGAACGTGCATTGAAAGTCGGTGGAGCAGGGCTATGGATAGTGGTTGTTGGGCTGACTTGGTTGGTGAGTTGGGGATGTCTGTGGTTGATGAACTCCATTCATCCTTGGGTCGGCTGGCTGGTCGAAGTGTGGATGATTTATACCCTGTTGGCAGGCCGTTGTCTGAGTGACACTGCGCTAAAGGTACATGGCGTATTACAACAGGGCTCATTGGATGAGAGTCGCCAGCAATTGTCATGGATTGTCGGGCGCGATACTTCTCAACTGGATGCACCACAAATCACGCGCGCAGTAGTGGAGACGGTGGCGGAAAACAGCGTTGATGGGGTTATTGCTCCACTGTTTTTTTTGATGATTGGTGGTGCGCCGTTGGCAATGGCTTATAAAGCGATTAACACCCTTGATTCAATGGTGGGGTACAAAACTCAGGAATACCGCGCCATTGGGTATGTTTCTGCTCGCATGGATGATTTGGCGAATTGGTTACCGGCGCGGTTGAGTTGGCTGTTATTGAGTGCGGCGGCTTGGTTTATCCGGCTTGATTTTCGCCAGGCACTGCGTATTGGCTGGCGCGATCGTTATCAGCATACCAGCCCTAACTGTGGCTGGCCGGAAGCGACGATTGCCGGAGCTTTGGGTATTCGCCTTGGTGGTCCGAATGACTACTTTGGTGAACGGGTAGATAAACCCTGGATTGGTGATGAACGCCGTGAAATCGCGCTGACGGATATCCCGCTCAGCATCCATTTGATGATGATAGCTTCGCAACTGGCCTTACTGTTGTTTGCGCTGTTGCGCTTACTGTTGGTCGGCATGGCTTAGAAAAGGGCAATGAATATGAACTATCTCCAGAAACCTCAGCAAATTGAACAGAATAGCTTTGCAATCATTGGCGATATTATTGCCAGTGAGCGCCCCGATTATCGTTTTGTTGATGAGATGCAGGAAGCGGTGATTAAACGGGTGATCCACACTACCGCAGATTTTGACTGGTTGGATATTTTGTGGTTTTCACCGGATGTGCTGACTCGTATTACAGCGGCATTGCGCCGGGGGTGCATTCTGTATACCGATACCACGATGGCTCTGTCCGGTATCAATAAAGCGTTGTTACAGCAAATGGGCTGTGAATGCCGTTGTTATATCAGTGATCCACGTGTGGTAACGATGGCGAAAGCACAGGGTATTACCCGTTCTATGGCAGCGGTGGATATCGCACTGGCGGAAGAAGGTGACAAAATCTTCGTGTTCGGTAACGCTCCAACCGCTCTGTTCCGCTTGCTGGAAAGGCAGGCTTCACCATTGGCGGTGGTTGGGGTGCCTGTTGGTTTTGTCGGCGCGGCGGAATCGAAAGCGGCGTTGATGCAAAGCGAATTGCCTTGTATTGCAGCCGCGGGCCGTAAAGGGGGAAGTAATATCGCGGCGGCGATTATCAATGCCATTCTGTACCGGTTGCAGGAGGCACAATGAGCGATACGATGCAACTAGACAGCATCTGGCACAACGGTAAGCAGTATCGCAAAGGTTATACCACCGGTTCCTGTGCTACCGCTGCCGCCAAGGTTGCCGCATTAATGGTACTGCGTCAGCAAGTTATTGATCATGTTTCTATTGTTACTCCTTCTGGTGTGACATTGCGCCTTAACGTTGAGCAGCCGCTGATTGAAGGCCAGCAGGCGACCGCCGCTATCCGTAAAGACGGTGGCGACGATGTGGATGCCACTCATGGCATGCTGATTTTTGCTCGTGTCACCTTGTGCGATCACGGTGAGATCCATCTGCGGGGCGGGGAAGGTGTTGGCACGGTGACCCGTAAGGGTGTCGGATTACCGGTAGGTAACCCGGCTATTAATCGTACACCGCGTCAGACCATTGAGGCAGCGGTACGCGAAGCTATCGGTCCTTTACGGGGCGCGGAGGTGGAAATTTTCGCGCCGGAAGGTGAAGAGCGGGCAAAGAAAACTTACAACGGGCGATTGGGGATACTAGGTGGCATTTCCATCATTGGTACCACCGGTATCGTCACGCCAATGTCGGAAGAGAGTTGGAAACGCTCATTGGCAATAGAGCTAGAAATGAAACGTTCAGCGGGGGCTGAAAAGGTCATTCTGGTGCCCGGCAATCATGGTGAACGTTTTGTGCGTGAACAATTGGGGCTTGATGGTCAGCTAGTGGTAACTATGAGTAACTTCGTGGGTTACATGTTGCAGGAAGCGGTACGGCTTGGGTTCCGCCATATCATGTTGGTGGGGCATCCCGGCAAACTGGTGAAAGTGGCTGCGGGAATTTTCCATACCCACAGTCATATTGCTGATGGTCGCATGGAAACGTTGATTGCTTATCTGGCACTGATGGGGGCGTCGCAGGCACTGCTGTTAGAGGTGAGTCATTGCGATACCACGGAAGCCGCAATGGAACTGATTGCAGAACACGGCTTGCAAGCGGTTTATGACCGTATCGCTGAACGCATTTGTGAACGAATGAGTGAAATGTTGCGTTTCGCGGTTAACCCTCCGCGTTGTGATGCCATCATGTTCTCCTTTGATAATCAGATACTTGGCACCAGTCGCCCATTGAATGACATTTTGGAGGCAATGCGATGATCACTGTAGTGGGAATTGGTCCCGGCGATACTGCGTATCTGATACCACAGGCACAGCACTATATCACTGAGGCGGAGGTATTGGTCGGCGGTAGACGCCATCTGGAGATATTTAGCGGTGTCACTCACGAAACCCGGGTACTGGATGCTGATCTTGCCAGTTTGCTTGCTTGGTTACAGAACAACAGCACACGCCGGATTGTGGTATTAGCGTCTGGTGACCCGTTGTTATATGGCATTGGTAAATTATTGTCTGAATATTTTACCGCAGATGATCTGCGCATTATTCCGGGTATCAGCTCAATTCAGTATCTGTGTGCCAAAGCTGCACTGGATATGAACGATATCTATCTGACCAGCAGTCACGGGCGTACCCCGGATTTTGGCTGGCTTCTGCAACACGACAAAGTAGGCATGGTAACTGATGGGCGCGTCGGCCCGCGGGCAATTGCGGAGGCCATTATTGCGCGTGGCCTGAGCCGTACATTGATTATTGGTGAAAACCTCTCTTTGCCTAATGAGCGTATTCACCGTCTGCGGCCGGAAGCGGTGGCGACTGACTATGACATGAATGTGGTGGTGATCCTAAATGAGAGATGATGAATTTTTGCGCGGACAGAAAGTGCCGATGACCAAAGAGCCCGTACGTGCATTGGCGCTGGAGCGGCTGGAACTCAATGATGCCAGCCAATTGATTGATGTGGGGACGGGGACGGGCAGTGTGGCATTGGAGGCGGCGTTACGCTTCCCGGCGTTAACCGTGACTGCTATTGAACGCAACCCGGCGGCACTGGCCTTGATTGAGGAGAATCGTCAACGACTAGGTTGCCATAATGTGGAGATTATCGCCGGAGAAGCGCCATTGGCATTGGAGGTAATGGCAGACGCGGTATTTATTGGCGGTAGTGGGGGCCAATTGACGGCACTGATCGACTGGGCGCTGGATCACATGTATCCCGGTGGCCGTCTGGTGTTGACGTTCATTTTGTTGAATAACCTGAATGACGCGCTGGCACATTTGCGGACGTGTCAGATAAGTGATTTAGAGTGCATACAGCTACAAGCCTCTACTCTGGCATCACTTGGTAGCGGTCACTATTTCAAGCCGAATAATCCGACTTATCTGATTTCCTGTTACAAGGAGAAGATCGATGTCTGAACATTTTGATCCGCGGAAAGTCTGGTTTGTGGGTGCCGGGCCGGGTGATAAGGCGTTGATCACCCTGAAAGGCTATCGTTTATTGCAGCAGGCGCAGGTGGTGATTTACGCCGGTTCATTGATTAACACCGAACTGCTGGATTACTGCCCGCCAGAGGTTGAATGCCATGACAGCGCCGGTCTGACGTTGGAACAGATTGTTGCACTGATGGTTGATGGTGTACATGCGGGTAAACTGGTGGTGCGATTGCAAACCGGCGATCTCTCGCTGTACGGTTCCATACGTGAACAAGGAGAAGCTTTGACCGATGCGGGCATCAGTTTTGTTTCGATACCGGGTGTCAGTGCTTTTCTTGGTGCCGCGGCGCAGTTAGGTGTGGAATACACGGTACCGGAAGTGTCACAAAGCTTGATTATTACCCGGATTGAAGGACGTACACCGGTGCCCCCGCTCGAACAGTTGGAATCCTTTGCTGCTCATCAGACTTCGATGGCGATTTACCTTTCTGTGCAGAAGATGAGGCATGTGGTCGCACGTCTTCAGGCCGGAGGTTACCCGGTCACAACGCCGGTTGTGGTGATATACAAAGCGACTTGGGCTGACAGTCATACCGTGCGCGGTACGCTGTCCGATATCACCGAAAAAGTACAGGCAGCGGGTATCCGTAAAACCGCTTTGATTCTGGTCGGTGCTTTCCTGGGAGAGGAGTACCACTATTCCAAGCTCTACGATGCGGGGTTTAGCCATGAATATCGCCGGGCATGAATCGATTGCTGTGTTCTGTTTGACGCCGGGCGGGGTCAGATTAGTACAAAGGTTGAGAACACATCTGCCGCTGACCTGTTTTACCAGCGAAAAGCTGCTGGAGCCGGGGTTTACGCCTTTTAATGGCAGCTTTGGCGACACGTTGCGCGAGGCATTTAAACACTATTCGGCGTTGGTAGTAGTGGCGGCGCTTGGTATCACGGTACGCATGCTTGCGCCACTGATAAACGACAAAATGCATGATCCCGCCGTGGTAGTGATTGATGAAGGTGGTCAGCATGTTATTAGCCTGTTATCCGGTCATGTAGGTGGCGCTAATGCATTGACTCACCATTTGGCAGAGTTGTTAGGGGCCGATCCGGTGATTACTACCGCCACGGATATTAACGGGGTGGCGGCGCTGGATACGCTTGCCACGCAGTTAAATGCCGATATGCAGGATTTTCGCCATGTGGTGAAAGTGGTCAACCAAATGCTGGTCAGTGGTCAGAAAGTCGGGCTGTGGTGGGATGAATCACTACTTAACGAACGTGAACATTTTGATACCCGTGGTTTTGTCCCGGTAGCGAGTCTGGAGGCGTTGCCAGCGCTGGATGCGCTGGTGTGTATCACGTTGCGCGATTCGTTGCCGGCATTGCCTCTACCGGTTTACAAACTGGTGCCGAAACGTGTGGTAGCCGGGATCGGTTGTCGCCGGGATACGCCATTGCAAACCGTGCTTGAGCTATTGCAGCAGCAGATGGCGGAAAACCATTTCGATCTGATGGCGTTACGTGCCATCGGCAGTGTTGTCATTAAAAAGGATGAACCAGCGCTAAATCAGCTTGCACAGCGTTGGCGTGTACCGTTTGAGTTGTTCAGTGTTAATGAGTTAAGTCTTCATGAGCAACGTTTTCCCGCTTCCGATTTTGTACGCCAGACGGTGGGGGTTGGCAGTGTTTCGCAACCTGTCGCTTGGTTGATGAGCGAAGGAAAATTGGTTGGTCGGACCTTGCGTCAGCAGGGCGTCACTATCACTTTGGGGGTATCACAATCATGTTAACAGTAATCGGTATTGGACCAGGTAATGAATCGATGATGACGCAGGATGCCATTGCAGCGATCCGCGAAGCTGAAATTATTGTCGGCTATAAAACCTACACCCATTTAGTTAAACATCTGACGATGGATAAAGAAGTGATTAAGACCGGTATGTGCAAGGAGATTGAACGCTGCCAGAAGGCGATCGATCTGGCGTTGTCCGGCCGTAAAGTTGCTTTGATCAGCAGCGGTGATGCGGGAATCTATGGCATGGCGGGTTTAGTGCTGGAATTGGTTTGCCAGCAACAGTGTGATCTTGAAGTTAAGTTGGTCGCCGGGATCACCGCCAGTATTGCTGCGGCGTCGTTGTTGGGCGCACCGTTGATGCACGATTTTTGTCATATCAGCTTGAGCGATTTGTTGACACCGTGGCCGATGATTGAGAAACGTGTGATTGCCGCCGCGCAGGCCGACTTTGTTGTTTGTTTCTATAACCCACGCAGTCGTGGCCGGGAAGGGCACCTTGCCAAGGCGTTTGAACTTATGCGGCCGTGGAAAGACCCGTATACGCCGGTGGGGGTGGTAAAAGCCGCCGGGCGTAAAAAGCAGGATAAATGGATCACGACTTTCGGCGAGATGGATTTTTCCCCGGTGGATATGACCAGTTTGGTGATCGTTGGCAATCAAACGACCTATTGCCGTGATGGATTGATGATCACGCCACGGGGGTATGAGTTATGAGCCATCCGGCTATCCATGTTTTCGGCGGTACCAGCGATGCCCGGTTGATCTGTCAGGCACTGGACGCAGCGGGAGCACGTTATCGTCTCTCTGTTGCTACTGATGCAGGGAAACAACTGGCGGGTGATATTCAGGGAGATGTGGTGGTGGGGCGAATGGATACCGAGGCGATGGTGGATTATTTTGATCGGCATCAGGTAGGTTGGGTGATTGATGCTTCTCATCCCTACGCAGATGCACTAAGTCACAACGTGATCACCGCTTGTCGTCGTTTGTCACTGCGGCTTACTCGTTATCAGCGTCCCAGTGAGATTGACTTACTGAGCCATCCACTGTTGCACAAAGTAAATAGTACAGAGGCGGCTTGCGACGTTGCCAGGACACTAGGGCAACGGATCTTGCTTACCACCGGCAGTAAGCAACTGGCACTGTATCAGCGTTTACTACCGGGAAAAACGTTGTTGGTACGGGTATTGCCGACCGCCGAGGTATTGATTCAGTGTGAAGCGTTAGGATTGGGGGTCGATCATATTATCGCGTTGCGTGGGCCATTTACGGCTGAATTCAATCATGCAGTGTATGAATTTTGTCACCCTGATGTGGTGATCACAAAAGAGTCTGGGGCCGAAGGGGGATATCAACAGAAAGTGGCTCCCTGTCTGGCACTCAATATTCCCTGTATTGTGGTGTGCCGTCCGACACAGACTTTACAGGGAGATGAGGGAGAGCAGATTAGTTCGCTGGATGAATTTGTCCAACACCTAGCCAATTGGCAGGAATAATGAGGGCAATAAAATGAAAAAAGCACTATTAATCATTAGCTTTGGTACCAGCTATCATCAAACCCGACAAAAGAATATTGATGTCTGTGAACAACAACTGGCCGCAGCTTACCGTGATCGCGATCTGTATCGTGCATTCACCTCGGAAATGATCATCCGTAAATTAAAAAAACGTGATGGTTTACAGGTGGATAACCCACGTCAGGCGTTGGAGCGTTTGGTCAATGAGGGTTATCAGGATGTCGCTATTCAATCCCTTCATGTCATCAACGGTGACGAATATGAAAAGATCGTCAGTGAAGTGCGTACCTTTAGTGATCATTTCCAACGTTTAGTGGTGGGTACGCCGTTGCTTAACCGTTTTGCCGATTATCAACAACTGCTTATTGCCCTGAAAAGTCAGATGCCGCCATTAGCCGAGGATGAGAGGGTGGTGTTTATGGGACATGGTGCCAGTCACCATGCCTTTTCTGCCTACGCGTGCCTTGATCATTTGATGAATTCACATAATTTCCCGGCGTTGGTTGGCGCGGTGGAAAGTTACCCGGAAATCGACAATATCATCATCCGTTTACGACGTCAGGCAGTGCGTAAGGTACATTTGATGCCGTTAATGCTGGTGGCAGGCGATCATGCGATTAACGATATGGCATCGGACGAGCCGGATTCATGGCGTTCTCAACTGGAAGCTGTTGGGATCAAAACCCAGTCTTGGTTACAGGGATTAGGTGAAAATCCGCTGATCCGCGAAATGTTCGTTCAACATCTGGCGGACGCATTACAGGCAGAACAACAGGAGGTGGTGCGATGAATGGAAAACTTTATGCTATAGGTGTCGGTCCGGGTGCCAGTGACCTGATTACTGTACGTGCAGCTCGAATACTTGCTGGCCTTGATGTGCTTTATGCCCCCGCAGGGCGTAAAGGGGGGGATAGTCTGGCGCTCTCCATCGTGCGTGAATACCTATTGCACCACACGGAAATTCGTACCTGCCATTTTCCGATGAACAGTAATGGCGAAGAGAAACAGGCGGTATGGGATGAAGTGGCGCAGCAACTGCAAGATGAAGTGGCACAGGGGCGGCAAGTGGGTTTTATTACCCTTGGTGATGCCATGTTATTCAGTACGTGGGTCTTTTTGCTGGCGCGAATGGGTCGGCAAGAGTGGCTGGAAATTGTCCCGGGTATCACCTCTTTTGCTGCGATTGCCGCGCGTACCGTATTACCACTGGCGATGGACCAGCAATCAATGGCGATAATGTCTTGTACCGCGCCAGAAGCCGAGCTGGAACAGGCACTGCAAACGCATGATTGCGTGGTGCTGATGAAAGTCTATAACCGTTTTGCCGCCGTGAGTACATTGTTGGCACGCCTGAATTTGTTTGAACATGCTTTGTTGATGGCGGATGCTACATTGCCAAGTGAGCAGTGCTGGCGCCGTTTAGATCAAGTGGATGCCGATCGGAAACTACCTTATTTCTCCACCATTTTAGTGAATAAACAATGGCATACTGAGAAATAAGTGCTGGAACGGTAGCTAAAGCTGCATGGTGAATGGAATCGCGGTTGTAAAAACCGAGGAGCAGCTTTTTGCTCTGCTACACCAATAATTGAAGGAGATAGCATGATGGGCTTGTCTTTAATGTTGCAGGGTACGGCGTCTGATGTTGGGAAAAGTGTACTGGTTGCGGGATTGTGCCGTATCTTTGTTCAAGATGGTTATCGCTGCGCACCGTTTAAATCACAGAATATGGCGCTGAATTCTGGTATCACTGTTAACGGTGAAGAGATGGGAAGGGCGCAGATTTTTCAGGCAGAGGCGGCCGGTATCGAGCCTGATGTGCGGATGAACCCGGTATTGCTTAAACCCACCAGCGAACGTAAAGCTCAAGTTGTGTTGATGGGAAAAGTGGCCTGTAGCATGAATGCGGTGGAGTATCACCAGTACAAACCCAGTTTACAACAGCAAATTTGCGAGGTTTTTCACAGTCTGGCTCGTGAATATGACGTCATTGTGCTGGAAGGGGCTGGCAGTCCGGCGGAGATCAATTTGCGAGATCGAGATATTGTCAATATGGGGATGGCGGAAATGGTTGATGCCCCTGTGCTGTTGGTAGCGGATATCGATCGCGGCGGCGTATTTGCGGCCATCTATGGCACATTGGCACTGCTACGCCCGGAGGAGAAAGCACGGGTAAAAGGGGTGATCATCAATAAATTCCGAGGTGATGTCAGCTTGCTCCAGCCGGGTATTGAACAGATTGAAGCTTTAACTGGGGTGCCTGTACTGGGAGTGATGCCTTGGTTGAATATTGATCTGGAAGATGAAGACGGCGTAGCGTTACAAATGGGCAAATATGATGGCGCAACGGAAAAGGCGCTGGATATTGCGGTGATTCGTTTGCCCCATATTGCTAATTTTACTGATTTTAATGCGCTGGCGGTGCAGCCGGATGTCCGCTTGCGTTATGTGACTCAACCATCCGCGTTGCAGCCGTCGGATCTGATTATCTTGCCCGGTAGCAAAAACACGTTGGGAGATTTGCAGTGGCTGAGACAGCACGGGTTAGCGGATGCCTTGTTAACAGCACATCAGGCGGGTGTTCCTGTTATCGGTATCTGCGGTGGTTATCAAATGTTGGGGAAACGGATCATTGATGGTGTGGAATCGGGTATTGAACAGATGGATGGTCTTGGATTGTTGGATATGGAAACCCGCTTTGCCCATGAAAAAGTAACGACTAGGGTAAACGGTAAGTGCTTGTTAGCATTGCCGGGCTTGCTGTCAGGCTGCGTCGAGCAGCCTATTCGCGGTTATGAAATTCATATGGGCAGCTCGTTACTGGGAGCGGATGCAACCCCGTTTGTCTATATTACCGAACGTAACGGCCAATTTGGTGGTTGGTGTGATGGTGCGGTTAATCGAGAAGGCAGTGTGATGGGCAGCTATATTCATGGCTTGTTTGATAGCGCTAATTTTACCCGCGCTCTGCTTAACGCTTTGCGTCAGCGCAAAGGATTGGCGGCTTATCAAGGGGAAATACTGGATTATACCCACTACAAACAGACTCAGTTTGACCTCTTGGCGAAAGCCATGCGTGAACATCTGGATATAGAACGGATTTATCAGTGTATGAAAACTCATCGACAAGGTTCGGCTCCGTGATCTTAATCACTGGTGGGGCTCGTAGTGGTAAAAGTGTGCTGGCGGAGAGACTGGCGGCACAAGCGAGTGAACAGGTGTTATATATTGCGACTGCCGTAGTGACAGACAGTGAAATGGCCGAACGCATACAACTGCACCGCGAAAATCGGCCGGTTCATTGGCGTACATGGGAAGGCTATCGCGATCTCGGTGCGGTCATCACGACACAAACCTGGCCGGGAGAAGCGGTTATCCTGGAATGTATCACCACCTTAATTACCAACCTATTATTTGAGCAAGCTGGAGAGATGCCACCTGAGCAAATGGATTTTGCTGTATTGGAGGTGGGAATCCAGCAGCAAATTAGCGATCTGTTAGCGGCTTGTACCCGCATGACTTCCCCGATATATCTGGTCACTAACGAACTGGGAATGGGCATTGTGCCGGAGAACCGTCTGGCCCGCCATTTCCGCGATATTGCCGGCAGGGTTAACCAGCGGCTGGCGGCGGCTGCCAGTGAAGTATTTTTGATGGTATCGGGAATTGAGGTGAAAATTAAATGAATCTGCGCTTGTTTCTTGCCACCTTACAATTTATGACTCGTATTCCGGTACCATCACGCTGGACACAGGGAGTGGAAATAGATCAGTACGTGCGTGGCATAGCGAGTTTCCCATTGGTTGGATTGATTGTCGGTGTGCTTGCGGCGGCGGTTTTTACTTTATTGGCTCCCTGGTGTGGTGAGCCATTGGCGGCATTAAGTTACGTATTAGCACTGGCGTTGTTAACTGGGGCTCTTCATCTTGATGGCTTGGCAGATAGCTGTGATGGCGTGTTTTCTGCCCGTAAGCGGGAAAGAATGCTGGAGATTATGCGTGATAGCCGTTTGGGAACAAATGGTGGGTTGGCATTGATCTTCCTTATTTTGGCGAAAGTGCTGGTGGTGAGCGAATTGGCTCTGCGTGATGCTCCTATGTTAATGGCTTTGACTGCGGCATCTGTTGCGGGCAGGAGTGCGATTATCTTGTTAATGTATCGCCAGCGTTGTGCCCGTGAAGGGATGGGGTTAGGGAATCTTTATATCGGGCGGGTTAATGGTTATCAGACATCGTTAACATTGTTGAGTGGGACAATGTTGATTGCTCTACTGATGCGCTGGTCTGGTGTGTTGGCATTAATGATCACGCTGTTGGTTATTGGATTACTGGCGATTTATTTGCACCGTCGTTTAGGTGGACAGACAGGCGATACCTTGGGTGCGTCTGTAGAAATTGGGGAATTGGTGTTTTTACTGGCGTTACTGTGAGTAACTTCCTAACAGAATGTCCAACTCCCTATTCTTGCGCCAAGCATTAACTGGCTGAGAGAATAACAGTAATAGGCGTGTAATGCTTACGGGCGGAAATTTGGCGACTTTCCCAGCGATCATGAGCTGCTTGAAGGTTAATCCAAAAATCCTCGTCTGTTTCAAATAAGCCGGCCAATTGCGTGGCCTCTTCAACGGATAGGCGCCGGGAATTATTCACAATCTGACCGATAACCTTACGAGAAACACCCATCGCATTCGCCAACTGCTGTTGAGTTATTTTCAAGGGTCTCAAAAATTCTTCAGTCAACATCTCGCCTACAGTAGTAGGTTCGGCTGTTCTGGTATCCATAAAGTTTCCTTAGTATTTATGTGGGTCAAGATAAAGATCATAAGCATGGCCATCACGCCAGCGAAAAATGAGCCGCCATTGAATAGATACACGAATGCTAGAACATCCATCTAAGTTTCCTGAAAGGCGCTCATAGTTATTACTACGTGGATGCGTCTGAAAAACATATGATCCGCTGGAATTATAAAACAGAAATACTTTATCTGTGCGAATGAGCAGTGACATAGCTCGCAGCGTTTTATGATAAATTATGTTCACCTAATGAAAAAGGTGTTAGCGCAATAGGATAGGGCATTCTGAGAAAACGTTATCTGATAGAAGCGGTGTTTGGTCGGTTAAAAAATATTTCTCAAATAAGTTTTTTCTCTTGAAGGGGTAATCGGAGTGATTGTCACCTGCCAGCCAAAAAAGCGAATCTGAATCTATACCTAATAGATTTCGAGTTGCAGCGCGGCGGCAAGTGAACGAATCCCCAGGAGCATAGACAACTATGTGACTGGGGTGAGTGAAAGTAGCCAACAAAGCAGCAGCTTGAAAGATGAAGGGTATACGTATTTCTGAATTAGTTGTCCTTAAACACATCTGAGGTAGGGTAACGGCAATGCGACTATTTTTGGTTCGGCATGGTCAAACGGAAGCGAATCTGAGCGGTGTTTTCTGCGGTATGACGGATGTGGCGTTGACTGAAACGGGAATACATCAAGCCCGGCAAGTTGCTCACTGTCTATCAGCCGTGACATTTTCGCAAGCGACAAGCAGCACGTTACGGCGCGCGCGCCATACTGCGGAGATTATTCTGGCCGATCATTCGCTATCAGCTAGCATTGATGCTCAACTCAATGAGATGCATTTCGGCGCATGGGAAATGCGCCATCATCACGATTTACAGCATGAAGATGCTCAAGCCTGGTCTGCCTGGTTAGCCGATTGGCAACAGGCATCCCCGACCGGTGGTGAAACTTTTTCAGCATTTGCTGCCCGGATAGAAAACGTAGTTCAGCAACTGCTGATACAGAAAAGCAAGGATAATCGGTTGCTGGTTACTCATCAGGGAGTGTTGGGCTTGTTACTGGCGCGTTTGCTGGCTATGCCGCCTTCTGCCATGTGGCATTTTCATTTTGAACAGGGAACATACAGTGTCGTGGAAATCCAACATGGATTCACTACGTTGCGTACGTTTAATAGCCGGACTGACTGGCAGCCTGAGATACAGGAATAGCGCCATGCAAACATTTTCATCGATCCTGAATGCTATTGTTCCACTGGATAACGTTGCGATGGCGCACACTGCTACCCGATTGGATGGGTTAGTTAAACCAACAGGCAGCTTCGGACGTCTGGAACATCTGGCGATTCAGCTAGCTGGAATGCGGGGATTACCGGGCCATCATATTGATCGTAAGCAGATTATTGTGATGGTTGCTGATCATGGGGTTTATGACGAAGGCGTGACCATATCGCCTAAGTCAGCGACGGCTATTCATGCGCAGAATATGATGAAAGGGATTACGGGTGTTTGCGTGTTGGCGGCAAATGCGGGTGCTGATGTGAAAGTTGTGGATGTGGGCATTGATAGCGATCCGCTGCCGGGATTAGTGAACATGAAGATGGGGCGTGGCAGTGGCAACATTGCCCAAGGACCGGCAATGAGCCGCCAGCAGGCCGAAGATTTGTTATTGGCAAGCGCACACTTAACGCTGGAACAGGTTGCAAACGGTGTGAAACTGTTTGGTGTGGGTGAATTGGGTATGGCGAATACCACACCGGCGGCGGCTGTGGTCAGCGTTCTTACGGACAGCGATCCACAACAGATCGTAGGCATTGGAGCTAACTTCCCCAGAGAACGCCTGCATCATAAAGTGGCGATTGTGCAACAAGCGATTGCAATTAATCGGCCTGATGCCAGCGATGGCATTGATGTGCTGGCGAAGGTCGGTGGTTATGATTTAGTGGGGATGGCGGGCGTAATGCTTGGTGCGGCTTCTGCCGGGCTGCCGGTGATACTGGATGGTTTTCCCTCTTACGCGGCGGCGTTGGCCGCTTGCCGTATTGCTCCCGATGTGCGTCATTACCTTATCCCGTCACATTTATCGGCTGAAAAAGGCTCCATTATTGCGTTGCAGCACCTGCAACTAGAGCCTTATTTACATTTGGACATGCGCTTGGGGGAGGGGAGCGGTGCTGCGCTGGCTATGCATCTGGTGGATGCGGCTTGTGCTATGTATAACAATATGGGACTGCTAGCTGAAAGTAATATTGTGTTGCCGTTTTAATTGTCAGGATAATTTGATAACCCGCATTAATAAGAAAATAAAATAATTATATTCAGACCTGAATATTGGCAGGTTTGAAATTCTATTAATCCTACCGTTGAATGAGACTGATATACGATGAATTCGTTTATCATATTTTTTTTACTTCACTGTGCTGACAAACTTCAATATTTAACTGTTTGTGGAAAGTGTTAAGTTAAATTTTACAAGTAAAACTGCCTGTTATATATATTACTAAACAACATAAATAATAAGGAAAAGAATAATGTCATCGAAAAAAAGAATATCTATAGGTCCTCTTCAAACCGTTGAGATTTATAGTAATAGCAATATTGTAATGCCCAAGATTGTCCCAACGGCAATTATAAAAAACAGGAGTATAGCACCAATTAGAGCCATAAATTACTGGGCTGGCCTGATTGGAGATTATCAGCAGTATAGTTATGTTGATATTTATCTTGGAGAAGTTAAAATACTCGTAAGACCTGGTGGCCTGATTTACCGATATAAAATGGTAGTTTCTAATCTTAGCAGTACTGAAAATGCAGAAATTGATTTTGTACTGGATTTTATATTGAAAGACCCTGAAATTCCATCAAAAAAAATACTGTTGACCGATCCACATGGATTTGAAATTTATAATTCTGGTAATGCAGTATTACCTACTGAATTCAGTGATGCAATTATAAAAAACAATAGCTTTGCAAATATTAGGGCTATAAATTATTGGGCTGGTCCGTTTGGAAGTTATAATATGTATACCTATCTTGATGTTAATGCCGGTAACACCGATATACTTGCATCACCGCCTAATCTTGTTAATTTCTATAAAATTGTAGTCTATAACATTAGCAGTGATGTTCAAAATGCAGAATTTGAAGTTATATCGCATTTATGGTCCGCCGGTTAATAAAGTAGGAGGCAGGTTCTGGCCTGCCATCCTCTTTTTTATTTTTATATTGATGATTTTCTTTTAATCAGTCGAGCACGAGTTGGCTTATTCGGCAATCATATAAAGCCGCTAATTTTTCAATCGTTGCTTTGCGTGGGCGATCTGATTTCTCAAACTGAGAAACGGCAGCTTGTTTTATACCCAGTTTTTCCGCTACCTCAGCTTGTGATAGTCCACGATAAATGCGCCAAGCGGCTTGTAGTGAAACTTCATCGTCTACCATGATAGAAACGACTTCATGAGGAATAGTTTCATCGTCATTTGGTCCCGCTGTATAGGGAATAATTTGATAATTTTCATCATGATCCGCAGCTGCCAACAGTCTTTCGTACTCGTCCATTGGCAAAATAACGGCTTGTTTTTTGCCATGCTCGTCTGTAATAAATTGAATACTAGCCATATTCTTTTGCTCCGTATGTTTACGTAATACCATTCCATCAACGACTAAGCGCAATGCCGGACGCTTGTTGTGCCAGCATATTTTTAGCTAAATCGACAATAATTGCCGCGGCTTCGATCGGTGGTGTGCCGCCACGATGAATATTAGAGATACAAGTGCGGTCAGCTTCAACGGTTTTCTCTACCGTCGGCTGGTAAACGGCATAGCAGGAGAGACTTTCCGATTGCCCCAATCCGGGACGTTCTCCAATCAGTAAGATAACCACTTTCGCTTTCAGCAATTCGCCAATCTGATCTTCAATTTTAACGCGGCCATAGCGCACAAAGAACGGCGTGCCGATGCACAATCCTGCTTGTTCCAGCCCTTTTAGCAGAGGTGGCAGAATATCTTCATAGTTGGAAATAATAGCATCAGTAGAGAGACCATCGGAGACAACAACCTGTACATCAGAACCTGTTTTACACTGTGTCAACAAGGTTTCTACCGCATTGGCACTGAGTTTCCTCCCCAGATCAGGGCGAGTCAGATAGCGGTTTTTGTCGCTGATTTGAGATTGCACTTCCAGCAACCCCTGTTTTTCAATCCATTCAGTTGGGACTTCTTTCAGCACCGTATCTTTAGAGCGGGAGTGATCAGCCTGAAAACGCAGTAATGCCTGAGTGCGTGGGCGTGGACCGCTGCGGCCGGTACCCACTCTCGCCACAGTGCTGCGGCGTAATTCCTGTAAGACTTCTATACGATTTGGGTTTTGGACACCAATCCACTGTTTGGCTTCCAGGGAGCCTAAGTCCAGCGTACAGCTTTCAGCTTCGTCAGTGATTTCAGGAGATGCAGATGGTTCCTGACCAGACACCACATTGCTTATATTTTCTTCAATTTGTTTTTGGTTCATATGATTTATCTCAACAAAGCATCAGAAAAAGAACGATGCATCGCCTGCGCGTGATGTTAAACGGCCATTTGCCATCAGCCCCATATGTTCCAGCCAGCGTTCAAACTCGGGTGATGGGCGTAGATTGAGCAGATGGCGGATAGTGGCGGTATCGTGGAAAGCAGATGTCTGGTAATTGAGCATAATGTCATCACCGAGCGGCATGCCCATGATGAAATTACACCCTGCGGTTGCTAGCAGGATCATCAGGTTTTCATTCTGGTTTTGATCGGAATCTGCGTGGTTGGTATAGCAGCAATCACATCCCATTGAGACGCCGCTGAGTTTCCCCATAAAGTGGTCTTCCAGTCCAGCGCGGATAATCTGGCGATCATTGTAGAGGTATTCCGGCCCGATGAAACCGACAACGGTATTCACCAGAAATGGATCATAGTGACGTGCCAAACCGTAGTTTCGTGCCTCCATTGTCACTTGATCCGCGCCAAAATGAGCACCGGCGGAGAGCGCGGAGCCTTGTCCGGTTTCAAGATACAGGCAGTTATCACCAGCAAGACGGCAATATTCCGCACCAACGGCCCGCGCTTCATCCAACATAGCCAATTCTACGCCAAACTCTTTTAGCCCTTTTTCACTGCCGCAAATACTTTGGAAAATTAAACCACCCGGTGCACCACGTTTAATGGCTTCTATCTGGGTAGTGACATGGGCTAAGACACAGCCCTGGGTTGGGATGGCGAATTTGTCGATCACCTCATGGATGGTATCCAGCACGCGGGTGAGGTTTTCCACATCGTCGGTTACCGGGTTGACGCCGATGACGGCATCACCAACGCCAAACGATAGCCCTTCGTAAATCTGAGCCAGAATGCTTTGTACATCGTCGCGGGTATCGTTAGGTTGCAGCCGGGCACTGAACGTTCCTGGTGTTCCAATGGTGGTATTGGCTTTTTTGATCACCGGCATTTTTTTCGCGCCATAGATCAGGTCTGCATTGGAGCTGATTTTTGCCACGGCGGCAACGACTTCGGAACTTATCCCTTTACGCAGAAAGGCAATATCATCCACGCTGGTGTCATCGCTCAATATATATTCACGCAGTTCGCCGATGCGCCAGTTTTTTATGCGAGTGTAGGCAATTTCATTAATGTCATCCTGAATAATGCGAGTCACGCAATCCTCTTCATAAGGAATGATCGGATTCATGCGAATATCCGCAATTGTCATTTCCGAGAGGACATGTTTAGCCGCTACCCGTTGTTGAGAACTTTCGGCCGCTACCCCGGCTAGCACATCCCCGGAACGCAATTCGTTAGCCATTGCCAGCACCTGTTTGACATCTTTAAACTGATAGGTCTTACCAAAAAGCTGAGTTTTCAATTTCATGTTTACGCTCTCTCAGGAAGGAAAAGCCAGTGATTTGATAGTGACGGGAACGACAGTGCCGTTAAATAGTGGTGTGCCAATGTCGATATAATCCCCGGTGCGGGTGATAACTTCATCAATAACCGCTAGCGGCCGTTCTCCCATCAGAGGATGTAGCAGCATACCCAATGCTTTACCAAAATCTTGACCCGCGACGATGAGCAGCGGGTGAGAAGAGGGATAGCGCCCGGCAAAGTTCTGTAAAGCGGTAATGCATGTCTGCACGGCGGCATAATTCACCGGCAGGGCGTCGGGTAGGGCCAATGCATAGAGATCCTGCTCGGCATTCAGATCCATTTGTGTGAGTGCATGTTGCCAGGCTTCTGCCAGTGATTCAGTGGCTTCTGTGTCAGGATGGACGACGGGAATATTGCGCAGTGGTAGTGATAGTGTATCGAGCCAGATAGTGCTACCGGATAACGATAATGTATGAGCACCGGCACCAATCACCGTGGCGCGCACGGTTTGTTTTGGCACTTGCAGCGGCAGTTTGGCGAAATCATTATCACGATGGATAGCTTGGGCCAGCAGCGGCCCTAAATCGTGAAAACGGAATAGATCATGATCCGAGGCTTCTCGATAACATTCTCCTACCCCGCCGGAGAGGGTGACCGCGTAGAGTTCATCACAGTTTGGCAGCGGCTCGGTCATGAGTAATTGTTGTGCCAGAGGTGTGAGTTGCCCGGTGACGACTTCCCATAGCAATTGTGACATTCGCGTAGCAATTTGCTGTAATTGCATGGCAGTCAGATGTTGAATATCTGTGTTTTCACCAAATAGTGAATCAACGATGAGTGCCCCGGGCGGATGTGCCCGTAAAACTTTCCCTTGAAGATCGGTCTCCAATAAGCGGCCGCCGACATTCAGGCAAGCGGTGGCGATAAGTCGCCCGGCATCAAAGAGGGCATAATTGGCTGTGCCGCCGCCGATGTCAATGTTGAGCACTCTGGCCATTTTTTGCTGTGAAAGTGCTTGAGCGCCGGAACCCAAACCGGCAATTACCGATTCCAAATGTGGTCCCGCTGTTGCGACAACAAAATCCCCTAATTTTTGTGCCAGCGTCATAATTGCAGGACGTGCATTGCATGTTTTCGCGGTTTCACCGGTAATGATCACTGCGCCGGAATCGATACTTTCCAGATCGATGTTTGCGGCCTGATATTGTGCCTGGATCAGACTGAACAGTTCGTCTTCACGCAATTGTCCGGCGAAGTCTACGGGGGTAAATAACACCGGGCTTTGCCAGATAATCTCGCGGCTAACAAACTCGTAGCGTGGCACTTGTGATACCGCTGCACGGTTCACCAGTGACAAACGCGAAAAGATCACTTGTGTGGTGGTGGTGCCGATGTCAATACCGACACTGAATAATTCCTTGGCTTCCATCGTTACACCTCTTGTCTGTAATAAGGCGTATGTTGGCATTTTTTTTTATTAATCAGTATTAAATATCGGCAATTTGGTTAGAAAGTCAACTGTAGTCACAAAAACATTAGGGGTTATAATAAAAATGGCGTAGATACAAGATGCAGGGGTAAGTTACCAGGAGAAACAAGCAGATAAAGCAGCAATGCGTCAGAACAGATGGTTATCATCAATACATTAACAAAAATGAAGAATTATTGATCTCACACCAGATCGTATTGCTGGCTATCGGTTATATATCTTCCAACAGACTTTCGTTAAGGGTGAGAAAAATGATGAATAGCGGAAAAGTTTGGTTGGTAGGTGCCGGTCCCGGCGATGCGGCGCTGATTACTGTCAGAGGATTACATTGTATCCGTCAGGCTGAGGCGCTGGTGTATGATCGATTAGTCAGCCCGGACCTGTTATCCGAAGCACCTGATGACTGCAAAATGATTAATGTCGGCAAAACGCCGAACTATCACCCAGTGCCGCAACGGCAAATTAATCAGATCTTGGTAGAGTGTGCGCAACAAGGGTTAAATGTTGTTCGGTTGAAAGGGGGTGATCCTTATGTGTTCGGGCGTGGCGGTGAAGAAGCGGAAGCTTTGGCACTGGCGAAAATCCCCTTTGAAGTGGTCCCGGGCATCAGTTCATCCATTGGTGGCCTGGCTTGTGCCGGGATACCGGTCACCCATCGTGATTATGCCTCAGGTTTTCACGTTGTTACCGGCCACCTGCGTCAGGAAAATGAATCCCAAGATTGGGCGACGCTGGCAAAGCTGGAAGGTACGTTGGTTATCTTAATGGGAATGACTCAACTGGCGAGCATCTGTGAGCAACTGATCGCAGGCGGTAAAGCGCCGACAACGCCGGCGGCGGTTGTGATGTATGCCAGCCATCAGCAACAGCAGGTTGCCAGCGCAACCCTGTTAACTCTGGCTCAGCGGGTAGCTGCTCAGGGATTGACTGCACCTGCATTGATTGTGATTGGTGATGTGGTGCGTTTGCGGGAGACACTGGCTTTTAGCCGGGATCATCTATTGTTATCTTCTGTTCCATCACTGATGGCACTCTGATTCTCTGTTTAACATTTGGGGATAATATTTGATGAGCGAACATGGCGGTAATGTGCTGGAAATGGCGCTGAAAATCGGTGTTACAGTCGAAGAGATGATTGATTTCAGCGCGAATATCAATCCGTTAGGCATGCCGGCATCCCTGAAAACGGCCATTATCGACCAATTGCAATGCGCAGAATACTATCCTGATACAGAATATCGCCGGTTACATGCCGCGTTAGCGCAGGCTCATCATTGCACTGTCGAAAATCTGATGGCGGGTAATGGTGCTACTGAATTGATTTATGCTGTGGTGAATTATCTTAAGCCGCGTCGAGCCATGTTGTTGATACCGGGATTTGCTGAATATCGGCGCGCCTTGCAGCGAGTGGATTGCCAGATTGATGAGTATGTGATGAGTGAAGCTGATAGCTATCAACCTGATGAACGCTTGTTGATGGCATTGGAGCGCTATCGCCCTGACTGTTTGTTTCTTGCGACACCGAACAATCCGACGGGGTTGATGCCAGATGCTGTGCTATTGCAGGCGATATTTGAACGTTGCCGTCAGCATAATATTGCGTTGATTGTTGATGAGGCGTTTATTGATTTTCTCCCGGACACTGCTGGATTTATTCCTCAGATAGCGCATTTTCCTCGTCTTTATATTCTGCGTTCATTAACGAAATTTTTTGCTATTCCGGGGTTGCGCCTTGGTTATCTGGTCAGCGGTGATATCGCGGGTATCAGGACAATGAAATGTTGGCGGGAGCCGTGGACGATTAATGCTTTCGCGGCATTGGCGGGTGAAATTGTGCTTAATGATAACGCTTACATTCAAGCAACACACTGCTGGTTAGCTGAGCAACAACGTTGGCTTTATCAGGCATTGGTCATGTTACCGGCATTGCGTGTTTGGCCTCCCTCGGCAAATTATATCTTCCTGTGTTGTCTGCGTCCGGAAATCGATCTTCAACAAGCATTGCTGAAACAGAGAATATTGATTCGCCATTGTGCTAATTATCCGGGCTTGAATGCTGCTCATTATCGGGTCGCCATCAAGGGCGAGCATGATAATCGCCGTCTGGTATCGGCGTTACGTCAGGTATTCGGTTATGGCTGAAACGCGTTGTCCGGCATCGTGTGGTGAACTTGTCCAAGGGTGGATCTTGGGTGGCGAGAATCAGCATTTGCTGACCATGATACCGGGTGGTGTACGTTAACTGTAGGAGGAGACTTATGTTGGATTATTTGCCGATGTTTTGTCAGATCCGGGATAAAACCTGTCTGCTGGTTGGAGGCGGTCAGGTAGCCGAGCGTAAAGCGCGTCTGTTATTAGATGCTGGCGCACATCTATTAGTTAATGCGCGGGAATTTACCCCGCAATTTAAGATATGGGAAGAGGCTGGTCAAGTAGCACTTATTCGCGGTGAGTTTGAGCCTCACTGGCTTGAGCGTTGCTGGCTGGTTATTGCTGCCACTAATGATGCAGCGGTGAATGGCTATGTGAGTGATTGTGCAACGGAACGCCGTATTTTCTGCAATGTGGTGGATGAGCCACAACAGGCAAGTTTTATTACCCCGTCAGTGATTGATCGCTCGCCACTGGTGATTGCTATCTCCTCTGGAGGTAATGCACCGGTATTGGTCAGGTTATGGCGTGAAAAACTGGAACGGTTGTTACCGATGCATCTTGGTCGTCTGGCCGCTTACGGTGGAACACTTCGCCAGCGGGTAAAACGACATTTTCATCATTTGGCGGCACGTCGTCACTTTTGGGAGCGGTTTTTCACTAATGAGCGATTAATGCAATTGTTGGTCAGTCAAGATCGTCAACAAGTTGATCGGGTGGTAGAAACATTATTTTCTGAGTCATCTCAAGCGAATACAAACAAAACAAACAGTCGTTCCTTGACTGACTAACATGTTGGAGCCGGACAAATGAGTGAGGAGCGATATAAACAGAGAAAACAGCGGCAAAAAGAGAGATTTATGGCACAAGTTGCAGCCGCTCAGGAAAACCGGGGGATTGTCATTATCTATACCGGTGATGGCAGAGGGAAAACTACCGCGGCAATGGGAACGGTTGCACGAGCATTGGGTCATGGATTAAAGGCCGGCGTTATCCAATTTATTAGGGATGAATGGTCAGCCGGTGAGCGTGTTTTGTTGCAGCGGCATGGGGTGGAATTTCAACTAATATCAATGGACTTGGTTGGAGAAAGGCAAAATCGTGCTAAGGATATTGCCGCTTGTACTGAGGTTTGGCAGCATGCGAAGCGCATGATGCGTGATCCTGAATTATCATTGGTAGTGCTTGGTGAATTGGTTTGTGTGATAAATAATGGTTATCTATTGCTAGACGAAATTATCAAGGCATTAAACGAACGGCCAATTAATCAGACAGTGATTATTACCGGACAAGATTACCCTGTTGAATTAATTGAACTGGCTGATACTGTGAGTGAAATGCGTCCCGTAAGACATTGAAATATTAAATTTCAGACAAGTATTTATGGAAAAACGAATCAGTAACATTCGTGAATTTTCTATGCATTCTCCGATTATCACATCAGATAAAGTTTAACTAATCAGTAAATTCTTCATGGTGACTGTATCAGGTAGATGAAAATCTATTACTATTGTTTGCAAATTGGCCTAATCCTTATTTTATTATTTTTAAATTAATTTATTATTTAAGTTGTGAACAATAAACTAATGGTTAAATAACATGATGTTTCGTTTGGTAAGATTTATATTCAATAAAGCTTGATAATACATTAAATAAATTCTATGCAATGTATTACACCATCCAATAATTTTAATTTATTTACAAGTTGGGATTTATATCTAATATTATCGGTGGAAAAAATATAACGTTAATTTAAGTTTTAATATGTGAAATAAGCTCACGTAATTTATATTATATTCTGTTGAATATTTTATTAAGTTTCAAACAACGCATGGTTATTTAATTTATAAATTAAGAGGTTTAATATGTCTATTGAAAATACCAATGTAGCTGAACAAACAACAGGTAAAGATTCAGTTGTACTTGGACATGCAGAAGCGCCAGCAGTGCATTCTATCGCAATTGGTGCTTCACCCCGAAATTCTAAAACAATCAGTGAAGCGGCTATTGCCATTGGGCAAAATCAAATCGCGGGTAAACAAGGTGATACGAAAGTCGTTTGGCCGATTGCGATTGGTGCTGATTCTGTATCCAACGGCCTGGCTTCTATCGCTTTGGGACAAAAGGTGACTGCTAG
Source organism: Photorhabdus sp. CRCIA-P01 (assembly GCF_003545805.1). Lineage (GTDB taxonomy): Bacteria > Pseudomonadota > Gammaproteobacteria > Enterobacterales > Enterobacteriaceae > Photorhabdus > Photorhabdus antumapuensis. Next base: position 16,461 of record NZ_NMQR01000029.1, on the reverse strand, counting down.
TGCGGCTCAGGCAGTGGCAATTGGTCAACACTCTTCCGCAACAGAAAAAGGGAGCATTGCATTAGGTGCGGATTCTATTGCTAATAAACCGAATGTTGTTTCTGTAGGAAAAACGGGCCATGAACGTAAGATTATACATGTTGCGGCTGGAGATATTTCAAATCACAGTACTGAGGCGGTTAATGGTCAGCAGCTATATGCTGAATCGGCAAGGGTTGATATATTATTGGATGCAAAGAATAAAGAATTGGAAGAGAAGATTCAATCTCTGGAAAGTGATGTAGCTAATCTTACTCTGCTGGTTCAGAATAGTGTGGATGATGTCGCATTATTGAAGAAACGACTTCTCGATGCATTGAATTATTAATATCTGTTGATTGTTATTTCATATATTCTTGGCTATTAGGCTGAGAATATATGATTTAGTGATAAGGATTTTATTTATCGATTGTTTATTTCCCTTTAATATTGAATCTTTTAATCTAATAAAAGCCAGCTCGGAAACTGGCCTTTCACTCATCGGTTGAAAAGCATACTTACAGAAAGCGAGATGTTGAGAGGTAGACAACAACACTATGAACACTTGAGATGAAAGATGTAACAGATTTCATGATGAACTCTCTTTATTGGTAAAATGTGATTTGTTTCACGAAAATCTAAATTGTGGCTGCGATTTTAATCAGAAAAACTTCAGAGTCAAGTGGTTTTTAAAAATTATTTTAAAGATTAAAATAATTTTGCATCGGTGTTTTAGGTGATGAGATGAGCGCATCTTGCAGAGGGGATACTGAGTGGTATGACTAACCGTTATCCTTAGGTTGCATATCACTTGCTATATGTTAATCGGTAGTTGCAGAGGAGAGTTATAGGGGACATAGCTGAACAATCTGAGTTAGGTGACTTGTCAGTTTGATATAAATCTGGCCAGGCAAAATTGTACTGAAAGGATTTATTGACTTATTTCTATTCATCTGTGTTACGCGCTATAAACAATCGGAAATAAAAGCTAATAGCGATCCGGCGAAAACAAAGGAAGGGTCGTGGGTATTGGTTCAGTGCTGTTAAAATATTTTTATGAATAGGCGTCGTTTATTATTGTTTCTCTGGGCAGACTAATTAAAATAAAAGAGATAAGAGAATAATAATTTCATATGTTGAATATAATTATTTTGGATATATTTTTGATGGGGTCCTATTGGATTATTTATTTTTGTCAGATTAAAAACAGTCTATTTTTAATCTGTAATGAAATTTCATTATCATTTTTATAGACTGGGTTACTGTGGACTATTAATGTAAAAATTATAAGGCCACCTTGGATAATGATTATATTTCCCCCTCAACTATTTGTTTTAAAATGTGTAATTATTTTTTTGTGCCGGGTGTGTTAAATATCTATTTACATTCCTTGGGAAATATCTCAAAATGCCCTTTCAGTATGCCATTAAATCTACGCGTATGACGTTTGGTATCTTGGTTAAAATTAATTATCTAGGATAGCATCCCATGAAATATATTTCACAATTCTAGGATTTTAATTTATTTACAAACTGGATTTTTTGTATAATATTATGTTTTATCGACTTTTGGTGTTAATTTTAACTTGCGTAAAAAAGTGGAGGTTATAATAATATTTTTAGATTCTGTTAAGTTGATTTAATATTTCATGATGAAAAGTATAGAAAAATCATTATATGAAATTTAATTATCCGTGACGTTCAATACTACGTTATATTGCTGGTTTTATTAATCCAGCAATAAGTTATACCTAATAGATTTCGAGTTGCAGCGCGGCGGCAAGTGAACGAATCCCCAGGAGCATAGACAACTATGTGACTGGGGTGAGTGAAAGCAGCCAACAAAGCAGCAGCTTGAAAGATAACGGGTATATAGTAATTTAATTTCTGAATTAAGAGGTATCTATGTCTACAGATAATATGAATATAACCGATCAAACAGTTGGTAAAGATTCAGTTGTTGTGGGGAATGCAGAAGCACCAGCAATATATGCTATAGCAATTGGTGCTTCACCACTAACTTCTAAATCAATTAGTGAGGCTGCTATTGCTATTGGGCAAAATCAACTGGCGGGTAGAAAAGAGGATAAAGAGAATGAGGATGATAAAGTCATATGGCCAATTGCGATTGGTGCTGATTCTATATCCAGTGGTTCAGCTTCTATTACCCTGGGGCAAAAGGTTGTTGCTAGCGGGGTTCAGGCAGTAGCAATTAGTCAAAACTCTACTGCAACAGGAAATTCGAGTGTTGCAGTGGGATCAGACTCTATATCCAGCGGTTCGGCTGCTATTGCTCTGGGGAAAAAAGCTATTGCCAGGGGGAGTCAGGCAGTAGCAATTAGTCAAAATTCCTCTGCAACAGGAAGTTCGAGCGTTGCATTAGGAGATGGCTCTGTATCCAGCGGCTCGTCTTCTATTGCTCTGGGGCAAAATGTTTCTGCCAGTGGGTCTCAGGCAATTGTGATTGGTCAAAACTCCTCTGTAACAGGAAGTAGGAGTATTGTATTAGGATCAGACTCTAAATCCAACTCTCCGTCTGCTATTGTCGTGGGGCAAAAGGTTAGTGTTAGTGCGTCTCAGGGAATTGCGATTGGTCAAAACGCCTCTGTAACAGCAAGTGGGAGCATTGCATTAGGTTCAAATGCCGTTGCCAGCAAATCGAACGTTGTTTCTGTAGGAAGGCCGGGTAATCAACGTAAGATTGTGAATGTTGCTGCCGGGGATATTTCGAGGAACAGTACGGAGGCGGTGAATGGTCAGCAATTATATGCTGAATTGACAAGAATGGGTGCATTGGATATAAAAAATAAGCAACTGGAAATGGATATTAAAAGGCTGGAGAGTACTATAGACAATCTTACCCGTTCTATTACTAATCTTACTCTGTTGTGCCAGAAAAATGCGGATGAAGTTGCTTTATTGAAGAAATGAATTCTTAACTCATTGGATTATTAATAACAAATGGATTCGGCTAAACTAATAAGTGCATTTTCAGGAGGGAGGTTCGTTGCTATTACCTTAGCATCTGTTCTTTTCCAAAGTAAAATGCACTGACGTCCATCAATCATTAGTAAAAAATTAAAAATAAATCAGGAAATAAGAGAATAGATTAACCGGTTAATTTAACAAAAAATAAGTAATATACCTAATAGATTTCGAGTTGCAGCGCGGCGGCAAGTGAATGAATCCCTAGGAGCATGGATAACGATGTGACTGGGGTGAGTGAAAGCAGCCAACAAAGCAGCAGCTTGAAAGATGAAGGGTATAAATAGATGATTAATCATTTGAAGGGATATCAAGAGATCTCTTTTTTTATGAGGGAATTTGTAAATTAATTTATAAAGAAAAATGCAGGAAGGTGATTGATGGTAGCATTTCAGGATTATCAGTAAACTCAATAAAATAATTACCCCGAAATATTTTGGATGATAAAATATCTAATGAATTATTTAAAGTAATGCGAATTTATTTATTTTTAGCTTAATGATGTTGCGTTTACTATGAGAAGCTGTGACTTTTATTCACTGTAAGTAAGAAGGTAATACCACTACAAGATGCTGTTGATTTAGGTATTGCGACTCAAATGGAAAGTGACGAAAATGGCCCGAATAAACAGGCCATTTATACAGTAGTTTTATTGATTCTGGAATTAATATATTGAAAGGTTTAGCCTGGAATATGAAACATAGAAAATTGCAGTAAACTATAAAATGGAGGAAATAATTTCGGGTGTTGAATATAAATGGTTTGGATATGTTCTCATGGAAATTTATTGGTTTTATTCTTTGTGCTAATTATACAAAAATAATTATTCTTCTGATTTAGAAGAACGTTTTATTATTATTTTTATGAATTAAACTATGGCGGCCGTAAATTATTAAGGATTACCTTGATAATAATTCAATATATTTACTATAAATAATGCTATTTAATCTAAGGGGTGTATATGAGTACTAAAAATGATTTTAAGGCTTTTTCTATTAGTAATGATGCTAATGTAGCGAGTCAAGAGAAATATGAGCAAGACCAAAGTTTGCGGACTGGATTTCCACCAGATAATATTCCTATTAATCTGTTAAACAAGGTATTACGTCAATCGTCAACAATAGCATCTGTCGTAGCCCATTTTATTGCGACACAATCTGGTAGTGATATTTTGGATGATGGAGATGTAGCGAAACTTACCGAGCAATTAAATAAGGCTTTAAAACAGAAAATCACAACAGAAATTCCAAATGCCTCATTAACACAAAAGGGCGTTGTTCAGCTTACTAATGTGGTGGGCGATAGTGACACATTAGCTATTACGCAAAAGCTGGCTCAGGAAATAGTAAATTCATTGCGTGAAAGTATTAATACTAAAGTACCAAATACCCGAAAAATTAATGGGAAAGCACTGTCTGAGGATATCACTATTACTTCTCAGGATATTTTAGGTGGGCAGGCGATTAGTTTAGGTGATAAGGCGGATTTGAATAGCTACAAAACACCGGGAATTTATCATCAAGAATATGATGCTCATGCCAAAAATGGCCTTAATTACCCTGAATTTCTCGCCGGTTCTCTTGTTGTATTGAAATCGGCTGGGACCGTTCAACGTTACTTTGTCTATAATAGCAGCCGGGTATATACACGTAGTCAGTTTCATGATAATCCGTGGACACCTTGGACGAGAGAATATAATACGTTGAATAAACCTACTGCTGAGGATATTGGCGCATATACAAAAATAGATTCTGATTCCCGATATATTGCAGGGGTCCGCAAGGTGAATGGAAAATCTTTATCTACGGATGTCACGATTACTTCTCAGGATATTTTGAGTGGGCAGGCGATTAGTTTAGGTGATAATGTAAATTTGGATTACTGTAAAACACCAGGAATTTATTATCAGGATTATAATGCTCATGCTAAAAATGGCGTCAATTATCCTGAACCGCTCTCTGGTTCACTTATTGTGTTGAAAGCGGCTGGAATCATTCAACGTTATTTCGTTTATAACAGCAGCCGAGTATATACACGTAGCCAATTCCATGATAATCCATGGACACCTTGGGCCCAAGAATATAACACATTGAATAAACCTGCTGACAGAGTTATTAGCGGGTATACAAAAGCAGAAGTAGATAACCTGGTTAATGCTAAAGGAAATAAAAATACAGCTTTAAAATCAGTGAATGGTTGGTGGAAATGTGGGGATACAGGGGTGATTTATCAGTGGGGGATCGTGAACTGGGCAGCGTATGATACACCCGTTAATTTTCCAATCCAGTTTCCTAATGCTTGTGTAAATGTTTCGTTGACATTGGGTGATAAATCTAACCTAGAATCATCATATAATGTTGTGGCAAGACAATTGTCTGTAACAGGATTTAGTTATTGGGCATACGAGACTGAAAGTTCTGCGTTTTGGTTTGCAATAGGATATTGATATGTAATTTACAATGCAAAAATAGATGTTTTTATTTTTGAATTTCCTCTCAAAATAATATTATTCAATTTGAGGATTGTATATGAGTGCCAAAAATGATTTTAAGGCTTTTTCTATTAATGATAATGCTAATGTAGTGAGTCAAGCAAAGTATGAAGAAAACCAGAGCTTACAGACTGGTTTTCCACCAGATAATATTCCTGTTAATCTGTTAAATAAAGTATTGCGTCAATCGTCAACAATATCATCTGTGGTAGCTAATTTTATCGCGACCCAATCTGGCAATGATATTTTGGATGATGGTAATATTGCTAAACTTACCGATCAACTCAATAGGGTCTTAGAACAGAAAATTGCAACAGAAGTTCCAGATGCCTCATTAACACGAAAAGGTATTGTTCAGCTTACCGATGTAGTAGGTAATAGTGACACATTAGCGGTGACGCAAAAGCTGGTTCAGGAAATAATAAATTCATTGCGTGAAAGTATTAATGCCAGGATACCCAATACCCGAAAAGTTAACGGGAAAGTGTTAACTGAGGATATTAATATTACTTCTCAGGATATCCTCGCAGGGCAGACGCATAGTTTAGGCGATAATGCGAATTTGGATAATTACAAAATACCGGGGATTTATCACCAAGAGTATAATGCCCATGCCAAAAATGGTAATAATTATCCTGAGCCATTCGCTGGTTCGCTGGTTGTGCTGAAAGCGGCCGGTGTTGTTCAACGTTATTTTGTTTATAACAGCAGTCGGGTATATACACGTAGTCAGTTTCATGAAAGCCCGTGGACGCCTTGGACCAGAGAATATAATACACTGAATAGACCTACTGCTGGAGAGGTTGGAGCGTATGCAAAAGCAGAGTCTGACTCTCGATATATTACAGGGACCCGAAAAGTTAATGGAAAAGCTTTAGCTGCGGATATCAATATTACTTCTCAAGATATCTTCGCCGGGCAGTCGATTAATTTAGGTGATAACGCGGATTTAAATAGTTATAAAACACCAGGAGTTTATTATCAAGAATATAATGCTCATGCCAAAAATGGCGCGAATTACCCTGAACCGTTTGCGGGTTCGCTTATTGTGTTGAGAGCGGCTGGGGTTATTCAACGCTATTTTGTTTATAATAGTAGTCGAGTATATACACGTAGCCAATTTAGCGATAATCCGTGGACGCTTTGGGCTCAAGAATATAACTCGTTAAATAAACCTTCTGATAAGACTGTTGGGGAGAATGCGGAAGCAGAATCTGATAATATTTATATTGCTGATAAAGAGAAATTAATACAGCAAGCAGAACATGAGAAATCTCAGTTATTGATTAAAGCCAATAATCTTGTTGTGCCACTACAAGACGCTGTTGATTTGGGCATTGCCTCCGAAGCAGAAAAAGCCGTTCTACTGGAATGGAAGAAATATAGAGTAATGTTGAGAAAAGTTGATATTTCATTAGCGCCTGATGTTGAGTGGCCTCAACAGCCGAAGTAATAAAGATAGTCTGAATAAATAGATTATTCATATTACAAGAATATTTAATTATTGTTTTTCTGGACCAGATTATAATTTGCATGAATTAATGTCAATCATCTATATAGTGATTCAATATGTTAATTATAAAATAATGTTATTTGATCTAAGGGGGATATATGAGCACAAAAAATGATTTTAAAGCTTTCTCTGTTGGTAATAATGCTAATGTAGTAAGTCAGGAAAGATATGAAGAAAGTAAGGATTTGCTGACTGGGTTTCCACCAAATGATGTTCCCACTCATTTGTTGAATAAAATATTGCGTCAGTCGTCAACCATAGCATCTGTCGTGGCTAATTTTATTGCAGAACAATCTGGCGAGGATGTTTTGGATAATGGGGATATAACCAAACTCACTGCACAATTGAGCAAAGCTTTTTACGTCAGTGCTAAACGGGTGGGTGATATCTATTTATCTGCACATCCAGCATCAGATTTAGCTAAAGGAGAATATATTGCGAATGGTGCTACTTATGCGATTGATTCAACTGTTGGTCAAGCATTGAATAATTTATCCGATGCATATAAGGTGGCATGGGGAATCAAACAGAGTGGTGATAAAATTAATCTCCCTAATTTGTTTGCTGATGGACGAGGGGTATTTGCGCGTGCCGGTTTGCAGCCTGGTGTGATACAGGGCGATGCGATTAGAAATATTACAGGTAATGTGGGATGGCAAGGGCATGGGCTTTTTACTCGTACCAGTGGTGCATTTTATGGTGTTCTGAGTACTGCTACAGTCATTGCTGCGGGAACTAATGCTAATAGTAATCATGGATATTCAGCCTATGCCACTTTTGATGCATCAAAAGTCGTACCAACGGCAGACGAAAACCGCCCATTAAATGTTAGTATGATACCGGTAATTTATTTAGGTATATAAGATAATAATAAATTATTATTTTGAGAGTATTAGACTAGCATCTATTTATTGACTCGCATGATGCTAATTCAGGTAGTCATCTCTCAGTGAGTGTCCAAATAATATAGCCAGAATTTAAATATGGATTTTGGCTATATATGAATAATATGGAAAGTGATAAGAAAGAATTGCTGTTAACAGCTTTGAAAAAATACAAGGTATTACTGAGTTGGATAGATATTTTACCGGCTTATGATATTGAATGGCTGTAACAGCTAACATGAAGAGTACGTTTATAATTTAAAATAAAAATAATTGAATGAAAAAGAAAGATATATAAAAGATTAATTTCAAATGTTGAATATAATGAGTTTGGGGATATTTTTATTGCAACGTGTTGGGTTATTTATTATTGTCAATTATACAAAAATAGTTGCTCATTTTAGTTATAAAAATATTTCATTATTGCTTTTCTAAACTAGACTATTATTGACGTGAATTGTAAGAAATCATCTTCACGATAGTTCAATATGTTTATTATGAACTAATATTATTTAATTTAAGGAGATATATATGAGTGCAAAAAATGACTTCAAAGCTTTTGCTATTAGTAATAATGCCAATGTATTAAGTCAACAAAGCTATGAAACATATCCAGAGTTGTTAATTGGATTTCCAGACAATCAATATATTCCTAATCACGTATTAAATAAGGTATTGCGTCAAACATCAACCATATCATCTGCTGTAGCTGATTTTATTGCGACAGAATCTGGCAGTGATGTTTTAGATGACGGTGATGTATCCAAAATTACCGCAAAATTAAAAAGCGTGTTAGAACAAAAAATTGCGAAATGTTGTAATCTTAATGTAAATACTGCTAATAAGGTCGTGAACGGTTGGTGGAAATGTGGTGATACTGGAATAATTATTCAGTGGGGGCAAGCAAACGGCGCTATGAATATAAATGATTACAGAAATTTCACCATCCCATTTCCTAATGCTTGTTTTCAGATTGTTGCAACATATCCTGATTTTGGTAATTATGGATCAGGGGTTGCTGCCATGCCTATTTCTGCAAGTCAATTTATTGTGACGTGCAGAAATTCTATACACGAGCTATCAAGTAATTTAGTGAGATATTTGGCGATAGGATATTAATTATGTATTTTTATAGCGCAAAAACAAATGCATTCTACCCAATGGAATTGAAAGCAAATTATATTGCTTCTGGTTCGTTGCCCGATGATATTATGGAGGTTAGTATTGATATTTATCAAGAATATGCTGCCAATAATGTACCAGAAGGAAAATATCGTATAGCAGGTCAAAATGGTTTACCGGAATGGGCCGATATTCCTCCACCAACAAAAGATGAATTGCAGCAGCGTGCTGAAAGTAAAAAACAACAGTTTATTGTAGAGGCCAGCCAGCAGATAGCACCATTACAAGATGCTGTTGATTTAGGAATTGCGACTAAAGAAGAAGAAACGGCTTTATCAGTATGGAAGAGATACAGAGTCATGTTGAACAGGATTGATATTTCACAGGTTCCCGATATTGAGTGGCCGGAACAGCCAAAATAATGAAAGTGGCCTGAATAAACAGGCCATTCTTAGAATAGTTTTGTTAACATTGAATTATCCAACTCTACAGCGACGATGTATTTGCCAGTGAAAATCATTCAATAAAGGAATGAACCGAATATGAGACATATCAGGTAAAACTTGATGGCGTGTTTACTGCATGCTTGAGGATAAATAGATGTGATCAGATTATTCACAATCGTGTAGGATCGGGCGGAAAAGGTATGATAACTTAGAGGAAATCAAGAGTTGAAAATACAGTTAATCTCCTGAGGAGAAAATTGTAAATTAGAAAAAATTCAGGTTGTGATTTTATCTTCAATGTATTTAAAATAATGCTGAAAAATCACCAATAGGAGTAGTGTATGAGAACACTAATAGGTTTTTTGGCATTAATACTGTGTGGTATGTCATTCCTATCATTCGGCGCGAGCTTTGATTGCTCAAAAGCTACTAGTAAGGCTGAAAAGTTAATCTGCTCGACCCCGGCATTATCCCAAGCTGATGACAACCTATATGTTGATTACCTTCAAGCTAAATTGGTTACAGACAACAATGCAGACTTTAAGGCTCTGGTAAAACAGAATTGGGAACTTCGCGAAAAATGCGCAGTAGTTGAATGTCTTCAAGATTGGTATCAACGGTCATCTGAAATGTATAGAAAGATTGCTGCGGTTAAAACAACAGAGAACTGCTATAAAGAGAGGCAAAAAATTACTCTTGATGGCACATTATTAAAGATCACCTATCCTGGCCCGCCAAATTACGAAAGCGTGGAGAATGGGGATACTCCTGAGACCTATTGGGTATTACAGCCAGATAAACCAATTGGATGCGCTAAAGGGGCTCCGGAATGGGGTGATTATAACCTTATGCAACTGGTAGTCGGGTCTGATGATTTCTATGATATATATCGAAGCCTTATCGGACGTCGTGTAAGCGTAACCGGAACTATCATGTACGCGGTTACCGGACATCACCATACACCGATAATGCTTGAAACCCAACGAATTGAAGCTGCTAAATAATTTGGAAATAATAATAGTGGGTAACTAGTGAAGTACTACCGGTAATTAGTAATACGGGAAGTTATTACAATTCGATGATGTTTGGTTTGTCATTTAATGGACGAATTCTAATGACAATCGAAAGTGGAATCGTAGTCAGTCAAAAGATATTACATTCTGATGAAAAGGTTTTAACTCTTGATACATTCATGGAGCTTGCTCAGAGAGCAGGCTATCTAATTATCCGTAGGGAGAAATTTTTCAACTTGCTTAACCAATGGTAACTCTAAGCTAAGGATGGCTTAACTTTGAAGCTCCCTGAAATTGTTGATGTCAGACATTCTTTGAATTAAAGTTGAATGACAGTGTTATTCAATGAGAAATCTTATTATAGCTACAAATCAATTAGTACAAGCCCGTATTGACGCGGAAATTAAAGCAGAAGCGGCGGCTGCTATGGGGCTGACTGTATCAGATGCCGTTCGCATGATGCTAACGCGAGTAGCAAGAGAAAAAGCGTTACCTTTTGAACCCTTGGTACCAAATGAGACAACAATAGCTGCAATGAAAGAAGCTCGTCAGGGTTGCGGTAATTCATTCTGCACTATCAAAGAGTTAATGGCTGACCTCAATGCGGATGATTAACTATACAAGTCAGTTTAAGCAAGATTACAAGAGAGAAAAGAAAGGTCGGCATCGTGAAATTCTTGATGACGCACTTATGCCAGTGGTTGAACTATTGGCCTTTGATAGCTTATTGGAGCCGAAATATTGCGATCATGTTCTTTCTGGGAATTGGAAGGACTTTCAAGATTGCTATGTCAAGCCTGACTTGATACTGATTTATCAAAAACCCGATGCGAGAACGTTGCGCCTTGTCCGTCTGGACTCTCACTCAGAACTTGGCTTATAGTAAACAATAAATCTCTTTGACAGATCAGAATCAATTAAAAAAATATAACCCTGAGAAATAGGGTTATATTTTTGTATATGCATAGGATCGCAGTGAATCACATAAAGAGGGATTTGCCGAGTGTTAGATTCTTTTTTCATTCGCGTAGTTCCATGCATCAGTTGCTATAAACTGATGTGGGAGATAATACCTTGAAAAACGCCGCACATAAATATCACCCTAGATGGTGGTTATAGTTTGAATACCTAAAATATCGCTACGCAGAATTTGCCAATTTCTTAATGAGTTGTGCAAATTAGAGGTAAGACTGCCCACACAGGCGGTGCATTCATTGTGGGTAGTTCAATTATTAGTCAGCAGATTTGTTGTATAACTCAGGATTATATTTGAGTTTACCGTTAGTAATTCTGTTCAACTTAAGAGTTGCTCGCTCAGGAATAACATTTTTCCATTGAGAAACTGCGGCATCAGACACGTTGAGTTTCTCGGCGATAGCCCGCTGATTGCCAAAAAATTTAATAGCGTCATCTTTGAACATATCCAAACCTCTATTTAAGATATCTTTAATTATTGAGCTAAAGGAATCTTAAGTCAAGAGGATTTAAGATAGCTTAATTATGAAAACTACAATCGGTGAGCGTATTAAATTACGCAGAAAAGAGCTCAAGCTCACTCAAAGAGAACTCGGCAAGCTTGTCGGTGTTTCGCATGTTGCTATTTCTCAATGGGAAAAAGAAGATACTGAGCCGAAAGGTGATAACCTTTTGGCTCTATCTTCTGCTTTAGGCTATTCGGCTGCATACATCCTTAAAGGGGAAAAAGATGATAGCTCGAATGTTTCATTTCTTAAACTCAATAAAACAAGGGGGGAATATCCACTAATAAGCTGGGTTTGTGCTGGAAATTGGAGTGAAGCGGTGGAACCTTACCATAGAAAAGCCGTTGATGATTGGTATGAAACTACCGTCAATTGTTCTAATGAATCTTTCTGGTTGGAAGTGAAAGGCGATTCAATGACATCACTATCCGGATTAAGTATCCCAGAAGGAATGATGATTTTAGTAGATCCAGAAGTGGCACCAGCAAGCGGCAAATTAGTTGTTGCTACGTTAGAGCAGGAAAATGAAGCAACATTTAAGCAATACATTGTCGATGCTGGACAACATTATCTTAAGCCTCTTAATCCACAATATCGAATGATACCGATTAATGGGAACTGCAAAATCATTGGCGTAGTTGTTGACGCAAGAATAGCAAAATTACCATGACATACACATACCTCATTAACATAAAACAAAAGACCCTCACTTGAGGGTTTTTTGCTTCTTCTTAAGCCTCTTTTGAAATAGATCAATTATTTAAGTAATCTTCACAACCAATATTTAATTTTATTTAAATAAATTATTGACATTCTTGTTAAGATATCTTAAATTTAAGCGCATCGAACAGGCAGGACGCCAACGAAGTAGCCGCTACAGGCATATGAAGATGTAGATGATTCGATATAGAAACCGAGCTGCGCAAAGTATTAACTCTCAAGCGTAAGCCAGAAAACGATAGCGCAAATGTCATGGCCGGTCTAATTACTCAAATTAAAGGCAACGAAGAGTTCCGCGTAAAAGTGGCAGCAGGAACTTCTATTACATTGGAAGGAATGGATACAACAGATAAAGAGAATTTTCCGCCAGGCGGTTCTGTCGGAACTATCAAAAAAGTCGTTGCATTTAAAGAACTGCATAGTTTGGCTGCATAACATCACAAAGAGCATCTTAGGACACTCAATGTAATAAGTATCCAGTAGCCTAGTTTGCTTAGGATTTTATATTTATGGTGTAGTAAATCTCATAACTTAGCGTTGATCTGCCATTACAACGATGTACACTATTGTGTGATGAGGTTATGTTATAAACTTATGTAACAATAGAGTGTTGATAATCGGAGGGTGAAATATGTCACTTGCAATACGGCGGTACTTAAAAGCGGCAGGTAGCATTATGGATATAATGCCATCGACTAATTATATGAAACTGGTATCATCCGAGAGTGATTTGGAGCAAATTCGTAATGATATGGCGGCGATATCCCAGGATGTTGCTAAAGTTTTAAGTGCTCAAGGTTATAAAGATGCAAAACCGGGAAAATACAAACATAGTCGATAGTAATGATTCTGAATCCGTAGAAATAGCAGAGCGGATAAAGCATCAGTTGATCGAGCAACCAGAGTTACTGGACAGGTTGCTCGATAGCCCAAAAATCATGGCCGTTGTTCAACATAAAGTGTCTCATTTCCAAGGTCCATTACCTCCCCCAAGTATGTTTCGTGAGTATGAAAATATCCTTCCCGGTACTGCGGAACGGCTGTTGTCATTGTCAGAAAAAGAGCAGGCATTCCGGCACGATACTAAAAGCAAGGCTATGCAAGGGGTAATTAATAAAGACAAGAGGGGTCAATGGATGGGATTTACTATCTCTGTAATGATCCTTGTCATAGCTACAGTATTCGCAGCTCTTGGCAATACTTGGTTTGCTGGAACGCTTATTACTCTAGATCTTGTTGGTTTGGCGGCGATCTTTGTTGCTGGCCGGGCATTTAAATCTGATAACTGAATCAACCCGTCAAGTAGCTTCCTGTTTCTAACATATAACCAACCCATGCCAGCTTAGTGCTGGTTTTTATTTTTGAGGCCAGCATGTCTGATATAGCAACTATTTCTCTGAGAGTTAACACCGCTGATTTGGAACGCGGAAATCAGGAACTAAACAAATTTCAATCTGTTGCTGAAAAAGCAAGTAAGGCAGAATCGGGTAAAAGTAAACCAAGTGCGCAAGTGACTGGAAGATTAGCGGCTGCTATGCATGTTCCCTTTGAATGGTTGGCATATGGAGATACGACAAGGTTTGAAAATGTTAAAAATGAATCGGGAGAAATACTTTATTCAATAGGTTTTCCGGCTGATATTGTAGATATGATTAATGAAGAGGCGAGGCGATTAAACGTAACCATCTGACAAAATACACCAGTTCCTTTCTGAGGTTGGCGTTAAGGCATTCAGAATGCATATTGGTCAAGTATTAGCGGTCGCAAAAATGAGTGACAATAAAGAGCAATATGAGAATGGACTAAAGAGAATTTTTTGGATAGACGGCTATTTGTTGCTTTGCATAACCCCAAGCCAAGGATGGCTCAAATAGTCACCTTTTCTTACATTATTGTGCGGACTATTATTACTAAATGGTAGTAAGTGATGAGGAGGAGTGTTATGAACACAGTTTACAAAGCACAGAAAGAATTGCAGGAATAGATAGAAGGAATAAGAGAAAAGTAGTTTCCAGATGTTAAATATAGATGGGTTTTTACTCTTGGAATTATATAAAAATAGTCAGCCTTCTGATTTATAAGGGTGTTTTGTTATTATTTTATTGAAATATACTGAATTGTGATAAGTCGTCTATAAATCTATAAAATAATATTATTTAATTTAAGGAGTGTATATGAGTCAGAAGAATGATTTTAAAGCTTTTTCTATTAGTGATAATGCGAATGTAGTGAGTCAGAGATTATATGAAGAAAGTAAGGATTTACTGACGGGGTTTCCACCAAATGATGTTCCAACTCACTTGTTAAATAAAGCATTGCGTCAATCATCAACCATATCATCTGTCGTAGCTAATTTCATTGCGACACAATCTGGTGATGATGTTCTGGATGATGGAAACGTAGCTAAACTAACCGCACAATTAAATAGAGCTTTAGAACAAAAAGCCACAACAAAAGTTCCCGATGCCTCATTAACACAAAAGGGCGTTGTTCAGCTTACGGATGTGGTGGGCGATAGTGATACATTAGCTGTTACGCAAAAGTTGGCTCAAGAAATAATAAATTCATTGCGTGAAGAAATTAATATCAGTAATAAAGCTAATTATCTACCCGTAGGGACTCCTATTCCCTGGCCTGCTGCTATACCGCCCATTGGGTGGTTGAAATGTAACGGTGAGTCCTTTGATAAGTCGAAATTTCCGGAATTAGCAAAGGCTTATCCTAGTGGTTATTTACCCGATTTAAGAGGTGAGTTCATTCGTGGTTGGGATAATGGCCGTGGTGTTGATCCGGGCCGGGTTTGCAGTACGTGGCAAGGTGACGCGATTAGGAACATTACAGGCTCGTTCCCTGGGGCTATCGCAGATAGTTATCATCTCGCAACAAAAGAAGCTTTCTACGGTAAAATTAATCTTGGAATAGCAACAGATGGTAGGACCAAGTCACAGAATATTCGTAACCCGGATAATCCATACGGCTTCGGATTCGACGCGTCAAGGGTTGTTCCTGTAGCCTCAGAGAACCGCCCCCGCAACGTCGCATTTAACTACATAGTGAGAGCAGCATAATGACTGAACAAAAATATTCTTTAGAACATGAAACAGTCGTATTGGGTAAAGACGGATTAGCAATTCAAGCGGGCTGGATAAAGGTTTATCACACTAATCAAATTACACGAGAATTCACAAACTCTGATATTGAATATGTGATGTTGGGTGTCAGTTTATCAGCGGGTGCTTACCTTGATGCGCCAGATCTTCCTAATTCTGATGATATGGCTGTTTGTCGCAGTGAAGACAGTAAGCATTGGGAAATAGTACCTGACTATCGCGGAAAAATTATTTACAACAAGCAAACTCGTGCACAGCAAGAAATTACTGAATTGGGCGAGCTGCCAGAAATTCTGACATTCAAGAAACCTGATACCGATTACGATAGATGGAACGGTAAAGAGTGGGTAGTTGATAAAGACCTTCTCAAATCCCATCAGATTGCAGGAGCAAAACGGAAGCAAGTAGAACTATTACGACAAGTAAATGAAACACTCTCATTGCTGCAGGGCAAGATCTCACAATTTTAACAAGGTTATTTGGGTTAAATAAAGACCAAAATATAACTTTTTATAGCCACTTCTCTCATTAAAACGTTAAGATCTCTCTATTCTATAAAAGCGTGATCTTAATAATGAGTATTTTCAACTTTATCAGCAAGATAGATGACCCACGTTCTGACATCAATAAAAAACATGAATTAATGGATGTGATTTTTTTAGCTTTTTCTGCTGTGTTA
>NZ_NMQR01000028.1 GCF_003545805.1 Photorhabdus sp. CRCIA-P01 | reverse complement strand
GGTCTCCCCATGTGAGAGTAGGGAACCGCCAGGCTTTAATTTTTTGGGGTTTGCGTTAATATTGACGGCGAGCCGCTATTGCTGATATGGCTCAGTTGGTAGAGCACACCCTTGGTAAGGGTGAGGTCCCCAGTTCGAATCTGGGTATCAGCACCATGATAATATATAAAGAATTTGTCTGGCGGCGATAGCGCGGTGGTCCCACCTGACCCCATGCCGAACTCAGCAGTGAAACGCCGTAGCGCCGATGGTAGTGTGGGGTCTCCCCATGTGAGAGTAGGGAACTGCCAGGCTTTATTTTAAGACAAAAAGGCCATCCAAAAGGGTGGCCTTTTTGCATTTAGAGAAAAAACTAACTTTGTTTTCCAACTGTTTTCCATGTCTGTAGGCTGATAAACTACTTATTAAATAGCTATTGAGTATTGAGTAAATGCTTTCTCTTAAAGAGTTTAATACTTTTGGGTTATCAGCCCATGCTAAATGTTTAGATATAGCTGAATCTGCTGAATCTTTATTAGCTTTATGGCAGAAAGCTAAAAGCCGAAAACAACCTGTACTGCTGCTTGGCGGGGGTAGTAATGTCTTATTTACTGACGATTTTGAAGGAACTGTGATTCTGAATAGAATCATGGGGATTCAATACCAGGAAACTGATGAATCATGGTGTCTACATGTAGGAGCGGGAGAAAATTGGCACGAATTAGTCTGTTATTCTCTTAAAAATCAGATTTATGGATTAGAGAATCTGGCGTTAATTCCAGGTTGTGCTGGTGCGGCCCCGATTCAAAATATTGGCGCGTATGGTATTGAATTTAGAGATGTATGTGAGTACGTAGATGTCCTGAATCTGGAAACTGGAGAACAAACGCGTCTTAGTGTTGATGAATGTCAGTTTGGGTATCGGGATAGTATTTTCAAGCATAAATATCAAGAAAGTTATTTTATTATCTCTGTAGGCTTACTGTTGAAGAAGAATTGGCAGCCGATGTTGAGCTATGGTGATTTGACTAGGTTGTCGAGAAGTAGTGTAACTCCTCAGCAGATTTTTGATTCAGTATGTACAATGCGCGCCAGTAAATTACCTGATCCTGCAATAATAGGAAACGCAGGTAGTTTCTTTAAAAATCCAATTGTCAGTGCGGAAGTTGCGGTAAAAATTAAAGAAAGTTACCCTGATAGCCCCCAGTATCCTCATGCTAGTGGGATGTTCAAATTAGCGGCAGGTTGGCTCATTGAACGGTGTAATTTAAAAGGTTATCGCATCGGTGGTGCATCTGTGCATTTCAGACAAGCTCTAGTATTGATAAATCAGGGAAATGCGACCGGTAAGGATGTAATCGCATTGGCTGCCTATATTCGCCAGCAAGTGATAAGTAAGTTTGGTGTATTACTTGAACCTGAGGTGCGTTTTATTGGTTCGAAAGGCGAAATTGATGCTGTGGAATGTATTTCATGAAAGATATAACCGTACCATTACAATTGATTAAAATTTTGTCTGATGGTGAAGTCCATTCTGGTCAACAACTGGGGCAAGATTTAGGGATGAGCAGGGCTGGAATTAATAAGCATATACAGACAATTCGTGAATGGGGAATTGAACTGGAAACTGCTCCTGGTAAAGGTTATAGCCTCATGGTACCTATGCAGCTACTTGATGAGTCTACTATTTTGCAATACTTACCTCAGGATCGTATAACTGTTTTGCCAGTTATTGATTCGACTAATCAGTATTTGCTTGAGCGTTTATCTGAGTTGAAATCAGGGGATGCTTGTGTTGCAGAGTACCAGTATGCTGGCAGAGGGCGGCGTGGAAGGAAATGGGTTTCACCCTTTGGCAAAAATCTTTATTTATCTATGTATTGGCGCCTTGAACAAGGACCTGCTGCTGCAATCGGATTGAGTTTGGTTGTTGGCATTGTTATTGCTGAAGTATTGCATCGATTTGGCGCTAATAGAATTAAGGTAAAATGGCCAAATGATTTATATCTTGATGATAAGAAGTTAGCGGGAATCTTAGTTGAATTAATAGGAAAGACTGGTGATGCTGCTCAGGTTGTGATAGGTACGGGTATAAATATTTCGATGGATCATAAGGACGAAGAACCTATTAATCAGCAATGGATTAATTTGTTGCAGTCAGGAATTAAAGTTGATCGTAATAAATTGGCTGTAGAAATAATACTTGATCTAAGGAAAGCTCTAATTCAGTTTGAAAATGAAGGTTTGTCTTCATTTGTTTCTCGGTGGTTTGAGTTAGATAATTTTATGGATAGACCGGTGAAATTAATCATTGGTAGTCAGGAAGTGTATGGTATAGCCAGGGGTATTAATCAGCAAGGTGCTTTGTTACTTGATCAGAATGATGTCATAACCCCATATATCGGCGGGGAGATTTCTTTAAGAGGTTGTTAAAAATGACCGGAAGAGACATATCTTCCGGGTTCGGAGGCTATCTTTACTTACGTAGCCTTACGCTTTCAATAGTGTGATTAGTACCTTTTGTCATGATTAGACTTGCGCGTTCTCGAGTGGGTAAAATATTTTGTCGCAAATTCAGTCCATTGATCTCTTGCCAGATATCAGATGCAGTATTTATGGCTTCTTCTTCTGATAGCTTGGAATAACTGTGGAAATAAGAATCTGGATCGGAAAAGGCACCCTGGCGGAATTTTAAGAAACGACTGATATACCAACTTTTGAGTAATTTTTCTGGGGCATCGACGTAGATAGAAAAGTCGACAAAATCAGAGACGAATACATGGTGTGGATCATGAGGATAATCCATACCGCTTTGTAATACATTCAGACCCTCTAGAATCAAAATGTCTGGTTGTTTAATGAGTTTTTGCTCATTCGGTACGATATCATAGGTAAGGTGAGAGTAAACTGGTGCGGATACTTGTTTAGAGCCCGATTTAATATCAGATACAAATTTCACTAAGCTATGCATATCATATGATTGCGGGAACCCTTTCTTTTTCATCAGCCCACGTTCATTCAGCACGTTGTTAGAATGTAGAAAACCATCTGTAGTAATTAATTCTACACTTCTGTGTTCAGGCCAACGACTCAGTAGAGCTTGCAATAGACGAGCAGTAGTGCTTTTACCAACAGCAACACTGCCAGCAATTCCTATGACATAAGGGACTTTTTGTTCATCAGTACCTAGAAATTGTTCGAGCACTGCTTGACGACGTAAATTTGAACTAATATAAAAATTGAGCAAGCGAGATAAAGGAAGGTAGATCTCAACAACTTCTTCTAAAGAAATTTCTTCATTAATTCCTTTTAAATCAATTAATTCTTCTTTTGTTAATGTCAGTGGAACTGAATCACGTAAGGTTGCCCATTGTTCACGATTGAATTGCAAATATGGAGTAGCCAAAAAAGGTTCTTTTTTATTCATAAACCAACATCTGCCTGTTTATGCAGGTTGGACAAGTTGCAATAAACAACCTGTACCTGACAAAAAATAAATCGCATGATATCGACTGATGAGCGGCAGGCGTAGGCTTTTTTATATTTTTAGCGGTTTTTTTTGTAAGATAATGCAGAATTGTAAAAAATTGAGTTGTTTTACTTAATTTTAGCTTCGGCTGTTTGTTTATCATGATGGAGATTTAAATGACACAAGATGAAGCGGCCTATCAAGTTTTATCGGGCACTGTGATCAGTTCCTTAGTAGTTGTAGGTAATTTTTAGTTCATTATTTGAGCTAAATCTATTGAAAAAAACAGCTAATCGAATGAAAATGAGCGTTTTGTGACCGAATGATCAAGGAAAGCAATTTTTTTGTTGCATAGAGCGTTCACACTGCCTAGAATGCGCAGCACTTGATGCTGGCATAGCTCAGTTGGTAGAGCAACTGACTTGTAATCAGTAGGTCCCGAGTTCGACTCTTGGTGCCGGCACCATTGAAAACTTGGAAAGGTGGGGTTCCCGAGCGGCCAAAGGGAGCAGACTGTAAATCTGCCGTCACAGACTTCGAAGGTTCGAATCCTTCCCCCACCACCAAAGAATCAGATTTAATCTTGATATTATTTTTGTGCTTAATTGGAAGCGAAGTATATCGAGAGCAACGTACAGCTGATTAAAGTCAGGTAGCTGAGTTCAATGCGGGCATCGTATAATGGCTATTACCTCAGCCTTCCAAGCTGATGATGCGGGTTCGATTCCCGCTGCCCGCTCCAAGATGTGCTGATATAGCTCAGTTGGTAGAGCGCACCCTTGGTAAGGGTGAGGTCGGCAGTTCGAATCTGCCTATCAGCACCACTTCCTTAATGTCCTTAGTCTCCCGATTTTATTCCTGTAAGCGATATTCAACGAGCAATTGCTTGGTTGATGTGGTGGAACCACCGATTCCGTGTCTTAGAGGGACAATCTAATGTCTAAAGAAAAGTTTGAACGTACAAAACCGCACGTTAACGTTGGTACTATCGGCCACGTTGACCACGGTAAAACTACCCTGACTGCTGCTATCACTACTGTACTGGCTAAAACCTACGGTGGTAACGCTCGTGCATTCGACCAAATCGATAACGCGCCAGAAGAAAAAGCGCGTGGTATCACCATCTCTACTTCTCACGTAGAATATGATACCCCAAGCCGCCACTATGCGCACGTTGACTGCCCAGGCCACGCCGACTATGTGAAAAACATGATCACCGGTGCGGCTCAGATGGACGGCGCGATCCTGGTAGTTGCCGCGACTGACGGTCCAATGCCACAGACGCGTGAGCACATCCTGTTAGGCCGTCAGGTAGGCGTTCCTTACATCATCGTGTTCCTGAACAAATGTGACATGGTAGACGACNAGTATGATTTCCCAGGCGACGACACGCCAGTAATCCGTGGTTCTGCTCTGAAAGCACTGGAAGGTGATGCAGAGTGGGAAGCCAAAATCATCGAACTGGCAGAAGCCCTGGACAGCTACATCCCAGAACCCGAGCGTGCAATTGACCAGCCATTCCTGCTGCCAATCGAAGACGTATTCTCTATTTCAGGCCGTGGTACCGTGGTGACCGGTCGTGTAGAGCGCGGTATCGTTAAAGTGGGTGAAGAAGTTGAAATCGTGGGTATTAAAGACACGACTAAAACCACGTGTACGGGTGTGGAAATGTTCCGCAAACTGCTGGACGAAGGCCGTGCGGGTGAGAACGTGGGTGTTCTGCTGCGTGGTACCAAGCGTGACGAAATCGAACGTGGTCAGGTATTGGCAAAACCCGGTTCAATCAAGCCACACACCACTTTCGAATCAGAAGTTTATATTCTGAGCAAAGACGAAGGCGGCCGTCATACTCCGTTCTTCAAAGGCTACCGCCCACAGTTCTACTTCCGTACAACTGACGTGACCGGGACTATCGAACTGCCAGAAGGCGTGGAAATGGTGATGCCAGGTGATAACATTCAGATGATTGTTACCCTGATTGCACCAATCGCGATGGACCAGGGTCTGCGCTTCGCAATCCGTGAAGGTGGCCGTACAGTAGGTGCTGGTGTTGTTGCTAAAGTTATCGCATAATTTTTTGATGTGATTACTCTAAAAGGGCATCAACTGATGCCCTTTTTGTACGTTGTTTTATAAGAACCTATCTCATCAATAGTTGTTTTTAATTATTGGTGAGATAGGCTCTGATACAACGAATTGGCTATATATCTCTCAGATATACAATGTCATACTGAATTATGGCGCCAAGTCAGATACAATCACTCAAATTTTTTGGTTCGGTCTGATTTGTTTTGCTCTTGCGAGGCAAGCTGGCTATCTATTTAAATCATAGTTACAGGTTGGTTTATGAGTACGAATAGCGATGCTCAAGAAAGCAGGCGTAGTCTTGAGGTAATGAAATGGCTATTAGTGGCAGCCTTATTAACGGTTGCTATCGTTGGAAACTACCTTTATCGGGAGTATAGCCTTCCTCTACGCGCGATGGCGGTTGTTGTTATTGTTGCTCTTGCGGGAGCGGTTGCGCTCTGGACAGCTAAAGGTAAAACCACACTGGCTTTTGCCCGTGAAGCCCGCGTTGAAATGCGCAAAGTCATTTGGCCAACTCGCCAGGAAGCGTTGCACACAACTTTGATTGTGGCGGCAGTGACTGCATTGATGTCTTTGATCCTCTGGGGTCTTGACGGCATCCTGGTGCGTTTAGTTTCATTTATTACAGGCCTGAGGTTCTAAGATGTCAGATTCCCCAAAAAAACGTTGGTATGTCATACAGGCATTCTCCGGGTTTGAAGGTCGTGTTGCACAATCTTTACGTGAACATATCAAACTGCATGATATGGAAGATTCTTTTGGCGAAGTGATGGTGCCAACAGAGGAAGTTGTTGAGATTCGTAGCGGCCAGCGTCGCAAAAGTGAACGCAAATTCTTCCCTGGGTATGTGCTGGTACAAATGATCATGAACGATGCAACATGGCATCTTGTTCGCAGCGTACCGCGTGTCATGGGTTTTATCGGTGGCACATCTGACCGCCCGGCACCAATCAGTGATAAAGAAGTTGATGCGATTATGAATCGTCTTCAGCAGGTTGGTGATAAACCACGGCCAAAAACATTGTTCGAACCAGGCGAAATGGTCCGTGTCAGCGATGGCCCATTTGCAGACTTCAATGGTGTTGTGGAAGAAGTCGACTACGAGAAAAGCCGCCTGAAGGTATCGGTTTCTATCTTTGGTCGTGCTACACCCGTTGAGCTGGATTTCAGTCAGGTAGAGAAAGCTTAATTTCTAGGCATATCTTCTAGCTGGCTTGCAATAGGCGTGAAATTAACATACAATTTCGCGCCTTTTGTTTTTAGTGGTCTGGCCTGAAACGGCGGGGCTGAAATGACAGGGGAGCCTTTTAAACAAGGCGATATCACCCACACAGAGGAAAATTATCAATGGCTAAGAAAGTACAAGCCTATGTCAAGTTGCAGGTTGCAGCGGGTATGGCTAACCCAAGCCCTCCAGTAGGTCCTGCTTTAGGTCAGCAGGGTGTTAACATCATGGAATTCTGTAAGGCGTTCAATGCTAAAACTGATAGCATTGAAAAAGGCTTGCCGATTCCTGTTGTGATCACTGTTTATTCTGATCGCTCTTTCACTTTCGTGACTAAAACCCCACCAGCCGCTGTTCTGCTGAAAAAAGCAGCCGGTGTTAAATCAGGTTCCGGCAAACCGAATAAAGATAAAGTTGGTAAAGTAACCAGCGCTCAGATTCGTGAAATTGCTGAAACTAAAGCTGCGGATATGACTGGTACTGATGTTGACGCAATGATGCGTTCAATTGAAGGTACTGCTCGTTCCATGGGCCTGGTAGTGGAGGGTTAATCGATGGCTAAACTGACCAAGCGCATGAGCGCAATCCGTGAAAAAGTTGATGCAACTAAACAGTATGACATTAACGAAGCCGTTGTTCTTCTGAAAGAACTGGCAACTGCTAAATTCGTAGAAAGCGTTGACGTTGCTGTTAATCTCGGCATCGATGCTCGTAAATCTGACCAGAACGTACGTGGTGCAACTGTACTACCTCACGGTACTGGCCGTTCCGTTCGCGTAGCTGTATTTACCCAGGGTGCAAACGCTGAAGCTGCTAAAGCGGCTGGCGCTGAACTGGTAGGTATGGAAGACCTGGCTGAACAGGTTAAAAAAGGCGAAATGAACTTTGACGTTGTTATCGCATCTCCAGATGCAATGCGCGTTGTTGGCCAATTAGGTCAAATCCTGGGCCCACGTGGCCTGATGCCAAACCCTAAAGTGGGTACTGTAACACCTAACGTTGCTGAAGCTGTTCAGAATGCTAAAGCGGGTCAGGTTCGTTACCGTAACGATAAAAACGGCATTATCCACACCACCATTGGTAAAGTTGACTTCGACGCTGACAAATTGAAAGAAAACCTGGAAGCTCTGCTGGTTGCGCTGAAAAAAGCTAAGCCATCTTCTGCCAAGGGTATTTTTATTAAGAAAGTTAGCCTGTCCACTACTATGGGCGCAGGTGTTGCGATTGATCAGTCTGGTCTGAATGCTTCAGCTTAATTTTAGCTGAATGTGATTGTGATTATCGCTTTACCTTGGCGTCGGATTTGTCTAGAATTTGGCGCCTTATGTTTGGCTAGTAAGTTTTTTATTAGCTAAATAAAAAATTTTCGGTTGGAGCTTGGCCTAATCCAAGCCCCGTCCAAGACCGCAGGTGTAAGTAATTACTTAATATTCCTGCGTAGACGGTGACAGAGCCAAATGAAATTCATTTCTGGATTCTGCTCACCGTGTTTTAGAGCTCAAGCCCCTTTATGGTGTTATGAGCGATGTGAGTTCCGGGTTCTTCCCGGTTAATCCAGGAGCAAGAAGCTAATGGCACTAAATCTTCAAGACAAACAAGCGATTGTTGC
This sequence comes from Photorhabdus sp. CRCIA-P01, assembly GCF_003545805.1. Classification (GTDB taxonomy): domain Bacteria; phylum Pseudomonadota; class Gammaproteobacteria; order Enterobacterales; family Enterobacteriaceae; genus Photorhabdus; species Photorhabdus antumapuensis. The sequence goes on along the minus strand of NZ_NMQR01000028.1, from coordinate 59,926 downwards.
TGAAGTCAGCGAAGTTGCCAAAGGCGCGCTGTCTGCGGTTGTTGCGGATTCCCGTGGCGTTACTGTAGATAAAATGACTGAACTGCGTAAAGCAGGTCGCGAAGCGGGCGTTTACATTCGTGTTGTTCGTAACACGCTGATCCGCCGTGCTGTTGAAGGTACTGCCTATGAGTGCCTGAAAGAAGCGTTTGTTGGTCCAACCTTGATTGCTTTTTCTAACGAACACCCGGGCGCAGCTGCTCGTCTGTTCAAAGAGTTCGCGAAAGCGAATCCAGCACTCGAGATTAAAGCAGCAGCCTTTGAAGGTGAGTTTATTCCTGCGGCCAATATTGACCGTTTGGCAACACTCCCGACTTACGAAGAAGCAATCGCACGCCTGATGTCAACCATGAAAGAAGCCGTTGCAGGCAAACTGGTTCGTACTCTGGCTGCGTTACGCGAGTCACGCGAGCAGAAAGAAGTAGCTTAATTGCCGATTTCCTTCGTTGCTTTTTAACGTATAAATTATTTCTGAATTTTAGGAACACTTGTTATGTCTATCAATAAAGAACAAATTCTGGACGCAGTTGCAGGTATGTCCGTTATGGATGTTGTTGAACTGATCACTGCAATGGAAGACAAATTCGGCGTTTCCGCGGCAGCGGCTGTTGCTGTAGTTGCTGGCGCTGCTGAAGCTGTTGAAGAACAAACTGAGTTTGACGTTGTTCTGTCTTCTATCGGCGCTAACAAAGTTGCTGTTATCAAGGCAGTACGTGGCGCAACTGGCCTGGGTCTGAAAGAAGCAAAAGATCTGGTTGAAAGCGCTCCAGCTGTACTGAAAGAAGCTATCAGCAAAGATGAAGCTAACACACTGAAAAAATCTCTGGAAGAAGCTGGTGCTTCTGTTGAGATTAAGTAAGTTCAGTTTTGAGTTAGCAGCCTGACTTTACAGGCTGACGGCTGGTGATTTTTTAATCACCAGCCTTTTTGCGCTGTAGGGCATTAGTAGCATTTCCACTGTTTGGCTGCTAATTAACCCCCAAATACTTTTTCCTATTGACGACTTAATATACTGCGTTCTCAGCTACGATCCACTCGGGTAGCTCGGTAGTAAGGTAGCGCAATGAAATGATTTAAGAGTAATAGCAATGAGTATTACGGAAAATAATTCAATTTTCTGTTCGAAAAAACAGTGTCGTAAAGAGCTGTCCTTTAGGGCGGGCAGAGTGGGTCACTGATCAGCGAGCTGAGGAACCCTATGGTTTACTCCTATACCGAGAAAAAACGTATTCGTAAGGATTTTGGTAAGCGTCCACAAGTTTTGGATGTACCCTATCTCCTTTCTATCCAACTTGACTCGTTCCAGAAATTTATCGAGCAAGATCCAGAAGGCCAGAATGGTTTAGAAGCGGCATTCCGTTCTGTATTCCCAATTCAAAGCTACAGTGGCAGTTCGGAGCTGCAATACGTTAGCTACCGTCTTGGTGAGCCAGTGTTTGATGTTAAAGAGTGCCAGATTCGTGGTGTCACTTATTCTGCACCTCTGCGCGTTAAACTGCGTCTGGTCATCTATGAACGTGAAGCACCGGAAGGCACGGTCAAAGACATCAAAGAACAAGAAGTCTACATGGGTGAAATTCCGCTCATGACTGACAACGGTACTTTTGTTATCAATGGTACTGAGCGGGTTATTGTCTCCCAGTTACATCGTAGTCCTGGTGTATTCTTTGACAGCGATAAGGGCAAAACTCACTCATCCGGTAAAGTGCTGTATAACGCACGTATTATCCCTTACCGTGGTTCTTGGTTAGATTTCGAATTCGATCCAAAAGATAACCTGTTTGTGCGTATTGACCGTCGCCGTAAATTGCCGGCAACCATTATTCTGCGTGCAATGAATTACAGCACTGAAGAGATCTTGAACCTGTTCTTCAGTAAAACGATTTTCGAAATTCGTGACAACAGACTGCAAATGACCCTGGTACCAGAACGTTTGCGTGGTGAAACCGCTTCTTTTGATATTGAAGCAAACGGCAAGGTTTATGTTGAAAAAGGCCGTCGTATTACCGCACGTCATATCCGCCAATTAGAAAAAGACGAAGTGAACCGTATTGAGGTTCCGGTTGAATACATCGCGGGTAAAGTTGTTGCAAGAGATTACATTGATGTCAATACAGGTGAAATTATCTGTGCGGCTAACATGGAACTCTCTTTGGATCTGTTGGCACGTTTGAGCCAGGCTGGTCACAAATCTATCGAAACATTGTTCACCAACGATTTAGATCACGGCGCATATATTTCCGAGACACTTCGTGTTGATCCAACCAACGATCGTTTAGGTGCATTGGTTGAAATCTATCGCATGATGCGTCCTGGTGAGCCGCCAACCCGTGAAGCAGCAGAAAATCTGTTTGAAAATCTGTTCTTCTCAGAAGATCGTTACGATCTTTCTGCGGTTGGTCGTATGAAATTCAACCGTTCACTAAGCCGAGAAGAAGTTGAAGGCTCTGGTATTCTGAGTAAAAATGACATCACTGATGTCATGAAGAAGCTCATTGACATCCGTAACGGTAAAGGCGAAGTCGACGATATTGACCACTTAGGTAACCGTCGTATCCGTTCTGTGGGTGAAATGGCGGAAAACCAGTTCCGTGTTGGTCTGGTACGTGTTGAGCGTGCGGTTAAAGAGCGTCTGTCTCTGGGTGATCTGGATACTCTGATGCCTCAGGATATGATCAACGCTAAGCCAATTTCCGCCGCGGTGAAAGAATTCTTTGGTTCCAGCCAGCTGTCTCAGTTTATGGACCAAAACAATCCACTTTCTGAAATCACTCACAAACGCCGTATTTCTGCGTTGGGCCCAGGTGGTTTGACCCGTGAGCGTGCGGGCTTCGAAGTGCGTGACGTACATCCAACGCATTATGGTCGCGTATGTCCAATCGAAACCCCGGAAGGTCCGAACATCGGTCTGATTAACTCATTGTCTGTTTATGCGCAGACTAACGAGTATGGTTTCCTTGAAACCCCATACCGTCTGGTTCGTGATGGTGTTGTCACTGATGAAATTCATTACTTGTCTGCGATTGAAGAAGGTAACTTCGTTATCGCACAGGCAAACACCGTATTGGACGATGAAGGTCACTTCGTTGAAGATCTGATAACCTGCCGTAATTATGGCGAATCCAGTTTATTCAACCGTGAACAGGTTGAGTATATGGACGTTTCCACTCAGCAGGTGGTTTCCGTCGGTGCTTCCTTGATCCCATTCTTGGAACACGATGACGCAAACCGCGCATTGATGGGTGCAAACATGCAACGTCAGGCTGTTCCTACTCTGCGTGCTGATAAGCCGCTGGTCGGTACAGGTATGGAACGTGCTGTAGCGGTTGACTCAGGTGTAACTTCCGTTGCTAAACGCGGCGGCGTGGTTCAGTACGTTGATGCATCCCGTATCGTTATCAAAGTAAACGAAGACGAAATGTATCCGGGTGAAGCAGGTATCGATATCTATAACCTGACTAAATACACCCGTTCTAACCAGAACACCTGTATTAACCAAATGCCATGTGTTTCTCTGGGCGAACCCGTAGAGCGCGGTGATGTACTGGCTGACGGCCCATCCACTGACTTGGGTGAATTGGCGCTGGGTCAGAACATGCGCGTAGCGTTCATGCCGTGGAATGGTTATAACTTCGAGGACTCCATCTTAGTTTCTGAGCGTGTTGTCCAGGAAGATCGCTTTACAACTATTCACATCCAGGAACTGGCTTGTGTGTCTCGTGATACCAAATTAGGGCCTGAGGAGATCACTGCTGACATTCCTAACGTGGGTGAAGCGGCACTCTCCAAACTGGATGAATCCGGTATTGTTTATATTGGTGCGGAAGTGACTGGCGGTGACATTCTGGTTGGTAAAGTGACACCTAAAGGTGAAACTCAGCTGACGCCAGAAGAAAAACTGCTGCGTGCTATCTTCGGTGAGAAAGCGTCTGATGTTAAAGACTCTTCTCTGCGCGTACCCAATGGCGTATCCGGTACGGTTATCGACGTACAGGTATTTACCCGAGACGGCGTTGAAAAAGATAAACGTGCTCTGGAAATCGAAGAGATGCAACTGCGTCAGGCTAAGAAAGACCTGACAGAAGAGTTGCGGATCTTTGAAGCTGGCTTGTTTGCCCGTATCCGTTCTGTCCTGATTTCTGGCGGCATTGAAGCTGAGAAATTGGATAAGCTGCCTCGTGAGCGTTGGTTAGAACTGGGTCTGGCGGATGAAGAAAAACAGAATCAGCTGGAACAGTTGGCTGAACAGTATGACGAACTGAAAACTGAGTTCGAGAAAAAACTGGACGCTAAACGTCGTAAGATCACGCAGGGCGATGACTTAGCACCGGGCGTGCTGAAAATCGTTAAAGTTTATCTGGCGGTTAAGCGTCAGATTCAGCCGGGTGATAAGATGGCGGGCCGCCACGGTAACAAGGGTGTTATCTCCAAGATCAACCCGATCGAAGATATGCCTTACGATGAAAACGGCACTCCGGTAGATATCGTACTGAACCCACTGGGCGTACCATCACGTATGAACATTGGTCAGATCTTGGAAACTCACCTGGGGATGGCTGCGAAAGGTATTGGTGACAAGATTAACGCGATGCTGAAACAGCAGCAGGAAGTCGCCAAACTGCGTGAATTTATCCAGAAAGCTTATGACCTGGGTGATGAAACCCGTCAGAAAGTTGATCTGAACACTTTCTCTGATGAAGAAGTTATGCGTTTGGCAGAAAACTTGAAAAAAGGTATGCCAATTGCAACACCAGTATTTGATGGTGCGAAAGAGAAAGAAATTAAAGAACTGCTGAAACTGGGTGACTTGCCAACTTCTGGGCAAATTACCCTGTTTGATGGTCGTACTGGTGAGCAATTCGAACGTCAGGTTACAGTTGGCTACATGTATATGTTGAAACTGAACCACCTGGTGGATGACAAAATGCATGCTCGTTCAACCGGTTCGTACAGCCTGGTTACTCAGCAACCGCTGGGTGGTAAGGCGCAGTTCGGTGGTCAACGCTTCGGTGAGATGGAAGTGTGGGCATTGGAAGCATATGGTGCCGCGTACACCTTGCAGGAAATGCTCACCGTCAAGTCCGACGATGTTAACGGCCGTACCAAGATGTATAAAAACATCGTGGATGGCAACCACCAGATGGAACCAGGAATGCCGGAATCCTTCAACGTATTGTTGAAAGAGATCCGCTCTCTGGGTATTAACATCGAGCTGGAAGACGAATAAACCGTATTCCCGCTGGTACTGCCCTGAATGGATATGACGGGCAGTTTACCAGCCAGTGGTTGCACTGGTCATAGGGGAGAGTGGCATGGGCCGCTCTCCTGACAGGTCTAACTCCGACAGGAGCCATTTCGTGAAAGACTTATTGAAGTTTCTGAAAGCGCAAACTAAGACCGAAGAGTTTGATGCGATCAAAATTGCTCTGGCCTCACCAGATATGATCCGTTCGTGGTCATTCGGCGAAGTGAAAAAGCCGGAAACAATTAACTACCGCACGTTCAAACCTGAGCGTGACGGCCTTTTCTGTGCCCGTATTTTCGGACCGGTAAAAGACTATGAGTGTTTGTGTGGTAAATACAAACGCTTAAAACACCGTGGTGTGATTTGTGAGAAGTGTGGCGTAGAAGTTACCCAGACTAAAGTTCGTCGTGAGCGTATGGGTCACATCGAACTGGCTTCGCCAACAGCACACATCTGGTTCCTGAAATCATTGCCATCCCGCATCGGTTTGTTGCTGGATATGCCACTGCGTGATATTGAGCGTGTACTGTACTTCGAATCCTATGTGGTTGTAGAAGGTGGCATGACCAGCCTGGAGCGCAGTCAAATCCTGACAGAAGAACAATACCTGGATGCACTGGAAGAGTTCGGCGATGAATTCGATGCGAAGATGGGTGCGGAAGCTATCCAGTCTTTGCTGAAAAATCTCGATCTGGAAAATGAGTGTGAAACTTTGCGTGAAGAGTTAAATGAAACTAACTCTGAAACTAAACGTAAGAAGTTGACCAAGCGTATTAAGCTGTTGGAAGCATTTATTCAATCTGGTAACAAACCAGAATGGATGGTTCTGACCGTTCTGCCAGTACTGCCGCCTGATTTACGTCCACTGGTTCCATTGGATGGCGGCCGTTTTGCAACGTCGGATCTGAACGATCTGTATCGTCGTGTTATTAACCGTAACAACCGTTTGAAACGCCTGCTGGATCTGGCTGCGCCGGATATCATCGTTCGCAACGAAAAACGTATGTTGCAGGAAGCGGTTGATGCCCTGTTGGATAACGGTCGTCGCGGTCGTGCCATTACCGGTTCTAACAAGCGTCCTTTGAAATCCCTGGCTGACATGATCAAGGGTAAACAAGGTCGTTTCCGTCAGAACCTGCTGGGTAAACGTGTTGACTACTCAGGCCGTTCTGTAATCACCGTAGGCCCTTACCTGCGTTTGCATCAGTGTGGTTTGCCTAAGAAGATGGCACTGGAGCTGTTCAAGCCATTCATCTATGGCAAGCTGGAACTGCGTGGTTTAGCGACGACGATTAAAGCAGCCAAAAAGATGGTTGAGCGTGAAGAGGCGGTGGTATGGGATATCCTGGATGAAGTGATTCGTGAACACCCGGTTCTGCTGAACCGTGCACCAACACTTCACCGTTTGGGTATTCAGGCATTCGAACCGGTTCTGATCGAAGGTAAAGCGATTCAGTTGCACCCACTGGTGTGTGCGGCATATAACGCCGACTTCGATGGTGACCAGATGGCGGTTCACGTACCGCTGACACTGGAAGCCCAGTTGGAAGCGCGTGCATTGATGATGTCTACTAACAACATCCTGTCTCCTGCGAGTGGTGAGCCAATCATCGTGCCATCTCAGGACGTTGTTCTGGGTCTGTATTACATGACCCGTGACTGTGTTAATGCTAAAGGCGAAGGCATGGTGCTGACCGGGCCTAAAGAAGCAGAACGCGTATACCGCGCAGGTCTGGCTTCTCTGCATGCCCGTGTTAAAGTTCGTATCTCGGAAGAAGTGAGAGATGGCGAGGGTAATATCACCGCTAGCACGGGTTTGGTTGATACTACCATTGGTCGTGCAATCTTGTGGATGATCGTCCCAAGAGGTCTGCCTTACTCTCTGGTTAACCAGCCACTGGGTAAAAAAGCTATCTCCAGAATGCTCAACACTTGTTACCGTGTGATGGGCTTGAAGCCAACCGTTATCTTCGCTGACCAGATCATGTACACCGGTTTTGCCTACGCTGCACGTTCAGGTGCATCTGTTGGTATTGATGACATGGTTATCCCAGAGAAAAAAGCGGGGATCATTACGGAAGCAGAAGCAGAAGTTGCTGAAATTCAGGAACAGTTCCAATCTGGTCTGGTAACAGCTGGTGAGCGTTATAACAAGGTTATCGATATCTGGGCCGCAGCAAACGAGCGTGTTGCTAAGGCGATGATGGAAAACCTGTCCACTGAGACAGTCATTAACCGTAACGGTGAAGAGGAGCAACAAGTCTCCTTCAACAGCATCTTTATGATGGCTGACTCTGGTGCGCGTGGTTCTGCCGCTCAGATCCGTCAGTTGGCGGGGATGCGTGGCCTGATGGCTAAACCAGACGGTTCCATTATCGAAACGCCAATCACCGCGAACTTCCGTGAAGGTTTGAACGTACTCCAGTACTTCATCTCAACCCATGGTGCTCGTAAAGGTTTGGCGGATACCGCACTGAAAACGGCGAACTCGGGTTATCTGACCCGTCGTCTGGTTGACGTTGCACAGGATCTGGTTGTTACAGAAGACGACTGTGGTACCCACGAAGGTATTCTGATGACGCCGGTTATTGAAGGTGGTGATGTTAAAGAGCCACTGCGTGAGCGTGTACTGGGTCGTGTAACGGCAGAAGATGTTCTGAAGCCGGGTACTGCTGACATTCTGGTTCCACGTAACACCCTGCTGAACGAAAAATGGTGTGATCTGTTAGAAGAGAGCTCTGTTGACAGCATTAAAGTACGTTCAGTTGTAAGTTGTGAAACTGACTTCGGTGTTTGTGCGAACTGTTATGGCCGTGACCTTGCCCGCGGACACATCATCAATAAAGGTGAAGCGGTTGGTGTTATTGCGGCGCAGTCCATCGGTGAGCCGGGTACACAGCTGACGATGCGTACGTTCCACATCGGTGGTGCGGCATCCCGTGCGGCAGCGGAATCCAGCATTCAGGTTCGTAACAAAGGTAGCCTGAAACTATTTAACGCGAAATCCGTTACCAACTCCGCAGGTAAGCTGGTGATTACTTCCCGTAACACCGAGCTGTGTCTGATCGACGAGTTTGGCCGTACTAAAGAAAGCTATAAAGTGCCTTACGGTGCGGTATTGGGTAAAGGTGATGGCGAAGCAGTTAACGGCGGCGAAACCGTTGCTAACTGGGATCCACACACCATGCCAGTTGTCAGTGAAGTATCCGGTATCATCCGTTTCGCTGACATGGTAGATGGCCAGACCATTACCCGTCAGACGGATGAGTTGACAGGTCTGTCTTCATTGGTGGTTCTGGATAGTGCAGAGCGTACCGGTAGTGGTAAAGACTTGCGTCCGGCACTGAAAATCGTTGATGCCAAGGGTGACGATGTATTGATCCCAGGTACTGATATGCCTGCTCAATATTTCCTGCCAGGCAAAGCGATTGTTCAGTTAGACGATGGTGTCAGCATCTCTGCGGGTGATACCTTAGCGCGTATTCCTCAGGAATCCGGCGGTACGAAAGATATTACCGGTGGTCTGCCACGTGTTGCTGACTTGTTCGAAGCACGCCGTCCGAAAGAGCCAGCTATCCTGGCTGAAGTCAGTGGTATTGTCTCCTTCGGTAAAGAAACCAAAGGTAAACGCCGTCTGGTTATCTCCCCGTTAGATGGTGGTGATGCTTATGAAGAGATGATTCCTAAATGGCGTCAGCTCAACGTATTCGAAGGTGAGGTTGTTGAGCGTGGTGATGTGATCTCCGATGGTCCAGAGTCTCCACATGACATCTTGCGTCTGCGTGGTGTTCATGCGGTTACCCGTTACATCACCAACGAAGTTCAGGAAGTTTACCGTCTGCAAGGGGTTAAGATTAACGATAAACACATTGAAGTTATCGTTCGTCAGATGCTGCGTAAAGCAACTATCGAAAGTGCAGGTAGTTCCGACTTCCTGGAAGGCGAACAGGTTGAATATGCCCGCGTTAAAGTGGCAAACCGTAAGCTGGAACAGGAAGGTAAAGTCCCAGCAATTTATGGACGTGATCTGTTGGGTATCACCAAAGCGTCTCTGGCAACAGAATCCTTCATCTCTGCGGCATCGTTCCAGGAAACGACCCGCGTGCTGACAGAAGCGGCGGTTGCGGGTAAACGTGATGAACTGCGTGGCTTGAAAGAGAACGTCATCGTTGGTCGTCTGATTCCAGCGGGTACGGGTTATGCTTACCATCAGGATCGTATACGTCGTCGTCAGTTGAATGAGCCTTCTGAAGCGCCACCAGTGAGTGTGGATGAAGCAACTGCAAACCTGGCAGAACTGCTGAATGCCGGTTTTGGTGGCGATAAGAAGTAATTCTATAGAGTACCATAGCTAATTAAATGCCCTCCTTTTTGGAGGGCATTTCAACTTATTGATAACGTACCAATTTTTTACTTGGTGCTCTGTTTTAATCAAGTTCCGTTCACCAAATGGAGCTTGCCGCCACGTTAAGAATCCTCTCCTCAAATTTTTCTTTCCGAAAAGAGTTCACTTGAAGACCTTATTCTTCACAACCGTCTGGTGCGTAAAAAAGTCGATGCGGACATTGATCTTGAATATATCCGCGAGGGCTACCGGAGCGTTTGTGGTTAAACGGAAAATCCGTAGTGGGTACCGTCGGGTAACTCGATATCGAGACGCAGCTTGCTACCTGTTGCCTCAACGTAACGTTTGAGGGAAGACAGTTTCAAGTCGCGGCCAAGCTTCTCCATGTCAGAAACCGTGGGTTGCTTGATACCAAGAGCCAGAGCTATTTCGCTTTGGGTCTTCTGTACCCGCTCACGAAGTTCTGCCAGATGGATGTTTAGCAACATTTCTGTTGCCACAGCTTGTGCATTGGCAACAACTTCGGGCTTTTCATTTGCTAATATTTGATCAAGCGTTCTTGCCATAGTATGTTTACTCCTTTTTTAGCTTTTCCAGATGTGCCGTGAACTCACGATCAGCAATCGGAATCATTGTTTGATAAAACCGTTTCTCGTCTCCGGTTTTATTACCAGCGCAAAGCAAAATTCCTCTCCGCTTGGGGTCAAACGCAAAGAATGCTCGGAGCGGGTCGCCTTTGCTTTGGACGCGCAATTCTTTCATGTTGCTGTGGCATGAACCGTTCACAGTGTCTGCGTATGGCCTGGGCAACATAGGGCCTCTTTCTCGAAGCGCTATTATTGAAGCTAGCATATTGGCCCTATCGGTATCATCCAAAGCATCGAACCATGCATCAAAGGTGTCCGTCGTTTCTATAGCCCACATGACTACTCCTTACTCAATATAGGTCAAATGCTATATAGGAGAAAATCTATAGTCAAGGAAAATCGGTGTTTGTCAGCGGCCTAAAATGCCTGCCTTTTTGTGAGCATTTCGGGTTGTTGGCAAGGTGCTAATTTTTTATCCGGCACTCTGTTTTAATCACGTTTTGTTCACCAAATGGAAAAACTGAGATGGATGAAAAACGGTTATATTAAGGATATGATCAAATTTGCTGATGCTGATTTTAAGAAGTATCCAGCAGAACTGGAGAGATAAGCGAGGCTATTTTCTCAAGAGAGTTTTATGTCTGTAAAACACAAATGTATTGTTATACTCTGGTATAACGTAAACAGAAGGAGAGATAGACATGACTGCTGTTGTCATCCGCCAATCTGGCGGCGCTAATATTGTTAGCATTCCAAAGGCTATTGTGAAAGCACTTAGCTTGCATACTGGTTCAAAGTTAGATTTATCAATTCAGGATAACAAAATTGTGCTCACACCCATCGAAGAAGAGTTGATGCTGGAATCACTGTTAGCCGGAAGTCCTAAAGAATGTTTCACGGTAACAGACGAGGATAGAGAATGGATCGACGTTAATCCTGTTGGTAAGGAAGTGATTTGATGTACGTACCAGACAAAGGAGATATTGTTTCATTAGACTTTGATCCGAGCGCGGGAAAGGAAATCATGAAGCGTCGCCCTGCGTTCGTGATCTCTCGTAAGATGTTTAACGAACATACCGGATTTGCTGTTGTGGCCCCAATCACCAGTACAGTGAGGGGAATGAAGCTAGAAGTGGTCTTACCCGAAGAGTTATCTATCCAAGGTGCAATTCTTATTCATCAGGTAAAATCCTTGGATTTTTCGAATCGTCAGGTCAAATTTATTGAGAAAGCGCCTCAAGATATCATCGACAAAGTGACTGAGCTAACTAAAGTCATCATTTCATAGATAGGGATAGTACAATGAGCATCGAAGAATAAGAATATTCATCTATTTGAACACCTTTCTATTTAATATCCAGCTCCCTCAGCAGGGTATCGACGAACTCAAAGCGGCGAAATCGTCGTTTCTACCCGCTGAGGTTCATGTTATTTAAAGTTCTACCATATAGAATTTATGAAATATTATTCTTTAAAGAACCCATTTTTACCGGGGTTCTTATATCATTAAAGGCGACTTTAATTTAATCTTTCAAGATAACTAATTACGGTTTGTACTGCTGCTGAATCTTTAAATCATGATACAGGTCATAAAATGCAATATTTCATGTTCATATACTCTGAAATAAATATAAACTGAAAATGAGAGGTAATTAGCGACAATATAAAATAACGAGATAAGATAATGGAGAATATTGAAGCCAGGAAAAATGGAGTAACCTTGGTATGCGAAGATATAACGGAGGATAATTATATTCTGTTAAATAATCTTTATAAGCACGATATAGGAGACTTAGACTATTTTATTTGGAAGAATATTGAAGAAAAAAAATATAATCTCTCTAGTGAAATAAAAGCATTTTCGTTTAAAAGAAACGATACACACTTGTCGATTGTGATAGCAAGAAAGTGTGAGTTTAATCTTAAACACAAGTTGGTACCCATTAATATGCTTAGTGATTTTGGCATAGATGAAAGTGTAAAATCACGAACTTTGATAATAGAAAGTGCTAAACAAACACATCGTAATGATGTAGATGCGACGGTTTGCTACTCAGATGCAAGAAAGATCAAATGTTATTCAAAGATCTTCGAAAAATACATCTGTAGCAGAGTGAACGTTTTTGACTTTACAGAAATAGTGGTGGAAGGATATACCGAAATCGATGTAGACCTGATTGATTTTAATGAAATAGATAAGATTAATAAAATCAATTTTTTCGGCAGGGAAGTCAATAACGATTGGATTGCTTACTCAAAGCAGTGTCCTCGCTACACGGATATTAAGCTGTTAACTGTTGGAAAAGAATTAGCGATATTGGGTTTTGATGATACAACTGTGGAAGTAATAGGTTTGTCAAATACAGCTCCCGGTACAATTATGTCTGTAATTGATTCTTGTCTTGCTATTAGAAAAAAATGTAGAATCATCTTACCAAATCCTATTTATTCTGAACTACAAAGTAGACTGAATAAATATAGCATTATAAATAAATTTAGCATGATGATTGCCTGGCATACCGAAGAAGATTTCAATTTGTGCCATGAAGATATATTTATCAGTAGAATCGACAAACGATAAAGGAGTTTAAAATGGGATGTATTTTTTGTCACCCAGAATCTTCCTTTGAAAAAGATAAAATACTTTTACAAGGAAAATATTTCTATGCCTTTGTACCTAAGGGGCAGATAATTGAGGGCTATATAATCATTGCTACCAACAAATGTGAGGCTGATTTAGGGGGATACCGGTGCTTTGCAGAAATATATGAAGAAGAAGCAATAAAAGAACTGAAACAATTTAAGAATATAATAAATGATTTTTATCGAGAATATTACAATATAAGCAATCCTCTTTTTTATGAAAATGGACGAGCTGGTGGTTGTATCGTCATGGACCCAAATCAAAGGTATTGTTACCATGCACATTTATGTTGTTTCCCTAGCGAGATTGATCTTCATAATAAATTAAAGAATCAATTTAAAATGCATACGATAGACTCATTGGATGAACTTAAGATGTTCGGTGAGGTTGGCCCCTATATTTACATTGAAGATAGTGGTAATAAATATGTCTTTACGATAGGTGAATCAGATTTCATTGAGAGAGGAATGATAAGAACAGTATTGGCAAATAGTTTAAATATGCCAGAAAGATCCGATTGGAGAGCTAATGAGGGAATTAAGGAGATGGAGGCGACTGCTAAAAAATTCAAATTATATATTAATAATCATATGGAGATTGGATAATGTTATATGCAGATGTAGCTTCTACCTCATGGCCAAAGTCACAAGAAGTGAAAGACATGATAAATATGTATTTAGACACTCTTGGGGTAACGCCAGGACGATCTTTATCACAACAATCTAAAAAGGTTACGGAACTCATTGAAGAGTGCCGACATGAATTAATCGAACAAACAAATTTAAATGGTCATGGGACGGTAATTTTTAACTCAGGAGCAACGTATTCACTTAATGAATGTATAAAAGGTACACTTAAGCCGGGTGATAATGTTATTACTACCCATTTAGAACATAATTCAGTATTTAGACCGATAAACCATTTAAAAGATATTGGGGTAAGTAATCAATTGATCGATGTGACAGATGGTGAAATTGATATGTCGCATTTGGAATTTTTATTAAAGGATAAAAAAACTAAGTTATTAGTGGTTCATAGTTGCTCCAATACTATTGGTACATTTTGTAATATAGATGAGATAGGAAAACTGGCACATTTATACGGTGCGATGGTTTTAGTTGATGGTTCACAATCTTTTGGTTCACAATTAATTGATTTATCGAAAGGTCATATTGATTACTTTGTTTTTAGCGGGCACAAAAGCTTAGGAGGAGTATCAGGTATTGGTGGGTACTTTATGCTTGATAATGGATTTTCTCATAATGAATTAATCCAGGGTGGGACAGGTGTATTATCAAGATTAACGACACAACCAACGGGAATACCATACAAATATGAATCAGGAACACAAAACACTATTGGCATACTTTCATTGCTAGCGTCCATAAGGCGTTTAAAAAAAATTGGGATAGAGAATATTCAAAATCAATTACAAACTCTGCGTACCAATCTTATAGATGAGCTATCACAATTAAAGAAGGTCAAATTAATTTGTAGATATAAAGCCGGGTTACCGACAATTATTTTTACAGTAGAAGGTTATCATCCCGGAGAAGTCTCTTATATACTAGAAAACAAATACAATATTATTACCCGTCCTGGGTTGCAATGTGCACCATTAGCCCATAAAAAATTTGGAACTTATCCTGATGGTGCTGTTCGGGTTAGCCTTGATGCGTCGCATACAATGGAAGACATTTTGAAAATAAAATCTGCCTTAGTTAAAATCACTGAGGAAAATTAAAAGGAAATACTTATCATTAATGAGAATAGTTTAGGCGATTTAGGCAATAAGCCGAGATGCGAGTAAACGTTTATAGCTCATGATATTAATATCATAAAAAACAATAAGTTATCGCAAAAAAATATCTTGGTAATCACTAGGGAAATCAATTTGATATTTATTTAAAAATAATGAAAATATATCATTAATTACCATTGGTGAATAATACAATGATATACATTTAATTAACCACAATAGCATATGAGAATATAGATGAATATGCCTAACCAGAATGAGCGTTATCTAATCGATTTAATTAATGGTAAGTTGAATTATATACATATTGATAGAAACGGAGACTTTAACAATACAGACATAGACTGGAAAAATTCTTTAATTTTATCGGGTTCTTTCAATCCACTTCATAAAGGCCATGAAGAATTAAAAGAAATCGCTACAGCGATGACTAAAAGAAAACCATATTATGAACTGTCAATCAAGAATGCGGTAAAACTTACAATTTCAACCGATGAAATTTTCAAGAGGATAAGACAATTTCAGGAAAAAGGAGATATAGTTTTAAGTGACGCTGAATTTTTTACTCAAAAGTCGCATATTTATCAGGGCGCAATTTTTGTAATTGGTGCCGATTTATGTCAAGAAATTAATAACCCTATTTATTATGGAGGTGAGGAAGGATTAAAAAAATCTCTTATGACAATTAAGAGTAATGATTGTAGATTCTTGGTGGCAGGACGTTTTTTTAATAATAAATATCATACCGTTGATGATTTGGTGAATATTAGAGAGGAACATCGGTTTTTATTTGAATCTATTCCAGAAAATCTATTTCGCTTAGATATATCATCAACAGAAATAAGGTTAATGAACGAGGAATAGGAGATGGATCATGAGTAAAGAAAATAACAAAAAACTGCTGGATAGCACAATTAATTTAAATTCAATATATTTAACCAAAGAGATTCAGAGAAGATTAAAGCAAGCTTCGTTTATATTTAATTCTCATCCTACAACTTTAAATTGCCAGTTAAATAATTCACAAATTAAATTATTTTCTGAAATATGTATATTCTTAGAACGGAACGGTAATTTAGATATTCTGGCCTCTTGTGTACACGATTTATGGTGTGCAAAATATTTAGTCGATAATAAAACTGCTATGCAAGAATCAATAACAAAACTTGAGATTGAATACAACTTACAAGTTAATTTTTTAAAACCTTATCAAGCATTCACTGAAAAAGAAAAGGCGTTTGAGAAAAGGTTAATAAAGAGTGACCTGAGTATTATATTAGAAGTAATAAAAGATATTTATTTATATGATGATAATATTGTGTTTGATGATTTTAATTATGAAATTCTGCTTTCTACAAACGATGCTATTTTTTCTGATTTAATGACAATATTAGGTCACAGTGACAGCGTAATAGACGTTGCAGCAAAAAGAATCCATGCCAGCTGGTTTAATATAATGAAAGAATTTTATGCCCATGATGAAAGAGTGCAATTCCAAGAAAAGCCAAGCATTGACAACTCAGATTTTATAAAAAACAGGGATGGGATACGCATTGATTTAGCCGCTATTTATATTGTACTCATGGAAATAAAATATAATCGCCTTTGCATGGAGACTTGAAATGATACATCTATTTCTATCACCCCATTTAGATGATGTGGCTTTAAGCGCTGGCGGTTTAATACATAAATTAGTTTCAGAAAATCAAAAGGTGGTTATTTTAACATTTTTTACTGAATATGACAAAAATCTTACATCTCATTATTCACATTATGATAATATGTATTCATTTATAAAATTTTACTCAAAGCGAGCTAATGAAGATATTGCTTTTTGCAATAAATTATCAGCGATTCCAATACATGGTAAAATTTTAGATTGTATTTACAGAACCGATCAATACGGTGAACCTATGTATAAAAGTTCTGCCATGATTTATAGTGGCCTGATGCATAAATCAGATTATGCATCCGATATGGCTCAAGATCTCATCGACAAAATATTGTTAAATTATCAACCTGATTATATATATGCTCCTTTGGGAATAGGTCGACATGTGGATCACATCATAATAAACAATCTGGTACATAACATAACAGGTTCACGTAAGTTCAAAATATTACTTTATGAAGATTTTCCCTATGTTTTAGGTCAATACCCTGTTATTAACCCCGATAGTTTGGAAAGTGCTTTATTAAGAAATAACAAATTTAATAAGCACGCCATATTGGTGGATATTGATTTAAAAGAAAAAATGCAAAACATCCTATTTTATGAATCTCAATTAGAACCTCTGTTTGATAATAAATCAAATCTTTTAATTTCATTGGAAAAATATCATCATGCGATTAATAAAATAAAAGTCCAAGAGCGTTTTTGGTTAATTAAGTAAAGGGTTGATAATGAAAAAAATATTCATAATATACCATGATCTTTTCTTGAATGGATATGGCGGGGTAGAAACGGTATGTTCGAATTTAATAAATTTGATTGACCGTGCCAACATTGGAATTGATTTTATTTTCATATCTCTAAATGAGAAAAATAGAATTGAAAATCGTGCTTGGTTATCTAATGCTCAATATATCTCCTTAGCGTCAAGCAATTACGTGTCTCGTCAGGATATTGTATGCGAACTGTCCCTGGTATTAGAAAGATTTCACCCTGAGACTCTAATAAGTTTAGACACAACATCTTGTAATATTGCTCGACTCTCCTGTGGAAAAATTAATTTCCCAGTAAAAATTTATTCTTGGCTGCATACCTCCATTAGAAATCCTACCGGACAGAGAATTAAAGACTTATGCTGTGCTGACGAGCACCTTGTAATCAGTTCTGATTTAAGAGATCAAATGTTATCCTTTGGGATAAAAATAGAGAAGCTTCATCTTATTTTCAATCCTATCAAAATGAACTCCTTTATAATTCCTCAACCGAAACACATAGCCAGATTCTTATATGTTGGAAGAGTTCTTGCCTACAAGTCAAAAAATTTAACTGAACTCTTTTTAGCGCTTTCACAATTGTATGGTCATTGGGAGTTACATATAATAGGTTCTGGTGATGATGAAGGTTATTTAAAAGAATTATCTTCACAACTTAATATAAATAACAATATTATTTGGTACGGTTGGAAAGATCAACCTTGGGGATTTGTTATGGGTAGGATAAAAGAAGTATCAGCTCTTATTTTAACATCAAAATATGAAGGTTTTGGCATGGTATTAGCGGAAGCAATATCTTATGGTATCTATTGTATTAGTTCAGATTGTCAGTGTGGCCCGAACGATATCATCAATGATTTAAATGGTGAACTTTATAAATCAGGTCATATTCTTGAATTGTCTAAAAAATTACAACTCATTATTGATGAATATAAAATAAGAGATCATTATGCAATAAAAAATTCTATTGCTTTTCTTTACGAAGATAATTTCCTATTAAGAATCACTAAAGCTTTATCCCTCCATCCCGACTAGAAAATGTGATGAAAGTTAAACCTGATGCCCTCCTCTTCGGAGAGCATTTGTTTTGTAAACGGTTTATTCCTTGTTTTTGATGCTGTTGATAAATGTTTCTCGTGCAGTCGAGGAGCCAAGGCGTTCTGCTTCATCTAGAAGATTGAGTGCCTTCTCAATATTGCCATTATTAATTTCCTTTTTAATTGCATCACTGAAATAGCGCTCTGTATCACTCAAGACCGGTTTGACTTTTTGCGGTGTAGACGGCGTTACGATGGGATGTGTTGGTCCGATAGTGATCGGTTCTTGTGCTGGACTTGAGAAGACTTGACCAATCGTAATGTTGCCGGTGTTTTGTTCCGATTTCACTTTCAGCTTCAACGTACCGGTTTGCGTATGACGGGCAACGGGATCTGGAATAGCGGGAACGGCATTACCGACGCCTTGAGCATAAGCTTTGGCGGGATCAACCATTTGTGTGGATTTCTGTAAATTGGTACGGGTGGTGTAGACCAGTATATAAATTTGCTGTTGTCCTAATGCTGGCGTCAGCTTTAATGTACCTTCCAGCCGATCTGTGGACATAACCCCTGGACGTTCATACGGAAAATAGTCACTTGGATAAAATGCAGCGGGGCGTAATCCTTGATCCAGTACTAAAACATTTGGTACGTAAACTTGTTTATCTTGTACTAAGCTGCTCAGGGTAATATCCAGAGAGCCTCGGTTTGCCGGCAGCGCGAATGCCGCGATTGGCCCCTGAATGTTTCCTTCATTAAGGTGCTGGGATGTGGCATTGAGGATAATGGTCTGCGTATCGTTTGGGTTAACTGGCAGCCAGTTCAGTTTTTGCAGCGCTGCTGTTGAGAGGGAAGGTACAACAGCATCCTGTGTCGTGGTTGCCTTAGTTGTTGTAGTGATAGGTGTTGCATGGCTTATCAGAGGAGCTGCGCTACAGAGTAAGGCACTAAGACAAAATGAGATAAGTTTGGTTTTCATTTCTTACCTTTGTTCGGTTGAAAAAAAGAGACTGATATCCACGAGCAAAAGGCATATCAGTCCAAAGCGCTAATAGTGGCTAAATAACCCTGTTTACCTAAAACCAGCCATTTTTAATGGCATTACCACCAGGCTTCGAATTGTGCACCAAAGGTGAATTCATCATCGTTGCCACGGCTGAATTTATGTGTCGCTGTATCACGGTAGGCCATGCCAGTGGTGTAGTTGTCGCCGTCGTCTTTCCTTGCATTACCCCATTTTTCATCCCACTTCGCATAGGTGACGAACAGGCGGATAGCCGGACGGGACCAGATGCTATCACCAGCCTGCCATTGCTGAGCCAGGGTGATTTTGTACTGATCGTTAGTGTCATTGGTACGCTGAGATTTGACATTATCATAGCCAATGTCCAGCAGGGTGCTCATCGTCGGTGTCCATTTGTACATCGGACGTACCCCAACCGTATACCATGTGTTGCCATTGTTGTTATCACGGTCAGTATCCTGATACATCGCTACGTACATGAGATCCCATTTTTCCGCGAGATTAATCGCGCCATGATTCAGGATGCGTAGCATATAACCGTCATTGTTTACACTGGCGCCTTCAGAGCGACCACTGTTGTTAGAGGTCATGGAGTCTGTTGCGTACTGTACGACAAATTTGTTGAAGCCTCCGGACACGCTTTGTGTATGCTCGGCAGTAAACATGAAACCATCTTTGGACGCGTTGCGGTCAAGGTGATAGTTGTCCCGCGCATTAGCACGCCCATAGTCAAAACCAAGTTCCAGACTACCGCCGGGGTTCACTTCCAAGCCGGACAGACGCATGTCGTAGACATCGTTAGACGTGGGAATTTCATGGTTCCTACCGGCAATCCAGCCATGAGAACCGCCAGACTCGGTGTTACGGGTGACGGCCAGAGAGAGTTTGCTAAAGCCCAGATCAATATCTTGCAGACCAGCACCCGGACCAGAGATATCCCAGTAGTAGAAGTCGATCATATGCACGTCATGGCGCTGGTAGAAGCGTTTACCTGCCCATAATGTTGAGCCGGGTAACCAGTCGATGACGTTCTTCGCTTGAACATTCACTTCACGGAACGCAGGGTCGGTGGATTCCCAATCATTTTTTTGCGCCACGGAATAAGCCACGTTGGTATCGAAGTAGAAACTCTTATTGCCGTCCTTCCATAGCTCTTGGCCTAGCTTAAGCTCAGCATAGGTTTCACACTCATTACCTAAACGGTATTTGCTCTGCGCACCGGTGCTTTGGAAACATTGTTGCTCACCACCGCTGCCGGCCCAGCCAATACCAGAACGGGCGTAACCGTGAAATTCTACGGCTGACGCCTGCATGGACAGTAATCCAGTTATAACTGTCAGTGATATAGGTAATATACGCATTGATTTCATCAATTATTCTCCTGTCGTTTTGTAATTAGCTCAGGTTCAAACACCGGGTTCTTTATGCAAACGCTGGCATGTTGTTCCGTCTTCCCGGAACAAATGGCAGCGGTGGGGAGGTAATCCGATGGTGAAGGTCGCTCCTTCTTCCACCAGTACAACATCAGGCTGGCGATAAACCAGATTCTGATGAATGGCCGGGATTTCAATGTGAACCTGGGTTTCATTTCCCAGCTGTTCAACAACCTGAACTATGCCTTCCAGCGTGACATCTGCGATATCACTCGGAAGGAGGTGTTCTGGGCGTATACCCAGAGATACATTGCTGCCTACTTTTACCCCTTGGCTTTCTACGGGAAGCCAGATCTGCTGGCGATTGGGCAGAGTAATTTGTACCTGATCGACGGCGGTGGCCGTGACTTTAACTGGCAGGAAATTCATTTTGGGTGAACCAATAAAGCTGGCAACAAAACGATTAACGGGATAGTGGTAAAGTTCAAGAGGTTTGCCAATCTGGGCAACATCTCCACCATCCAGTACCACGATTCTGTCGGCCAGCGTCATTGCTTCAACCTGATCGTGGGTGACATAAATCATCGTACGTTGCAATCGTTTGTGCAGGCGTGAGATCTCAATGCGCATTTGGACCCGCAGTGCGGCATCCAGGTTGGAAAGCGGTTCGTCTAATAGAAAAACACTGGGTTCAGCGACCAGAGTACGGCCAATAGCAACGCGTTGACGTTGCCCACCTGATAGGGCTTTAGGACGGCGATCAAGCAGGTGAGCGAGTTGAAGCATCTCGGCAATTTGCTTTACCCGTTGCTGAATATCACTTTTTTTGGCGCCAGCCAGTTTCATGCCGAATGACATATTGTCTGCAACAGACAGGTGGGGATACAGTGCATAAGACTGAAAAACCATTCCAACGCCGCGTTTGGCGGGTGGCACATCGTTCATTCGGATGTTATTGATCAGCAAATCACCGGCAGTCACATCTTCCAGACCCGCAATCATCCTTAATATTGTCGATTTTCCACAACCTGATGGACCGACAAAGACGATAAATTCTCCTTCTTGTATCTCAAGGTTGATGTTCTTGGAAATAATAGTTTCACCATAAGCCTTCGATACATTATGTAATGTGACGCTCGACATGTGTTCCCCCGGACTTATCACCGCAATTCGCGGTGAAAAATGATAAACCAGAGTGTGTTTAAGATGACGGATGAGTAAATCCTCCATACCCAAGTTTTTTATGGGGGAGGAGTTAGGAGGATGAGATAAGCGTCGTTGAGCTGGTTAGGTATGAGCTACTGGATAAATTGTGATATTTATCGCAAAAAAAGATGCCCCTTTTTGTGGTCAACGGCACGGTTCTTCTGTTTTTGTAATAGAGATCACAGCCATTCCGGGCAGGGAGTAGAGTAGGGGAGGATGAGACTTTCCATTGTTGATTGCACACTAGATCAGCATTCTCCGCCAATGTAACAAAACAGTTCACCCTGAACCTATTCAAACTACTATAAGGACGGAATGATGATAAAAACAACCTTAAAAGTAGGCGCCCGTACCCTGGCGCTTTCTGTTTTAGCTTCACTGGTACTTTCTGCCTCTGTTTTTGCAAAAATTGAAGAAGGTAAGCTAGTTATCTGGATCAACGGCGATAAAGGCTACAATGGCCTGGCACAAGTTGGTGAGAAATTTGAAAAAGATACGGGTGTCAATGTGACTGTTGAGCATCCAAACAAGTTTGAAGAGAAGTATTCACAAGTCGCAGCAACCGGTGATGGGCCGGATATTATCTTCTGGGCTCATGACCGTTTTGGCGGCTATGCCCAGTCTGGGTTGGTGGCGGAAATCACGCCGGATCAGAACTTCAAGGATAAGTTATTTCCATTCACTTGGGATGCTGTACGTTACGACGGTAAACTGGTCGGTTATCCTATCGCCGTTGAAGCCCTCTCTCTTATCTACAATAAAGACTTGGTGAAGACCCCGCCAAAAACTTGGGAAGAGATCCCGGCTCTGGATAAGGAACTGAAGAGCAAAGGCAAAAGCGCCATTATGTTTAATCTGCAAGAGCCTTATTTCTCCTGGCCGCTGATTGCGGCGGACGGCGGGTATGCTTTCAAGTTGGAAAATGGCGCATACGATGTGAAAAACGCCGGAGTGAATAATGCAGGTTCCAAGGCAGGGCTGAATTTTATTATAGATTTAGTGAAAAATAAGCATCTGAACGCGGATGCTGATTATTCCATTGCCGAAGCCGCGTTCAACAAAGGTGAAACGGCGATGACCATCAACGGTCCGTGGACGTGGTCCAACATCGACAAAAATAATATAAATTACGGCGTGGCGTTGTTACCAACCTTTAAAGGCCATCCGTCTAAACCGTTTGTCGGCATATTGACGGCAGGTATCAATGCCGCCAGCCCGAATAAAGAGCTAGCGAAGGAGTTCTTGGAAAACTATTTGCTGACCAACGAAGGTCTGGAGATGGTGAACAAGGATAAACCGTTGGGAGCTGTGGCACTGAAATCCTATCAGGATATTCTGGCCAAGGACCCACGTATTGCCGCCACGATGGAAAATGCTCAAAAAGGCGAAATCATGCCGAATGTCTCACAAATGAGCAGTTTTTGGTATGCCATGCGCAGCGCTGTTGTTAATGCGTTGACCGGCCGTCAGACCGTTGATGCCGCATTAAGTGACGCGGAAGCCCGCATAACCAAGTAACCTGTGAGCGCTCTTCTCCCGAGAAGGGTGTCTCTTTCCTGCAACCAGTAAGGATGCCTGTTTGCAGGAAGATTGATTAAGCTATCCGCAAAACTGTTATGTCGTAGTAAAAAGGAAGAGCATTATGTCAGCGACGCTCGAAAAAACATCATGGTGGCAGCATTCTGCTCTGAAATGGTTTGCAGTGAGCTTGTGTATACTCTTTACCGGTTATCTGGTGGTATTGATGTACTCACAGGGAGAGTATCTATTCGCAATACTGACACTGGTATTGTTAGGAATGGGGACTTACGTTTTTGCCAACCGCAATACTTATGCCTGGCGCTATGTCTATCCGGGTATAGCCGGAATGGGATTGTTTGTACTGTTTCCGCTTATTTGCACCATCGCCATCGCCTTTACCAACTATAGCAGTACCAATCAACTAACTTTTGAACGTGCACAATCTGTCCTGATGAGTCGTCAGTATCAATCAGGGCAAACATTGACTTTCAGGCTTTACCCAAAATCGGACCTGTGGGTTTTGGCACTGAGCGCACCGGGCCAGACTAAACAACTGGTATCCGAGCCATTTTCTCTGTCAGTAACAAAAGAGACGACTTTACACTTGCACGAGCAGGACAACATTGAGAACGGTGAAGCCGCGACATTGCGCATTATCACCCAGAATCGACAGGCGCTGAACCAGTTAGTTGCTGTTTTACCGGATGGTGACCGGCTGAGAATGAGTTCACTGCGTCAATTCTCTGGTGTGCATCCTCAATACTCTCTTGGGGAAGATGGCAAGACTCTTACTAACAATCAAACAGGTACGCTTTATCGCCCCAATATCGATACCGGTTTCTATCAGTCTGTCAATGCTGAGGGAAGATGGGGAAATGAGACTTTGACGCCAGGATTTACTGTTTCCATCGGCTGGAAAAATTTCCTGCGTGTGATCCAGGATGAAGGTATTCAGAAACCGTTCCTCGCTATTTTTGTTTGGACGGTTGTCTTTTCTTTGTTCACGGTGGTACTGACAGTCGCTGTTGGCATGGTTCTGGCTTGCATTGTGCAGTGGGAGGCGTTGAAAGGCCGTGGTGTTTATCGCATGCTACTGATTCTGCCTTATGCAGTGCCATCATTTATTTCTATTTTGATTTTTAAGGGATTGTTTAATCAGAGTTTCGGTGAGATCAATCTGTTGCTTAACGGCCTGTTCGGTCTTAAACCTGCTTGGCTTACCGATCCAACGATGGCCCGAACCATGCTGATTATAGTGAATACCTGGCTTGGGTATCCCTACATGATGATCCTCTGCATGGGGTTGTTAAAGGCAATACCAGACGATTTGTATGAGGCATCGGCGATGGATGGTGCGGGGCCGTTGCAGAATTTTTTCAAGATTACCTTCCCATTGCTGATTAAACCGCTGACACCGCTGATGATTGCCAGTTTTGCCTTTAACTTTAACAACTTTGTTCTGATTCAGTTGTTAACCAATGGCAGGCCAGATCGCATTGGCACCACGACACCGGCAGGCTATACCGATTTATTGGTGAACTATACCTACCGTATTGCTTTCGATGGTGGTAGTGGTCAGGATTTTGGTTTGGCTGCGGCGATTGCCACAGTGATCTTTTTGCTGGTGGGTGCGCTGGCGATTATTAACTTGAAAGCTACCCGCATTAAATTTGACTAAGGAGGGAATGCAATGGCGATGGTTCAACCCAAATCACAGAAATGGCGTGTGTTGGCGACACATTTGTTGATGTTATCCTTTATTGCCATGATTTTATTCCCGCTGCTAATGGTTATTACTATCTCTCTGCGGCCGGGGAATTTTGCCACGGGTAGTTTGATCCCGGAAAGCATCTCTTGGGAGCATTGGAAATTAGCACTTGGCTACAGCGTGGTGTCACCAGATGGTCATGTTACACCGCCACCTTTCCCAGTTATGCTATGGCTCTGGAACTCTGTTAAGGTCGCCTTTATTACCGCCGTCGGTATCGTTACATTATCAACCACCTGTGCTTATGCTTTTGCCCGTATGCGTTTTCGCGGTAAAAGTACCTTATTGAAAGGCATGCTGATTTTTCAGATGTTCCCGGCTGTACTTTTCTTGGTGGCGCTATATGCCCTGTTTGATCGTTTGGGGGAATATATACCGTTTATCGGCCTTAATACCCACGGAGGTGTGATTTTTGCTTATCTGGGGGGCATTGCGTTGCATGTCTGGACAATTAAAGGTTATTTCGAAACCATTGATGGCTCCTTGGAAGAGGCGGCTGCGCTTGATGGCGCGACGCCGTGGCAGGCTTTCCGTCTGGTTCTGCTACCGCTTTCTGTACCAATTCTGGCAGTAGTATTCATTCTTTCCTTCATTGGTGTCATTACGGAAGTGCCTGTTGCCTCACTGCTTCTCAGAGATGTGAGCAATTATACTTTGGCTGTCGGCATGCAACAGTACCTTAACCCACAGAACTATCTTTGGGGCGATTTTGCCGCCGCCGCTGTGCTCTCAGCGCTCCCTATCACCATCGTCTTCTTGGTTGCCCAACGCTGGCTAGTCAGTGGTTTGACCGCAGGGGGAGTAAAAGGCTGATCACAATATTCATCAGTGTGAATCCCTTTAATACTTTGAGATTAAAGGGATGCACGGAAGTATCAATTATTGCTGGTGGTGAACTTGACGATTTAATTGCCATGACAGGAGATCGGTAAATACCTGCCAACGTTGGAACTGTTTGGTTTGGTCTGCTGTCATTGGCTGGGGTTCACCGAGTAATAATCCTGTTTGATTTGCCCACGGCCGAAATTCACCTTTGCCGATCATGATATAAGCCCCTTGCGGTGTAATAGTGACTTCTGGGTTATATCCTTGACACCAGATAGGGTCCAGATGTTCAGCCAGCAAATTACAGCCGGTACGGTAGTAAGCCGTATGTGACAAACTTAAATGATAGAGCGTTGGCCAGATATCTTTATGACTGCCGACTCTGGTCGCATCAAAGATCGTGTTTTGGCGATAAGCGGGTGGCACGTAGAGATAAAAGGGTACGCCGTGGCCGATTGCCAGTTCATGAGCATCTGGATAACTAATACCCCGAATATTATGGTCACCGGTTGCTGCGATAATAGTATGAGAAGCCAGTGACTGAGATTTTACCCAACCAATAAATTGTCCCAATTGATCATTGGCGTAACGCAGGGTATGAAAAACCTCTTGTAACTCATTACCGCTAGCCAAATGACTTAAACGTTGTTTCTCGGTATCACTCAGCTTGATGTCGGTTTTCTGATAGCCTTCCGGCGAGCTATACGGTGGGTGATGGGTAGTAGACAATGACATAATCAGAACATGTTCCCCGTTCTTTTCTGCCTGAATCAGGCGATCTTTAATATAACGGAACATGAATTCATCAGGCACACCCCAAGTGCCAAATTTGGCTTCTGGATAGCGTTTTTTCAGCCCATTCTGATCGATAAATTCACTGACTCCCAGGTTTGGCAGGAACTGGTTCAAATTACGCCATGCTCCGTTACCGGATGTGGCGAAGATGATTTTATAACCATTCGCCAGATAGGGTTTGAACATATTGCTGGTGAAATCGAGATCCTGAGCCGTGGATTGACTGATTGCACTGTTCGGGCTGCGGATCAAAAAACGGCTCAAGCTGTCAATGGTGCCATCCCCTTCAGAAACGAAACGTTCAAAATGCCAGTCGTTTTGCCAGTGCTGGCGTAGGGTGCCAAAAACATCAAGGTCTGGGCGATCCAAGCTTTGTAGGTGATAACCCATACTCTCCATGACGTTAAATATTACATGAGGCGGATTTTTTTGAGCGGTGGGATTATCGGCGGTTTTAGCCATAAACGGTGACAGATTCGCGGGGGTTGGCTTCTCCATAAAATGGTTTAATAACCAGTCACCTTGTTCATCTGTTGCTTCTGGGAAGTAGCTGTTTTTGTAATGATCATTAAACGCCCAGTTCAGTGCCATTGGAGCATTAGGTGTCAGCATATTAAGCATTTTGACTTCTGAAACTTGTGTATTGGACTGACGTAGTGGAAAGGTACCTATGGAGCCTCGCATACCAATGAAGCAGACAGTCAAAATAACCAGTGTCGCTATAGCAGAAATGGGCAGGTTGGTTTTGCGCGTTGTGTGTGAAATAAGATAGCGTTGCCAGAGCAGACAGAGCCAGAAAACAATAACGGCGAACAGGGCTAAACAGAGCAAACTTTCGATAATAGGATAGTCATTCCATAGGGTGTGCAGCACGGCTTGCGTATCATCTTCCACTAAGCCGAAGATGAAAATATCGAACGACCGTTCATAAGTGGCATAGTAGTAAACATTACTTACCGTCAAAGCCCCGACCACGGTATTGAGTGTTGTTGCTAACCACGGATAGGCGTGTTGCCATATGTTGAAGCTGTTTTTATTAATGGCAAATAAGCCAGCAATCAGCAAACAAGGCACAAACAGCAGACTGGCAATACGAATATCAAACAGCCCGCCGATCCAGAACATGCGTTCCACATCTTGAGTAGAGTCAGCAAAAAGCTGATAGCTGCCATAAGTTAAGAGAAGATAGATTCTTCCCGCCATTTGCGTTGCCACCGTTAGCAGCCAGGGAAGTAACAGCACGATAAAAGCTTGTTTAAATCTAGAAAACCACATAATGCCTTCTTATTGTAATAGATTGATAAGGTTAATTTAATATTTATCAGATCAAGATCCTATCTTATTCAGCAAATGATTGCCTATCCTATGTTAGGTTATTTTATTAGACATTTTTTGCAGTAAACAGCAGATCTGACCAAGGTCCAGACAAAATCGATTGAGAAAGGATGGTTTAGATTATGAGCCATCTTTTAGGTTGCTGACAAAACCATTTAAGAAATATGGGTTTTCGCATCATCGAAAATTTCAGATAGCGTGTTGTCGGTTGATTAGTTTTCTCTTGTCTAATAACGGCTTATTGCATCAATGATGATAAAAGGTCTGGCAGATTAATCAGCCAGAAAGGTGATAACAGTTGGGCAGATATTTAAGCGTTAACAGAGCGCAAAAATGATTTAGAAAGTAACGATATGAATTGATTTTAGCGTTAAATCACATTAAAGGCATAAAAACAGGCATAGTTTAAATCAAGTCGCAGACGAAACTGATTAAAACAGTGTAAAGCAAGTTTAATCTGGTGTATTTAAGGTATTGCAGTTTTGCATAATAAATTGCAAAATAATAATACTGTAAGTAACCCGATTTATATTCTGTTAAATCATTTGCTTAGAGACTGTAATTTATTTATGACAAAGTTTATTGTCAGTTGAAAACATTATTAAAGTCGGTTTCTTTGGTGAAATAGATTTTATGATTAAGTTATTCATGTTCATATTCATATTCATATTCATATTCATATTCTTATTCTTATTCTTATTCTTATTCTTATTCTTATTCTTATTCTTATTCTTATTCTTATTCTTATTTATCTTTTTTCCGGAGAGATGAGTATTAATAAAGTTTTCATTTTTCACTGATAGTTTTATGATGGGCAGGTTTTAGACTGTTATCAAAATTCATTTTTTTAACTTTTGGTTTTAATCGGTATAAGGTTTTAACAATTGCTTTTACCCTTTTTGACGCCCAGGGTGGGATTCCACTTTGTTTATAATCTATCCAGGTATGGTTTCGCTGCTAAAATGAGGAACTAACCAGCTCTGATGGTATACAGAAATATTGTTAGCGCAACACTTGCGTACTTATATCTGTACAAGTACAGTTTGGGTACAACATTGTGAGGTAATGACTATGAATACGATGAGTTATTCAGCATTCCGGGCTAACTTGGCGAGAACCCTGGATAAAGTGAATGATGACCACAAGCCCGTTATCATCACTCGCCAGAACGGAAAACCAGCGGTCGTTATTAGCCTGGAAGATTTCCAGTCTTACGAAGAGACGGCCTACTTGATGGCTAGCACCAAAAATGCTGCTCGCTTGAACCAAGCTATCGCGGAAGTGGAGGCCGGTAAAACCGTTGAGAAAGGATTATTGGAAGAATGATTTTATCTTGGGCGGAAATGGCATGGGAGGATTATCTACATTGGCAACAGACCGATAAAAAAATCTTAAAGCGCGTAAATATGTTAATTAAAGATATTAAACGGCAGCCCTTTGGTGGGCTTGGTGATCCAGAGCCACTAAAGCATAATTGGTCGGGATATTGGTCCAGGCGGATTGATCGAGAACATCGCCTAGTTTACAAGGTGACAGACGAAACAATCATTATTGTGCAATGCCGCTATCACTATTAATAAAACCTTATTGATGCTCCTTGCTGTGCGGCATCAGAAAATGCCTTGGTGAAAACTCAGCAGTGATAGTCGAGGAGCCAAAAGTCAGTAATCTGGAGGATGGTTTAGGTTATAAACCATCCTTGAAGATTATAATTGCATTAAGTTATTAAATGGGAAGAGATAGCTCTTTCAGAGGGGGAACCCGGTGCTACGGTGTTCAGCTCTCGGCTGCCCCTGCTTTTTTACGGCATATATTCAAATCATTCAGTAATTGGTTTACGTGATCATCACTGAACATCGTTTCCAGTGTAGTATTTAATTTACGTCGCCAATTGGGATATTCCATTGTAGTACCTGGAATATTGACGGGTTTATCCATATCCAGCCAGTCTTCGGGTTGCAGTCCCAGCAGTGCGCAGGTGCTGTGGGCAATATAGCGATGTAATCCCTGGTTTATCTCGGGTGACATTGCCACCTCTTTCGCAGTGTGGCCGATATGTTCCGGAATACAGCCGTAGCGATGCAATCCTTCTAATAACCCTTGTTTGCTGGCCTGACGTTCAGTATGTAACCCTTGCAGTAGGTCTTTATCAGGATATAGCTTGAGTGATTCACCAAGTGTCAAATCGTCGCTTTGCCAGAATCCACGTAAAGTAGGTAAATCATGCGTGGTGATGGTCGCCATTGCTTGTATCGGGTAATCCTCAGGTACACGGTATTCCCCATTGCCATGACGCTCAAAGTAGAGCACTTTATAAGAATAGACACCGCCATCGCGCAGTTTGCCCACAATATCTTCCGGTACAATACCCAAATCTTCACCAATGACCAGACAACGATGGCGTTGACTTTCTAATGCCAGAATTGCCATTAGATCATCAACTGGGTAGTGTACATATGCCCCCTTGTCGGCGGTTTCGCCATAGGGAATCCACCAGAGCCTGAGCATTGACATAACGTGATCAATACGTAAGGCACCGCAGTGGGTCATATTGGTGCGCAGCAGATTAATGAACGGTTGGTAAGCTTGGGTTTGCAAAACATGAGGATTCATTGGTGGTAAGCCCCAGTTTTGACCCAGTGGCCCTAGGGCATCCGGTGGCGCTCCCACTGATGCTTTGGTGCAGTAAACAACTCGGTTGCACCAAGTTTCCGAGCCTCCTTCCGCTACGCCGACGGCTAAATCACGGTAAATTCCAATGGACATGCCACTTGTTTGGCTTTGGGTAAAGCAGTCTGCAAGTTGAGTATCGGCCAACCATTGTAGCCAGAGGAAAAATTCCACTTCCTGCGGGTGAGATTGGCAAAATGTTTGTACCGCTTCACCGTGTGGATCGCGGTATTTTTCCGGCCATGCCGGCCAGCCCCAACAGGAACTCTCTTCCGCGTATAGCTGGCAATGTAGAGCGTCATAGGCGGCTTGATAGTAGAGACACTCACCACCCTGAATGACAAATTGGCGGAAAGAGGTTTTTGGCGAATCATGTTCTGGACGGGCGCTGAATTGTTGATATGCCAGACGCAGTGCCGCCATTTTCAGCGCCATAACTGCGGTGTAATCCACCCATTCCGCGTTACGGGCATCCTGCAACATGCGTTGAGTCGTCGCTGTTTGCCACCATCTCTGCGCTTCTTCGCTGTGTTTGAAATCCTCAACCTGATTAACATCAATGTAAATCACATTAAGCCAGTTGCGTGAAGAGGGGCTATAGGGGCTGGCGCTTTCTGGCATGGTTGGATGCAGTGCATGCAGCGGATTCAACCCGATGAAGGCGCCTCCACGTGTTGCTATCTCTTTCAGCATGTATTTCAGGTCACCAAAATCGCCGATTCCCCAGTTGTTTTCTGAGCGCAGAGTATAGAGTTGTACGCAGGCACCCCAAAGTTTTTCCTGCCTTAGCAGGGCATCCGGTTCATAGCAGCGTTTGGGCGCCACGATAATCTGCATAGACCAGCATTGGCTTCCTTGCGTCACAGTGAGGCGGTGGTATCCCAGATCAAGCGTATCAGGTAGCATCAGTTTATGGCGGCAATGCCCCTGAAATTCCTCTCCTTGCTCTGTCCGTATCTGCCATTGGTAGTGCTCTTCACCTTTCAGGGTGATAGTGAAGTGTTCACCTTGAGTGAAAACTTTTACTGTCGGCAAGGGTGAAACCGGCGCATTGGCCGGTTTGTTTACGTTTATCGCATCCAGCAAGCGATGTCGGGTTTCCGTTGGAATCGCTTGTGGCTTGCCATAAGCATTAATGTAGCTGGCGACAATGCCAGCCTCGGTCGCTAAATGATCGAGGCTCTTCTCCTCCATGATTTTTCCTTATCGGTTTGCTTGCCAGATGCGTTGTTGATAATCACGGATTGTTCGGTCAGAGCTGAACATACCCATCCGGGCGGTGTTCAGGATGGCACTATGTGTCCAATGTTGAGTATCGCGGTACAAGGTATCGATCTGTTTATGCGCATCACAATAGGAGGCAAAATCAGCTAGCACCAGATAAGGATCGCCACCTTCAATCAGACTATGTAGCAGCATATCGAATGCGCGTTTATCGCTATGGCTGAACTCGCCGCTAGCCAGTGCTTTGAGTATGTTGTCCAGGTGTTGATCTTCCTTGAGTAATGTCAGTGGGTCATAACCGGCAGCTTTTAAGGCTTTCACTTCTTCTACGGTATGCCCGAAAATGAAGATGTGGTCATCTCCTACCTGTTCGGCAATTTCAACGTTTGCCCCATCTAATGTTCCGATGGTCAGTGCGCCATTTAGTGCGAATTTCATGTTGCCAGTACCCGAAGCTTCCTTGCCGGCAGTGGAGATTTGTTCTGAAACATCGGCCGCTGGTATCATGAGTTCCGCGACAGAAACTTTGTAATCGGGGATAAAAGCGATCTTGATGCGATCACCGACAATCGGATCATTATTGATTTTTTCCGCCGCCTGATTGATTGCAGAGATGATATTTTTTGCCAAATAGTAGCCAGGTGCGGCTTTTGCACCAAACAGGAATACACGTGGCACGATATCCAGCGCCGGATTCTCCTGAATTTGTTTATAGAGCGATAGGATATGCAGCAGGTTCAGATGCTGACGTTTATATTCATGCAAGCGTTTAATTTGCACATCAAAAATGGCGTTTGGATCTAGCTTGAGCCCCATCACTTTATTGACATAATTCGATAGCAGGATCTTGTTGCCTTGTTTGATAGTTCGGTACTCTTCGCGGAAAGCGGCGTCATCTGCATAGGGTTCAAGTGCTTTAAGGGCATCAAGATCGTTAATCCATTCACGATTAAGCGTACGGTCAAGCAATCCTGACAGTGCCGGATTACACTGTTTGAGCCAGCGGCGTGGGGTAACGCCATTTGTCACGTTGAGAAACTTATTCGGCCATAGTTGATGGTATTCAGGGAAAAGATCCTTAACGATAAGCTGCGAGTGTAGTGCTGCTACCCCGTTTACGGCAAAGCCCGCGACGACGCAAAGATTCGCCATTCGTATCTGATGGTTATAATGTACAGCTAATTTTTCCCATACGGCTTGCTCGCCTGGCCAGGTTTTGTCCACCAGCTTTTTAAACCGGTAGTTGATTTCTTTAATGATGCTGTAATGGCGTGGCAGCAGGTGGCTGACTAGATCCTCGTCCCAACATTCCAAACCTTCTGGCATCAGGGTGTGGTTGGTATAGGCGAAAGTATGGCTGGTTATCTCCCATGCGGTTTCCCAACTCATCTGGTGTTTATCCAGCAGAATGCGCATCATTTCAGGGATGGCAATCGTTGGGTGGGTATCGTTAAGCTGGATAACTTCATACTTAGGCAGATCTTCTGTTTTGCGGCCCGCCAGATGATGGCGACGCAGGATATCTGCGACGGAGCAGGCACACTGGAAATATTGTTGCATCAGACGCAGGCGTTTGCCTTCTTGATGATTATCATTCGGATAGAGAACTTTCGTTAGTTTAGCGGCTTCAACACCTTGCTGTTCCGCTGCCAGGAATTGCCCGGCGTTGAATTTGTCGAGGTCAAATGGAGCAGCATGGGTTGCTTGCCACAGGCGTAATGGTTGAGTAACACCATTGCGATAACCAATGACTGGTAGATCCCAAGCTTCTCCAATCAAGGTGAATTCAGGTGCCCAGGTTTCGCGTCCATCATCTGTTATGACGACTTCGCCACCAAAATTCACCTCAACATCTAACTGAGCATTGTGGCGGAACCAGGGATAAGATTCTCGTCCCCAATTATCTGGTTCTTCAATTTGTTGCCCTTGCTCAAAGGATTGGCGGAACAGGCCGTATTGATAATTAAGACCATAGCCAATCGCTGACTGACCGATAGTTGCCATGGAGTCAAGAAAACAGGCGGCCAGCCGTCCTAATCCACCGTTACCTAAAGCGGGGTCGGTTTCTTGTTCCAGAAGATCACTTAGAATGATATTTTCTTCTGCCAGGTAAGCCTGAACGTCTTCATACCAACCAAGGTTAAGCAGGTTGTTTGCGGTCAAACGGCCAATCAGAAACTCCATGGAGATGTAGTTCACATGGCGTTGTTGCTCGGAATGATTGATGACAGGGCATGCGGGCACCAGCTCTGACAGGGCCGCACTAACGGCTTGCCACCACTGATGCTGGGTCATTTCCTGTGCTGAACCGAGGCCAAAGCGCTGCCATTGACGTGTCAGCGCAGCCTGAAACTGGGCTTTATCTAATCTGGACTGTTGCATGGAGTCTTCATCCTGTAGCTGAAAAGGAAAATTTAGACACTATGCTGAATGCTCTCAGGATCTAAAGCATCATCCTGGAGAGGTATTAGTCAGGGAGGAGTAAAAGGGCGTAGCCAGTCATCATATTTCGCGTCATTTTTGCACCCGTTGAACCCACTTTCTTCCCGGGAACTGATGAGGTGAATTTGCCAATCGCTTCCACAACTTATCTGTAGCAAATGGAATTTGCTGTTCAAGAATGTGATAGGGTGCGCAACTTAATACTATGGGGTTCGCAAACATATTTGCAAAAGCCGTCTATTTCACTAAATTTAGTTGGGCTGATTGATGACGTTATTACGGACTGTGAAATAAATCATTTAACTAATATTACTCATGGTTTCGGCGCAGGTTTCACTTATTTGCTTCTTAATTGGGCACGGAAATTAATGCTTATCCCATCAAAACTGAGTCGTCCCGTTCGTCTGAATAATACGGTCTTGCGTAAACGCTTGTTAATCAGGCTGAATGAGTCGTCTAACTATCGTCTTGTGCTAATAACTAGCCCCGCTGGTTACGGCAAAACCACATTGGTCTCTCAGTGGGCAGCCGGACAGGATAATCTGGGATGGTATTCTCTGGATGAGAGCGATAATCAACCGGAACGTTTTGCCAGCTATCTTATCGCGGCGTTGCAGCAGGCGACGCAGGGACACTGTGTTAAAAGTGAAGTGTTGGCTCAAAAACATCAATATGCCAATTTACCCGCGCTTTTCGCTCAATTATTTATTGAACTTAGTGAGTGGCGGCGGCCTATTTTCTTGGTGATTGATGATTACCATCTGATTGTAAATAACATTATTCATGAGGCGATGCGGTTTTTCCTGCGTCACCAGCCTGAGAATCTGACGTTAACTATCTTATCGCGTAATTTGCCTTCTCTTGGGGTGGCTAATTTGCGCGTGCGTGAGCAATTGCTGGAAGTTGACAGCCAGCAACTGGCTTTTGATTATCAAGAAACGCAGCAATTTTTTGATAAGCGTTTAACCACATCCCTTGACCCTGACGATTGTAAGCGTCTATGCAATGAAGTGGCGGGTTGGGCAACGGCGCTCCAGCTTATCGCGCTTTCAGCGCGGCAGTCGTGTGATGCCGCTGAACTGTCGGCTAAGCGCTTGTCGGGCATTAATGCCAGCCATCTTTCCGATTATTTGGTGGATGAGGTACTCAATCAGGTGGATAGTTCAACGCGTGAATTTTTGTTGCGCAGCTCTATCTTACGTTCCATGAATGATGGCTTGATTGTTCGTCTAACCGGCGAAGAGAATGGTCAGCAGCGCCTTGAAGAAACAGAACGCCAAGGGTTGTTTATCCAGCGCATGGATGACTCTGGCGAATGGTTTAGCTTTCATCCACTTTTTGCTTCATTTCTACGTCAACGCTGTCAGTGGGAAATGGCGTTGCAATTGCCGGAGTTGCATCGTGCGGCCGCAGAAGGTTGGCTGGCGCAGGGGTATCCGGGCGAGGCGATTCATCATGCCTTGGCTGCGGGTGATACCGCCATGTTGCGGGATATTTTGTTGCAGTATGCTTGGTCGCTGTTTAACCATAGTGAGTTATCGTTGTTGGAAGAGTGTATGAATGCGTTGCCCTATGAACAGCTATTGGAAAGTCCGCGTCTGGTGCTACTTCAAGCGTGGCTGGCCCAAAGCCAACATCGTTATTCAGAGGTCAATACACTGTTAAATCAGGCGGAACAGGCTCTGCAACAGAAACAAATTGCTATTGAGCCGGATCTACTGGCTGAATTCGATGCTTTACGGGCTCAGGTGGCAATAAACAGCGGCAAGCCGGAGGTAGCTGATAAGTTGGCGAAA
The DNA here is from genome assembly GCF_003545805.1 of Photorhabdus sp. CRCIA-P01. Classification (GTDB taxonomy): domain Bacteria; phylum Pseudomonadota; class Gammaproteobacteria; order Enterobacterales; family Enterobacteriaceae; genus Photorhabdus; species Photorhabdus antumapuensis. The sequence goes on along the minus strand of NZ_NMQR01000028.1, from coordinate 23,846 downwards.
CAAGCCATGGCGGCACTGCTTCCTCAGAATGAATACAGTCGTATTGTTGCGACTTCGGTGGAAGGTGAAGTATTACATTGTAAAGGTGAGTTGGCTGATGCTTTGACGCGGATGCAACAAACCGAGCAGCTTGCGCGTTGTTTCCATGTTCATCACTATGCGTTGTGGGCGCTGTTACAGCAAAGTGAGATTTTACTGGCTCAGGGATATTTGCAGACGGCCTATGAAACGCAGAACAAGGCATTTGAATTGATCCGGGAACAGCATTTGGAGCAATTGCCGATGCATGAATTTTTGTTGCGTATCCGTTCACAGCTTTTGTGGTGCTGGTCTCGTCTTGAGGAAGCCGAAGAGGCCGCGCGTCGTGGGTTGGAAGTGTTGTCTAACTTCCAACCTCAGCAACAGTTGCAATGTTTAACTCAGTTGGCTAAATGCTCTTTGACCAGAGGAGATATTGATAATGCCCGCCGTTATCTGGCGCGTTGTGAAAACCTGCTGAGTAATGGGCAATATCACAGAGATTGGCGCACGAATACTGACAAATTGCGAGTCATCATTTGGCAGAATATGGAAGATAGAAGCGCCGCTATTCGGTGGCTGGCACAGACCGAGCGACCAGAGAGCGTCAATAATCATTTTAATCAGGGCCAGTGGCGCAATATTGCTCGTGCTCAGATTCTGCTTGGTTTGTATGATGAGGCTGAACCCATTTTAGACACACTAAATCAACATGCGAGAAAATTGCAATTAATCAGCGATTTGAATCGTAATTTACTGTTGTGTAATTTGCTTTACTGGCAGATCGGACGCAAAAGTGAAGCGCAGAGTGCACTTATCGAGGCATTGGCTCTGGCTAACCGTACCGGGTTTATCAGCCATTTTGTCATTGAAGGTGAGTTGATGGCTCAACAGCTACGCCAGCTTATTCAACTCAATACTTTGTCTGAACTGGAGTTGCATCGGGCACAGCGCATTTTGCGGGATATCAACCGTCAACATCGTCATAAATTCGCTCATTTTGATGAAAGTTTTGTCACACAGTTGCTAACACATCCTGATGTTCCTGAGCTTATTCGCAATAGTCCACTTACACAGCGTGAGTGGCAGGTATTGGGATTGATTTACTCAGGCTACAGTAATGATCAGATTGCCGCGGAGTTGGATGTAGCGACGACAACTATTAAGACGCATATACGGAATCTGTATCAGAAGCTAGGAATTGCGAATCGCCAGGAGGCGATTCAGCAAGCACAGCAACTGATGCAGATGATGGGGTTAGGTGTGTGACGGATATTTTAGGATTCTAGCGAAACTACCTGCCCTTTCAGGTTACGACTGAGTATGTGTGCTGACAGGATTAGCGTGGTACCGAGTATCATGACTAACACGAGTGACTGTTTGAGCGAAAATGGTAACGCCATGGCAATGAGCGAGAGGGCAGAGCCGACAGCCATCTGGACGAATCCTATCAATGCGGAAGCGACACCGGCTTCGTCAGAATAAGGTTCTAGTGCATAACTGGTCGCAGGTCCCATAACAAATGCCATACCCGTGCAGGCGAAAGAAACCGGCAACATATAACTAAGCCAGTGCTGGCTGGCGATAGTTGGCAGATGCATGCCAGAAAACAGAGCCAGGCTAGCCAGTGACATCAGAATTGTCCCTAACAGCAGGCAGGAAGGGCGGCCAATTCGGGGGATGATTTTAGTTGCGGTTAGGAAGGCGATCATCGTCCAGAGTCCGTTACCACCAAAAATCAATGAAAATGCTAACGGCGAAATATGGCCTTCGATCATCAGTACCGTTGGTGCAAATGACACATAGGTAATGACTATTCCCATAACGCCGGCATTAACTAAGGCAAAATGTATAAACTGGGCATTGCTAAGAATTTGAAAGTATTGCTTCAGCGGTAGCCCGCGAATTGGCTTAGTGTTAGCAGGGCGCGTTTCTGGTAGCCAGGTGGCAATGATCAGTAGTGCAATCACCGAGTAGCAAGCCAAAAACCAGAATGGCGCTCGCCAGTTGAACATTTCGGCCAGAATACCACCAAGTAACGGAGCGAGAGCAGGAACGATATTTAGCGTACCGTTAATAAATCCATAGGCTTTAGCCGCTTCGTCACCGTTTAGGCGATCACGCACGCCACTAATGCAGACAACACTGGTACAGCAGACAGCGCATCCTTGAATAATCCGCGCTGCAATAAAAATTTCGGGAAAAGTAGAAAGTGCTGCGATCACAGAACCGATGATATATAAGGTGATACCCGTTAAGGCAACTGGCCGCCGGCCGAATTTGTCCACTAGTGGCCCGGCAACTAATTGGCCTAGCCCCATAATCAGTAAAAACAAAGAAATCGTTGACTGAATAACTTCATTGTTAACTTTAAAATCCTCAGCGATGGCAGGAACCGTGGGTAAGAATACATCGATACCCAAAGGTCCAAAAAGTGCCAGGCTAAGTAGTAGAAGAATATAATTTTGCATGTGTGTTCTTTTGATATTTCAATAATATGGTGGTGGTTTTATTGGCGAATAGGCTCAGTGGAATTCATTCTTTAGCGCAACCAAAGATCTTGGATACACCAGAAATCCGACTGGCAAGTCATTTCAAGCTGGCGATAGGTGTGTTCAAGGATCGCGCACGGACAGAACCCTTTACTTTTTTTAAAGTCTGAACTTTATACGAGCTATTCACCAGTGTAAACCGGCTAGCTTGTGCGGGTATTTTAATGTCCGTCGAGAGTCTGACTATCTTCTCAGTATAAAAAACACACTTTTTCTGGCAGATCAGAAATGATTGAGAGTCTTTTATGACATTTGATCACCTATCAGAAAATAACTATGTGCGATATCAATATTCTTATCATCTGCGCAAAAGTTGCAAGATGGGAGACTTAAGTACAGTTTTGCAGGATTTCTAGCAGAATTTCTTGTGATTAACCTTATAGAGCAGCAGTTCTGCATGTCATTATCAAATCATTCAAAATAATAATGTATTTTATACAAAATACTTTAATTTTTTAAATGTTTTTGTGGTTTTTATAGGTTTTTTGTTGATCTAAATTAATTTTTAGTAAATATTCTCTTACCTATTAAAGATTATTGTGCTTTCTTATAGTTAGAAATGATTAATTAAGGTAATGAAATGATGGAAAATGGAAAACGGTTTGAAGATATGCTTTCTCGCTTTGTTGGGAATGGGCCTTATTTGGAAATTGATGGTGAAAAGTATATCGATGCAGCTTCGGGGACATTTAACCTTCCTCTTGGGTACACTAATCGCAGAATAACAGAAAAATTAAAACAGCAGATCGACAGGTGTACACATCTAAGTTCAGCTTATACCCATGAAATATCACAATATATTTTAGGTAAATTAGTTAAATATACCCCTGAGGGCATTGATAGAATATGGTTACGTGATGTTTCCGGTTCTGGGGCGGTTGAATGCGCAATTCGTATCGCGCAAAAAGCAACAGGGCGTTCAGGGGTTATCTCTTTCTTTTTGGCTCATCATGGCCAGTCTTTAGCCACAGCGCAAATTTCGGGTAATGCTTTTAGGATTAAAGATTTCCATGTCAACATTGATGGTTCTTTAAAAATTCCAACCCCTGCTAGTGTCATGTCAGAGTCTGAACCGAGTATAGAACCCAATCAATATTTTGACTTGGAGCAATTTATTCAATTAGGTTCAAATGACAATATTGCCTGTCTTATCATTGAGCCTATTCAAGGAAACGGCGGCAATAACGTTTTCCCTGTCGATTTTTACCGTAAGATCAGAGATATCTGTCATAAACATGACATTATTATTATCGCAGATGAAGTACAGACCGGATTTGGCCGTACTGGGACATTTTTCGCCTCAACTGGTTACGCCAAAGAATTAGAACCCGATATTATTGTTTTCGCTAAGGGCGCTGGTGGCATAGGTATTCCTACCGGTGGTGTGCTGATGCGGAGTTCATTAGATGTATTAGAGTCATTCGAACACTCCAGTACATCAGGCGCTAACCCTCTTTCATTAACGGCGCTCAACGAAATTATCGATATCATCGAAGACGAGCAGGTTCTGGAGAATGTACAGCGTCATGAAACTTATTTGCGTGATGGCTTATTAACATTACAGCATAAATATCCAGAAATTACGGGTGTTAGAGGCGTCGGTTATATGTTTGGCTTTGATACGCCGTCACCAGAATTTGCGGCACAAGCGATTGCAATCGCGAATTCTCATAACTTGATTATCCGGGGTTCTCGTTATGGTAAGGGGCGTGCGCTTAAAGTTCGCCCACCGTTAATTTGTACTCAGGAACATTTAAACGAAATTTTGTATAAGCTTGATCTAACTTTTGCTGATATGACGTTAAATATGCTGGACAACAAGGAGGTCGCGTAATGAAAGCACTTAAATTTAATCGGGTATGGGATGTTCAAATCCAGAATGTTGAACCACTACGTTGTGTTGAACCTGATGATGTCGTCGTTGATATTGCGGTGTGTGGCGTTTGTGGTACGGATGTTGGGATTATCACCGGATCTTATCCTGTTGCTATTCCGGGAACCACTTTGGGCCATGAAACAACGGGAGTTGTTACGCAAATAGGGAAGAGTGTCACGCGTTTTAATGTGGGTGACCGTGTTGTCATCAATCCAACCTATTCCTGTGGACATTGTCGGATGTGTCAGACAGGCAGTCCAAATCATTGCGAGAAAAAATTGGGAACCGAAGCGGGGGTTTCCTATGATGGGGCATTTGCCGAGCAATATCTGGCTAAAGAGAGTTCGCTGATAAAGCTGGATGATCATGTCAGTATGGAAGAGGCATCATTGACTGAGCCACTCAGTTGCACGCTGACCGGGGTTGATAAACTGGGCATTACTCATACTAATATTCGTGCAGCGGTAGCTGGCGCGGGCCCAATGGGGATGCTCTATATTTGGGCTTTACATGCCAGAGGCGTTAAGGCTTTCATGGTCGAGAAAAACGAAAGTCGTGTTCAATTTGCCAAAGAAAATCTGCCGCCGGAATGTGAGCTGTATACTGATTTTGATGAGGCATTGGCGCAGCAATATGGCGATAAATCAGCGCTTATCGATCTATGTGTGGATACGACCGGGCAGTTAACCGAATACATTTTTGAACATCTGGCACCTGGCGGAAAATTGTTGAATGTGGCGCTTAAAGATAAGCATGCTAATCTTGATATCCTGAAAATTGCTGATAAGAGCCTTTCAGTGATTGGTTCCATTGATTCTCTGAACAACAGTTTTGAACGTGCTTATACCGCGATCCGTGATGGTGTTATTCCAGCAGGTCGTTTGGTCAGCCAGATCTTTGATTTTAATGATTACTTGCAGGCTTTTCTCACGGTTGGTTGTGATATTGCGGGCAAAACCCAAAAACCACTCTTTACTCCAAACTGTAAAGTGCTTATCCGTATTTCCGATCTAAAATAATGGAATGTTTCACATGGATAGATTTAATGTGATTTTTGATATCGATGGGGTCATTGTTGACAGTGAACAACTGCACTTTGATGTTCTTTGTGATTTGGCTCCTGACTACACACAGCATGTACAACCACAGCAACTTATTGGCCTGAGTTTGGCGAAAACGCTGGATTACATTGGGGTTCCAGCTCAGCAACAGAAAGAGATCACTGCTCGAATCGTCTCTGTTTATAAAGATAAGCTGTCTAAAAGTTACCTTCGGCCAGGGATTGCCCGGTTAATAGCGGCTTTACAACAGCACAATATCCCTTTTGGTTTTGTCTCTACTGCGCCGCGGGAAGTGTGTTTGGCAAATATTGGATTGCTGGAATTGAGCGAAAGCCCGGCTTTAATCTCGGGTGACGATGTTGCGAGGACGAAACCTCATCCTGATCCCTATCTTGCTATGTTGAAATTGAAATCTATGGATGTTCATCAGACATTAGTGATTGAAGATACCGATTTGGGAATTACAGCAGCGACGCAGGCAGGTATTCCCTATGTGTATGCTTGGCCTCATGCTTTGTCGGTTGCGGAACAGTATCAACAGGCCACTCGTATTATTGGGGCGCTGACCGATATTCCCCAATTTTCTAAAATTAATTTTGCATAACTTATGCCCTCCGTAAATCATATCGGAGGGCATTTTATTGATATAGAAGGAACATGAGTTGTCTGATCAAAATATTGTCTCTTTGGTAAAACAACCCATTATGGCAACGCGAGCCGCTTTTTTTATTGCCGGCTTTAGTCTTGCAAGTTGGGCGCCCCTCATTCCTTTAGCTAAAGAACGGCTACAACTTGATAATGGCGCGATGGGGCTCCTGATGTTGGCGTTCGGTATTGGCTCTTTCATCATGATGCCGATAGCCGGCATGTTAGCAGCACGTTTTGGCTGTCGGCAAATCTTCACTTTATGTGCTTTGGTCGTGCTAGTGATGTTGCCAGGGCTAAGTGTATTACCGACACCGCTAACATTGGCTTGCGCTTTATTTATCTTTGGCGCCGGTATTGGTGCAATGGATGTTGTGGTCAATATCCACGCTGTCATGGTTGAGAAAATGGCTCGAAGGCCAATTATGTCTGGCTTTCACGCGTTATTTAGTTTGGGCGGGATCGCCGGTGCAGGATCGGTGAGTACATTATTGGCTTTGGGAATATCACCTTTCCAGGTGATGGTAATGGTGGTATTGCTGGTTATTTTACTGTTACTGCCGATATGGAGTGGATTATTAAACGAAGCCGAACCGGGTAATACGCCATTTTTTGCGGTGCCTCATGGGATCGTGATTTTATTAGGCTTTCTCTGTTTTGTTGCCTATATCATGGAAGGATCAATGCTGGACTGGAGCGGTATATTATTAACCAGCGTACATAATATCAGTAGTCATCAGGCGGGTATCGGTTATACCTTGTTTGCTATTGCTATGACATCGGGCCGCTTTCTCGGTGATAAGATCATTGCCCTTTATGGACACCGACGGGTTTTTATCAGCAGTGCTTTATTGGCTACTTCCGGGTTTATCCTTATTTACTCAGCATCAACCGTAATAATGTTAGGGCTCTCTTTCCTGATGATCGGAGCAGGATTATCCAATATAGCGCCAATGCTTTTTACTGCTTCTGGTCAACAGAAAATTATGCCTGATTTTCTGGCCGTTGCTGCGGTTTCTACCATGGGATATTCAGGGATTTTATTGGGACCTGCAATCATTGGTGGATTAGCGCAAATTGTGACATTACACGGCGCTTTTGCTTGTATTGCTTTACTCTCTATTTCCTTACTTGCAGGATATAAATTAATTAATTCAAATGGAAGATAATAGAGGGAGTTCCTATGGGTTTGTCACAATATCATTGGCTTAATGAACCATCTGATTGGCAATGTGGAAGCGGCTGGCTTAATGTCACTACAGATCATAAAACTGACTTTTGGCAACGAACATGGTATGGCTTTGAACGTCATAATGGTCATGTTTTTGGGCGTTATATTGAGGATGATTTCACCTTTCAACTCTGTATTGAAGGCTGTTTTGAACATTTATACGATCAAGCGGGAATCATGCTATTAGTGGATGAGAAACATTGGCTGAAGGGAGGAATTGAATATTCCGACGGCCACGCCACGATTGGTAGTGTGCTAACACGTCATCATTCTGATTGGTCTATGGGCGTATTTCCCGGTGATTCGAGTAAATTCTGGTTACGTTTGACTCGTGAAGAGGGATATTTAAGACTGCAATATTCCACTGATGGTGTACGGTGGCCATTGTTGAGGTTGTCTCCTTTTTTCGAAGATAAACAACCTGTCTTTGTTGGGGCAATGTGTTGTTCTCCAGAACGGCATGGATTACAGGTGCGGTTTTCTGATTTCCAATTGACACTGCCAATAAAAAAACCACTGCATGATTTAAGTTAGATGAGGTTATTTTCGGAGAATTATCTCTACTGAGACAGATTTTAAAACACCCGGAGCTTCCTGTTCCGGGTGTGTTTTAATGTCAAACTACTTCGAAGTTAAATAGTTAGGCTTTTTCTAAAACAAAACCGGTAAAGTCAGCGGTTTCTCCATCTGGTCGATGACCAACTTGGTCTTTCAATAAATAAACGCGTAAAAGTCCCTCTTGATCTGTGCTTAATTCTACCGAGCCCGTTGTAAAATCGGTGCTGTTTACAGCAAAAGATTCGGGGCCATCGGTACGACTCTGTAAACCAAAATAAGCTGATGAGGCCCATTCTGCTGATACGCGCGCTGTAGCTGTTAATTTATATTTAGTGTTAGGTTCTAATCCTTCTATAATTTGATCAATGACGCCAGAACCGGTAACGCTTTGGATTCTGATAAAGTGAACGCCATTTTCAGATAAGATTTCTACTGATTCAGGGGCTGGGATTCTCCAGCCGTTATATCCTTCTTCGAATGAGCCGTTAACCAGTTCTTTATGAGAGTTTTTCTTATTATCAGAATAATCTTCGTTATTCAGGATCTCTTGTACGTTCATATATTAGTCCTTTTTAAATAAATAGAAATAAGTTTAATTTTCTAATCGCTTTGTTTTTCGGGTGGGCACTTTATCAATAATAGGATAATACTCAATTGTATTTTTTGTTGGTGGTGAGTTGTAATTTGAGAAAATTGGTATGAAAATAAAACAAATGAGAGCAATTTTTGATATATTCAGTATACATGGGCTATTCTTCTCATTATTTGTTGGTATTAATTGAAATTTTATTTTGATTTTTATTTTATGTGGATAATTTGTATATCGATGAGTAATATATTTGTATATTAAAAGTTAAATTTTAATTGTGCATAAAACGGTTAGGTGGAAATAAAATATTAATAATAAAAATATATTTTATAATGTTGGTTAGAACTATATGGATGAATTTTTATTTAAAATTCAAAATAGATATTTCAAATGATAATTATTTTCTTGTTCATCGTGTTTTTATGTATTACTGTCTGGTATTAGCACCAGACAGTTTGTTATATTAAATCCTATTTTTTGTCGTTATTGCCTGTTAAAGACTTTTACTTAAAATTGAATTCTTTGATAAGAAAGAAAATTAAATTATCGACCTAAATAACCATCCCAATCTTTCCAGACAGGTTGTAACCCGGCTTTAATTAATACATCCGCGACCTGATAAACAGAACGATTATCATTCGGCATAAATTGCTCCAATTCTTCATGGCTATTATTTGCGTAACCACCGGGTTGGGTTTTCGAGCCGGCACTGACATTATTAATCGCTAGCGGTATGACATGATCGCGGAAGAATGGCGATTCACGAGTAGAAATAGAAAGCTCAACATCTGGTGCAAATAGACGAAAAGCACAAATCAGCTGTACCAATTCTGCTTCACTCATTAGAGATGCTGGTTCAATACCTCCGGTACAAGGCCGCAAACGGGGAAATGAAATTGAGTAACGGCTCTGCCAGTATGTGTGTTGTAGAAAGGATAGATGTTCAGCCACCATATAGCAGTCTGTCCGCCAATGACTGGAGAGGCCAATCAGTGCCCCTAAACCGATTTTATCGATTTTTGTCCGACCGAGACGATCGGGTGTTTCTAACCGCCAGTGAAAATCTTGCTTCTTACCCTGTAGATGATGTAGTCGATAAGTTGGTTTATGATAGGTTTCCTGATAAACCATCACACCATCCAGCCCCAGGGTTTTCAGTTCAGAGTACTCTTCCTGAGTCATTGGCTGAACTTCCATCATGATTGAGCTGAAATATTCGTGGATAAGCGGCAGATAGCGGCGGAAATAATCCATACCGACCTTGCCTTGATGCTCTCCGGTGACTAATAACAGATTGTCAAATCCCAGCGCTTTAATCGCCTGACATTCGGCAATAATTTCATCTTTATTCAGTGTTTTGCGTTTAATGCGGTTACTCATTGAGAACCCGCAATAGGTGCAGTCATTGGCACACAAATTGGAGAGATAAAGCGGTACATAAAAACCAACGGTGTTACCGAAGCGTTGACGAGTCAGTTTCTGTGCCCGTTGTGCTAGTGGTTCGATATAGGGTTTCGCTGCCGGAGAGAGCAAAGCCATGAAATCGTCCAGATTTAATTTGTTACTGCTTAATGCCCGTTCAACATCCTGGGCGGTTTTGCTATTAATGCGAAGGGTAATATCATCCCAGTCCAATTGCTGCCAGCGGTAACTAAAACTACCGCTCATAAGATGATGAATCATCAAAATACCCCTAGAAAATCGGTCAGTGGACTGGATGCAACAGCATGTTGTTTTGGACTTGCCAGCCCAGCTTGATGGGATAATTCACCCGCTTCAATCGCTATTTTGAAGGCTTGAGCCATTTTTACTGGATTACGTGCAACGGCAATCGCGGTGTTGACTAATACAGCATCCGCACCCAATTCAATCGCTTCCAATGCATGGCTTGGTGCGCCGATGCCGGCATCAATGACCACTGGCACTTGTGCTTGCTCAATAATAATTTGCAGAAAATCTCGGGTGAGTAGCCCTCGATTAGAACCAATCGGGGCGCCTAAAGGCATGACTGCCGCACAACCCACTTCTTCCAGACGCTTACACAAAACGGGATCAGCGCTGCAATATGGCAGAACGACAAACCCATCTTTGACTAACATTTCTGCGCCTTTGAGTGTTTCAACCGGATCAGGTAACAAGTATTTTACATCAGGATGAATTTCTAGTTTGATCCAGTTGGTTGCCAGTGCTTCACGGGCCAGACGAGCAGCAAACAGGGCCTCTTCCGCAGTTTTGGCTCCAGAAGTATTTGGTAACAATTTGACGCCAAGTTTTTGCAATGGTGCCAAAATAGCATCATTACCGCTCTGCAAATCAATGCGTTTCATTGCCATCGTGACAAGCTGGCTGCCGGAAGCGGCTATAGCCTGAGTCATTAAATTTGCATTGGCGAATTTGCCGGTACCGGTAAATAGGCGGGAATGAAAAGTCGTATCAGCAATTCTTAACATATCAACCTCCAGCAATAGCCTGAAACAAAAGGATATTGTCTCCATCATTAATTCGATGCGTATTCCACTCTGAACGCGGAATAATGGTTTGATTAATAGCCAGTGCCATTCCCGGTTGTGTTTGTTCAAGTTGTTCTAGCAATTGCTGTATAGCCAGAGGAGCGATAAGCTCCATCGGCTGGTCGTTTACTGTAATTTTCACGCCATATCTCCGCAAATCGGGCATTGCTGCGACGGGTTAAGTTGTAGTGTGCTCCAGCTTTGCTGTTTACCATCAAACAGTCGGAGTTTGCCGCTTAACGGAGAGGGAAGCCCGGTTAGCATTTTGATGGCTTCCAATGCCTGTAATGTGCCGATGATACCGACTACCGGGCCTAATACACCCGCAGTCCGGCAATTTCGTAGTGGCTCTTCCTGTTCAGGGTAGAGACAGCTATAGCAGCCATGAAGATAAGGGGGTTCAAATACCATAAGTTGGCCGCTAAAACCGACAGCACTGCCGCTGATTAATGGTTTTCGCGTTGCCACACAAGCGGCATTGATTGCGTGGCGGGTTGTCATGTTGTCACAGCAGTCGAGAACCAGATCGACTTGCTTCACGATTGTTGTCAGAGATTCCAGGTTCTGACGTTGATTAAGAACAATTGTTTTTATCAGCGGATTCAATGCATTGAGTTGATTGGCTGCAAGTTCAGCTTTTACAGCAGGGATATCCTCAGTGCGGTAAAGTATTTGCCGTTGTAAATTGGAGATGTGTAAGTGGTCATCATCAGCGAGATAAATTGTTCCCACACCTGCTCCGGCCAGATAGAGAGAGGCAGGAGCGCCTAGTCCGCCCAGTCCGACAATGAGTACGTGGCTGGATTTCAGTTTTTCCTGCCCTTCCGGGCCAATATCTTCGAGTAACAGTTGTCGGCTGTAACGCATAAATTCTTGATCATTCAGCATAAGAACCTCTTTATCCCTTCAACTCAATGCCTTCAACCAGATAAAGCAGTTGTGCGGTTGCCTGACGCCAATCCTTTGCTTTGGTAATTGCACTAACCAGCGCCACACTGCCAACTCCCGTTGCAATGACATCCGGTACGCGTTCAAGAGAAATTCCGCCGATGGCGACAGTGGGGTAATCAGGTGTGTTTTCTACCTGCCGTTTCAGTGCTTCCAGTCCTTGTGGAGAAGATGGCATCTCTTTGGTTGTGGTTGGGAAAATGTGGCCGAGAGCGATATAAGACGGACGCAGGGATTTTGCCCGTGCCAACTCTTGTTCATCGTGGGTAGAGATTCCTAACCGCAATCCTGTTTTTTGGATGGCGTTCAGATCCGCGATAACTAAATCTTCCTGCCCCAGATGAACACCATAAGCGCCATGTTTTATTGCCAGTCGCCAGTAGTCGTTAATAAACAGGCGAGCGTTATATTGACGGCCGAGCATAATGGCTTGTTGAATGTCTTTTTCTACTTGATCTTCTGGCAGATTTTTAATTCTCAACTGAATTGTGGTGACACCGGCCTTTAATAAGCGGGAAATCCACTCTAGCGAATCCACGACTGGATACAGGCCCAATTTATATTCAGTTGGGGCAAATGACGCGTTAGGCAGATTGTTCATGGGATACATCCTCTACACTGTGATACAACTCACCACCGTGGGCGCGGAATGCTTCGGACATCTGTTCCATACCTGCGGCGTAATCGCGTACTTCTTGAGAAATCTTCATAGAGCAGAATTTAGGCCCACACATAGAACAGAAATGTGCAATTTTGCCGGAGGCTTGTGGCAGAGTTTCATCGTGATAGGCGCGAGCAGTATCGGGATCGAGCGCGAGATTAAACTGATCTTCCCAACGAAATTCAAAACGTGCTTTGGACATGGCATTATCGCGGATTTGTGCGCCTGGGTGACCTTTAGCGAGATCGGCGGCGTGAGCAGCAATTTTGTAGGTAATCAGCCCTTGTTTAACATCATCTTTGTTTGGCAAACCGAGGTGCTCTTTTGGCGTTACATAACAGAGCATGGCGCAGCCAAACCAGCCAATCATGGCCGCACCGATACCGGAAGTGAAATGGTCGTAACCGGGTGCAATATCTGTTGTTAGTGGGCCAAGGGTATAGAAAGGGGCTTCGTGACAATGTTCCAATTCTTCCGTCATATTGCGACGGATCATCTGCATAGGAATATGTCCGGGGCCTTCGATCATCACCTGAACATCATATTCCCAGGCAATTTTGGTCAGTTCACCTAATGTGTGCAGTTCTGCAAACTGCGCTTCATCGTTAGCATCCTGAATAGAACCGGGGCGTAGACCGTCTCCCAATGATAGAGAAACATCATAAGCGGCGCAGATTTTACAAATTTCACGGAAATGTTGGTAGAGGAAGTTTTCTTGATGATGTGACAGACACCATTTCGCCATAATTGAACCACCGCGGGAAACGATCCCAGTAAGGCGTTTGGCTGTCATCGGTACATAGCGTAGTAATACACCTGCATGAATGGTGAAGTAATCTACCCCTTGTTCTGCTTGTTCCAGCAAGGTATCACGAAATATTTCCCAGGTGAGATTTTCCGCCACGCCATTGACTTTCTCCAGTGCCTGATAAATAGGGACTGTACCGATAGGAACCGGGCTGTTACGTAAGATCCATTCGCGGGTTTCGTGGATATAACGGCCAGTGGAGAGATCCATTACCGTATCTGCCCCCCAACGGGTAGACCAGATTAATTTTTCTACTTCTTCCTCAATAGAAGAGGTGACGGAAGAGTTACCGATATTAGCGTTAACCTTCACCAGAAAATTGCGACCAATAATCATCGGTTCTGATTCAGGATGATTAATATTGGCAGGAATAATTGCCCGACCAGCCGCGACCTCCTGGCGGACAAATTCTGGCGTGATATTTTCCGGCAACTGAGCGCCAAAACTTTGTCCTGCATGTTGTTGGCGTAACACATCACCGCAGATACGTTCACGTCCCATATTTTCCCGCAGTGCGATAAATTCCATTTCTGGTGTGATGATGCCTTGACGGGCATAGTGCAGTTGAGTCACGCGTTTGCCTCTACGGGCTTTTAATGGACGGGGGCGATTATTAAAACGTAAATGATCGAGACCGGCATCCGTCAGGCGTTGCTGAGTGAAATCGGAGCCGAGGGTGGCAACAGGTTCAGTATCTTGGCGTTCGTCGATCCACGGTTGGCGTAGTTTGGTTAACCCAACATGTACATCCAGTTTGGAATCAGGATCGCCATAAGCGCCGGAAGTATCATAAACTGGAATGGCTTCATTTTCCTCATACTGAGGTTCTTCTTTGGTGCCACCAATTAACGTGGGTGATAATTGGATTTCACGCATTGGAACGTGGATATCGTCACGTGAACCTCGAAGATAAATTCGTCGTGAATTGGGGAACGTGACGCCTTGAATAGAATTAATAAATTCCTGAGCGGCATCGCGTTGCGCTTTACGTGGGCGTGCCGGATTGGGTTTTGGTGAGATATCGGTTGTAGGGATAACAGTATTATGAGACATAGCAAATTCCTAACTGTATTATTGGGAAAGTTGCTTGTCTGGAGCTCGCAGGGAGTAATAATTGATGGCTGGACAGACCCGTGGTGAAAACTGGGTGGGCTGACAGCGGCTGATTACTCTTGTTCCCTTCGCGGGTATTAACCCGATCAGGTTCCGCGGATCCCGAATTAACGGTCTCAGCCTGTGTATGCTGCAATGAAACAGCTTACGCTAGGCACTCCGACAAGAAAGTAAGCAGTAGTATAGAAGGGATTATGAAAACTACAACCCTTACTGATTGAAAGTATTTACAGTGACCAGGTTAATTGTTGCCAGCTATGTTGTTGTGCTTCGGCTTTTAAACGGGTATCGGCATTGACCGTAATTACCTCATCGGCAAATTGACACATTGGTAGATCATTAATTGAATCACTGTAAAAACGAATAATTTCAGGGTAATTATTTTGCTGTTCCAGCCACTGTTTTATTCGTTTGACTTTCCCTTCACGAAACGTCGTAATACCGTCTATTTGGCCGGTATAACAGCCATTTTCCATTACCATATCAATGCCTAGAGCAGTGTGAATACCTAATTCGGCAGCAATCTTTTTCACAATGAAAGAGACTGTGGCTGAGATGATCATCATTGGGACTTGCTGCTGTTGATATTCAGCAATAAGAGCTTTGGCTTGCGGATAAAATCGAGGTCTGATTTTTTCGTTAATAAATTCAGTCAGCCAAAGATCAACTTGTTCTTGTGGAACTTTATGCAGTGTTTGCAGGCTAAATGCTAAATAACCACTCATATCCAGTGAACCAGCGCTGTAATCAGCCATCATTTTTTTATCTGCTTCAATAAAACTGGGATCAGTAATGATGCCTTTTTTCCATAAAAACTCTGTCCAGATAGCGCTGGAATCACCAGAAATTAAGGTGTCATCCAGATCAAACACGACAAGCAGTTGTGACATGGTGTTATGCTCCTCAGGTCAAAGTCTATTTAATAGTTGAGAATAATGCCGATTACAATCAGATCGAGCAATACGGTATATGGTAATAGTAATAAAACACGCTTTTCTGATTAAAAAGTGTATGATTTATACAGATATTAAAATTAAGATGTCATAGTGATGATGCAACGACAAATTACAGGCACAGAACGTGGTTGGTGGATTATCAGCGATGAAAATCGTATTTGGCTCCCTAAAGGCGAATTACCTTTTGGAATGGCAACTCAATGGTCACTGCAAGGAAAAATAGCCTTGCCTATCGGTGAGTGGCAAGGTGAGAAAGTTTGGCTTATTCGTCAGAAAATGGCTGCAAATATGGTTTCTTTACGGCAAATTGTTGCAAATGATCGTGGCTTGTTTCAATTAGCTGGCCGGGGAGTGCAATTGGCGGAATTTTATCGCTCTCATCAATATTGTGGTTATTGTGGCAGTGAAATGCATCATAGTGTCAGTGAATGGGCTTGTTTGTGTCATCACTGCCACGAACGTTATTATCCGCAGATTGCACCTTGTATTATCGTCGGTATTCGTCGGGATGATCATATTTTGCTGGCTCAACACCAACGTCATCGTGAAGGCATGTATACAGTCCTTGCGGGATTTGTTGAAGTCGGTGAAACACTCGAAGAAGCTGTGGCCCGCGAAGTGATGGAAGAGAGTAATATTAAAATTCGCAACTTACGTTATGTGGCTTCTCAACCATGGCCTTTCCCTCATTCATTGATGGTGGCATTTCTGGCTGATTATGACAGTGGTGAGATCCGTCATGATCCGCAAGAGCTGATTAGTGCGGATTGGTATCACTATGATCAACTGCCATTGATTCCACCCCACAATACTATTGCTCGTCGGTTGATTGAAGATACGATTGCTCTGTGCCGAAATGCGTAATGTACAGTTTGGTGCAATTCAACGGGAGGGATCTACCTGCCATGTTACAATGGCACCTAATTATTGTAGTCAGATTATATTGCGGCCAATAAATAAATGGAGCCTGTCATGAATGAGCTGAAAAATGACCGTTATTTGCGAGCTTTACTACGTCAACCCGTTGATGTTACGCCTGTTTGGATGATGCGCCAGGCTGGCCGCTATTTACCTGAGTATCAAGCTACTCGTGCTGAAGCCGGTGATTTTATTGCTTTGTGTAAAAATACTGAGCTCGCTTGTGAAGTCACTTTACAACCTTTGCGGCGTTATCCGCTGGATGCGGCAATTCTCTTCTCTGATATTCTCACTATTCCTGATGCTATGGGACTGGGGCTCTATTTTGAAGCAGGTGAAGGTCCGCGTTTTAAATCTCCTGTTTTCAGCCGTGCTGATGTGGAAAAACTGCCGGTGCCTGATCCGGAAATGGAGTTGGGCTATGTGATGGATGCCGTGCGTGCGATTCGTAAGGCACTGGTGGGTCGGGTTCCTTTGATTGGCTTTTCCGGTAGCCCGTGGACACTGGCAACTTATATGGTGGAAGGTGGTAGCAGCAAGGCATTCACTAAAATCAAAAAAATGATGTATGCCGAACCTACCGTAATGCATCTGTTGCTGGATAAGCTAGCAGACAGCGTTATTCTTTATCTCAATGCTCAGATTAAAGCAGGTGCTCAGTCTGTGATGGTTTTCGATACTTGGGGTGGGGTACTGACGGGGCGAGATTACCGGGAATTTTCCTTGCATTATATGCACAAAATTATTGATGGCCTGATCCGTGAAAATGAAGGTCGTCGTGTGCCGGTGACACTGTTTACCAAAGGTGGTGGACAATGGCTGGAAGCCATGGCTGAAACCGGTTGTGATGCGCTTGGTTTGGATTGGACGACGGATATTGCCGATGCGCGCCGTCGTGTGGGCAGTAAAGTCGCTTTGCAGGGCAATATGGACCCATCCATGTTATACGCCTCTCCAGAGCGGATTGAGCAGGAAGTTTCGACAATTTTGCAAGGTTTTGGGACGGGTTCTGGTCATGTCTTTAACCTTGGTCATGGTATCCATCAGGATGTACTGCCGGAACGCGCGGGTGTATTTGTCGAAGCGGTACATAAACTTTCAGCTAAATATCATCAGTAAGAATATGATTAATACGAAAGCATTACGTCAGGAACAAATAGAAAAAGCTCAACAGGTTATCCGTTATGATGATTTTTCCCCACTTAAATTGATTGCTGGCGCTGATGTGGGTTTCGAACAACAGGGAGTGATTACTCGCGCAGCGATAGCGATTCTCTCTTATCCTACCCTTGAACTGGTGGAATATCAGGTAGCTCGAATTGAAACTACGCTGCCTTATATTCCCGGTTTACTCTCTTTCCGTGAATATCCTGCATTAATGGCTGCATGGCAGTTGTTGAAACACAAACCTGATCTGGTCATGGTGGACGGTCATGGCATTGCTCATCCACGTCGTTTAGGTGTTGCTAGCCATTTTGGTTTATTAGCTAATGTACCCACAATTGGTGTGGCAAAACGTCGTTTATGTGGTGAAAGTGAACCATTGGGAGAACAGCCCGGCAGTTGCCAGCCTCTGATTGATAAAGGGGAACAGATTGGTTGGGTATGGCGAAGTAAAAAACGTTGTAATCCATTGTACATTTCTACAGGGCACCGAATCAGTCTTGATAGTGCATTGTTATGGGTGGAATGTTGTATGAAGGGATATCGTCTGCCTGAAACAACCCGTTGGGCAGATGGTGCAGCCTCAAATAGGCCGTTTTTTGAACAAATGATACAGAAAAATCCTTAAATTCGGTGTAAGCGTGTGGATATTCTTGAATTTCAGGTAAACTGCGGAGCAAATTGTGCATAATGAGTAAAAGCTAATGTTACGAAACCCGATACATTTACGGTTGGAGAAACTTGAAAGCTGGCAGCATCTGACCTTTATGGCAAGTCTGTGCGAACGGATGTATCCAAATTACCGGATGTTCTGTTGCCAGACGGCATTTGCAGAACCTGCTATTTACCGCTGTATTCTGGATTTGGTGTGGGAAATATTAGTTGTAAAAGATGCCAAGGTGAATTTTGATAATCAGCTGGAAAAGTTGGAACAAGTTATTCCCTCAGCAGATGATTACGATATTTACGGTGTGTACCCGGCAATTGATGCATGTATTGCGTTAGGGGAAATTATTCACGCTTGTCTGAGTGGTGAAACATTGGAGCATGCAATTGCAGTGAGTGAAGTTTCAATTCGCACTGTTGCTATGCTTGAAATGACTCAGGCCGGGAAAGAAATGACCGATGAAGAACTAAAAATATTACCTGCTATTGAACAAGAGTGGGACATCCAATGGGAAATTTATCGCTTATTGGTTAGCTGCGAAGAGCGGGATATTGAGTTGATTAAAGGATTGAAAGCTGACCTCCGGGAGTCAGGAACGAGTAACATTGGTATAAATTTAACGCAGTAAAGTGAAAAAACGTGATTTAATGCTTTAAATGCCATGTTCAAAGGCTTCACTTTTGCCCCCACTCTGTTCTACATTTGGGGGGTGAAAAGAAGTGGCTATCGGTGCGTGTATGCAGGGGTGCTGTCATTCGGCATATCCGTCGCACTCGATGCTTTGCAAACGATAAACACACTGTAAGGATAATCTATGAATAAGACTGAATTAGTTGATGCAATCGCAGAAAGCACAGACCTGACTAAAGCTCAGGCAAAAGCTGCTCTGGAATCAACTTTGAATGCAATCACCGAATCCCTGAAAGCGGGCGATTCAGTACAACTGGTAGGTTTTGGTACTTTCAAAGTTAACCACCGTGCAGAGCGTACTGGGCGTAACCCGCAAACCGGTAAAGAAATTACAATCGCGGCTGCAAACGTACCTGCTTTCTCTGCTGGTAAGGCGCTGAAAGACGCAGTTAAATAATTTCATTGCAAAAAAGAAAAAATAGAAGGGGTATTATTTATCCCCTTTTGTTGGTTCGTCAGGGGCTGATGACACTAGGATTCGTCTTCGCGCTCAGCGCCTGTACCAATCAACCTAAAGAACCTTCTTTCAGCGCAAGTGGATTCATTGCCGATGATGGTGTTGTCCGCTTGTGGCGTCTCAACGATCAGAACAGTAAACCTCGGGTTCTGATGAGTGTTTACAGCCCCTACCGTAATGACAATACTGTCGTGACTTTTTATGAATATAAGCAGGGAGATTTGCGTCAAATTCGTCGTGAAATTTTGAATGATAAAAATCCACTATCTGAACAACTTCGTTTGAATAAATCCAGTGATGTGATTTTTATGCAAAAGCAGTCGAAAACGCGACGAGAGCCACTTTCCAGCGATGATATTGTTCGTATTCAGTTTGATGCTAAACGGACACTTGAATTAAGTGATGCGTTGATAGTGGGAAATGTGCGTTTGGTGCAAGGGCACTGGAGTAACGGTAAAGTCACTACCTGTGCAGGTGAAACGATTTCCCTTGAGTTTGAACCTTACGCGAGGTCATGGCTTGAGCAGCGCGAAAAAAGCAGCTACAGCCAATTAACCATTGCTTGGTTGGAAGCGCCTGCTGGCCGCGAATTATTGTTGGTAGCGAATAATGACTTTTGTCGTTGGGAACCGACGAAGGACAGCCTCTGACCCTCGTCAGTTTTATGGTTACTTCAATCGGTTAATTGCCCGATATCCGATATCTTTGCGGTAAAAACAGCTATTCCATTTAATCTTTTCTGCTTGTTGGTAAGCATTTCTCTGTGCATCTATAATGGTTTCTCCTAATGCTGTAACACATAGAACGCGTCCACTTGCGGTAATCACGTCATTGCCTTTCATTGCCGTACCCGCATGGAAAACCTTGCTATTTTCATTTTCTTGTTGGGGCAAGCCATGAATAATATCCCCTTTGTGATAATCAGCAGGATACCCACCGGCAGCGAGTACCACACCCAGAGCAGGGTGTTCATCCCAATCAGACGTTTTACCAGCAAGCTCGCCTTTTGCACCAGCTAGACAGAGTTCAACAAGATCAGAACGCATACGCATCATGATGGGTTGAGTTTCCGGATCACCAAAGCGACAATTAAATTCAATCACTTTTGGTTCGCCATTTTGGTTGATCATCAAGCCGGCATAAAGAAAACCAGTATAGACATGACCCTCAGCAGCCATACCATTAACAGTAGGATAAATAATCTCTTCCATAATACGCTGGTGGATTGCATCGGTGACGACTGGAGCGGGAGAATAGGCCCCCATTCCGCCAGTATTTGGGCCAGTATCACCATCACCTATGCGTTTATGATCCTGACTGGTTGCCATCGGAATAACATTCTTACCATCGACCATAACGATAAAACTAGCTTCTTCACCTGTTAGAAATTCTTCAATAACAATACGGTGGCCTGCATCACCAAACGCATTTCCGGCTAGCATATCTTTTATTGCAGATTGGGCTTCTTCCCGTGTCATAGCAACAATCACACCTTTACCCGCAGCGAGTCCGTCAGCTTTTATGACAATAGGGACGCCGACTTTATCCAGGTAGGCAAGAGCGGGTTCGATTTCTGTAAAATTCTGATAATCCGCAGTTGGGATTTGATGACGTGCCAGAAAATCTTTGGTAAATGCTTTTGAGCCTTCTAATTGAGCGGCTGCTTGAGTTGGACCAAAAATAGTCAACCCAGCTTTTTGGAATGCATCGACGATACCCATCACCAATGGTACTTCGGGGCCAACAATAGTCAGCCCAATATCATGGCTTTGTGCAAAGACCAACAAGCCGTTGATATCTGTCGCTGAGATATCAATATTTTCGAGATTGCTTTCTAGAGCAGTTCCTGCATTTCCTGGAGCGACATAGACTTTATCAGCTAAAGGAGATTGAGCTGCTTTCCATGCCAGAGCATGTTCGCGTCCACCGCTACCGACAATTAAAATATTCATCAGATTAACTCCTGCTATTGATTAGTGGCGAAAGTGGCGGATGCCGGTGAAAATCATAGCAATACCGTGTTCATCAGCCGCTGCAATGATTTCGTCATCACGGATAGAACCGCCTGGTTGGATAACACAGCTTACGCCGACAGCCGCGGCGGCATCAATGCCGTCACGAAATGGGAAAAAGGCGTCAGAAGCCACTGCACACCCCTGAACCTCCAAACCTTCGTCGGCGGCTTTAATTCCAGCAATTTTTGCAGAATAGACGCGGCTCATTTGGCCTGCACCGATACCGATGGTCATATCATTTTTTGCATAAACAATGGCATTTGATTTGACAAACTTAGCGACTTTCCAACAGAACAGAGCATCTTTCATTTCTTGTTCAGTGGGTTGACGTTTGGAAACCACGCGTAGGTTAGTTGCTGCAACCATACCAAGATCGCGATCTTGTACCAGTAGGCCACCATTAACTCGTTTGAAATCAAGACCAGCAACGCGGGTTTCCCATTTGCCACTGACCAGAACACGGACATTCTGTTTGGTAGCCAACACGGGTAATGCATCTTCATTTATTGAAGGAGCGATAATTACCTCGACGAATTGGCGGTCGATAATGGCTTGTGCGGTTTTAGTATCAAGTTCGCGGTTGAAAGCAATAATACCGCCGAAAGCGGAGGTTGGATCTGTTTTGAATGCGCGATCATAAGCTTCGTGGATATCTTTACCAATTGCTACACCGCATGGGTTAGCGTGCTTAACAATAACGCATGCGGGCTCTGCGAATTCCTTAACACATTCCAGCGCTGCATCGGTATCAGCAATGTTGTTATAGGAAAGCGCTTTACCTTGTAACTGAGTTGCAGTTGCAATGGATGATTCAGAGAGATTTTCTTCTATATAGAAAGCAGCGTCCTGATGGCTGTTCTCACCGTAGCGCATATCCTGCTTTTTAATGAAATTCAAATTCAGAGTACGAGGGAAACGTCCTGATGGTTGAGTCGTATCGCCATAATAAGGCGGAACCAGCTTGCCAAAATAGTTAGCAATCATACTGTCATAAGCAGCAGTGTGTTCAAAAGCCTTAATGGCTAAATCGAAGCGGGTTGATTGTGTTAATGACCCCTGATTGTTATCCATCTCTTCAATGATTTTTTCGTAATCATTACTATTAACCACAATTGCTACATCTTTATGGTTCTTAGCCGCAGAACGAACCATCGTTGGTCCGCCGATATCAATGTTTTCAACGGCATCAGCCAAAGTACAATCGGGTTTAGCGACGGTCTGAGCGAATGGATATAGATTCACAACCACCATATCGATCGGTGAGATTTGGTGTTGTGCCATGATTTCATCATCTTGTCCACGGCGGCCAAGGATTCCGCCATGTACTTTAGGATGCAGCGTCTTAACACGGCCATCCATCATTTCAGGAAAACCGGTGTAGTCTGAAACTTCAGTAACCTTTAGATCTGATTCAGCGAGTAAACGAGCTGTGCCACCAGTAGAAAGCAATTCGACACCGCGTTGAGATAAGGCTTTTGCAAATTCAACAACCCCTGATTTATCGGAAACGCTAAGCAGGGCACGACGGATTGGACGAAGCTGTTGCATTGATTTGATCCCTTGGATTTTGTAAGGCAGTAACATGTTATTGGGAAGAACCCACTATATCAGGACATAAAAAATGGGCACTGCAATAACATTTCAGTGTAGTCAGATAAAATCGCTTGATGATTTTAACCACCGAATTGTAACGAAAACGTTTGCGTGATGCTCGACAAATTTTCATCCAACTAGCCATATGTGGATAAATCTGTTGGTAAGTAGGTATAAAGTAGAGCTTTGCTGTGGAATTAATCAAACGATCAATTTTTTCAAAATAATTATTGCCAGCACCGAAGAATCCCCTATAATGCGCCCCACTGACCGACACAACGCTGATAAACATTGTGAGGTTGGGCAGAGGGAAGGCGAATAAACGCTTGACTCTGCGGGCGAAAAGCGTAGTATACGCAGCCCGGCTGAACGAGAATATCATTTTTTAATTCAGCCTGCTCTTTAACAATTAATCAGACAATCTGTGTGGGCACTCACAAGACCGTATCACCAAAAAATACGTTTTAAAGTCTTGAAGAGTGAACAACRGTGAATTCATTACGAATGAACGGTCAGTTTCTTTGAGCATCAARCTTTWAATWGAAGAGTTTGATCATGGCTCAGATTGAACGCTGGCGGCAGGCCTAACACATGCAAGTCGAGCGGTAACAGGAAAGCGCTTGCGCTTTTGCTGACGAGCGGCGGACGGGTGAGTAATGTCTGGGGATCTGCCCGAGGGCGGGGGATAACCACTGGAAACGGTGGCTAATACCGCATAATGTCGCAAGACCAAAGTGGGGGACCTGAAAGGGCCTCACGCCCGTGGATGAACCCAGATGGGATTAGCTGGTAGGTAGGGTAATGGCCTACCTAGGC